>JBEVLE010000585.1:0-8187 GCA_040509335.1 Longimicrobiaceae bacterium | reverse complement strand
CCCCGGGCGGGTATACGCCCGGGGGGAGATCTGCATGGGAGAATCCGGCGGGCGTCGAAGGTCTCCGTCCCCTTTTTCGGCGAGAGCAGGAGCGGGCCGCGCGCCCGGTGCGCTGCCACCCGGGTCCTGCGCCGCGATTCGCCGCCCATTGACTGTGGCGGGCGCATCCGCCATCCTGGCACCACTCATTTTGGCCGAAACGGCTTTGAACTGCGGGTTCGGGCGTGCCCCCGGCTGGCGCCGGGGTCGGGCTTCGGCTCCGTAACGCACGAAACAACCGTGCGTAACGGAGTCGAGCCCCGGCAAACCGCCGCCGGGTCTCGCCCCTTCGGGCCGTAATCCCTCACGCGGGGTGTGCGCCGGCGTCCGCTGGCCGCCGGCCGCCTCCACTCGCGCAGCTCCGGCAAGGACGCTCGACCGCAGCAATGACGAATTCGCAGTGGATGCTGGCCGCGGGGCTGGCCGCGGTGGAAGTGCTCCTCCTCCTCCCGCTCCTGAGGCGGCCCCCGGCGGACAAGCGCCGGTGGAGCGGGGAGCGGGTCTACACGGTCGTGCTCGCGCACGTCCTGGGAGCCGCGCTGTTCTTCGCGGGCGGGTACACCCAGGCGAGCCACGGGTGGTTCAGCGGGAACGCCGCCCGCTGGAAGCAGCTCCCCACCCCGTTCGAATCGTTCACCGCCAGCGGCGACCCCAGCCTCGCGCGGCAGGTGGGCGCGGTCGAGCGGCGCGCCCCGCGCCCGGAGCTCGGCTCGGCGCAGGGGGTGGCGCGGTGGCAGCGGGAAATGCGCAGCTACCTGGACAGCGCGGTGATCGGCGCCCGCGCCGGGGACGGCGCGGCGCCCCCCGTCCACCGCGTCCTGGGCACGGCAAAGCTGCCGGGCGGAGTGACGCGCTCGTTCGTGGCGGTCCCGGGGTTCGACGGCACGCCGCTCCCCGGCTACCTGTTCGTGCCGCCGGGCACGGGCCGCCGCCCGGCCGTCCTGGTGATCTCCGGCCACGGCAACGGCATCATCGAGACCGCGGGGCTCACGCCGTCGTACCAGCACGAGGCCGCGCTCCGGCTGGCGCGCGCCGGGTACGTCACCTTCACGCCCGAGCTGCGCGGGTTCGGCTACCTGGGGCTGCGCATCGGCAACGAGCACCTCACCACGGCCAACAACGCGCTGATGGCGGGCCGCTCGTACAAGGCGTTCCTGCTGCGCGACCTGCGGGGGATGGTGGACTGGCTCCAGGCGCAGCCCGCCGTGGACCCGGAGCGCATGGGGGTCACCGGCGTGTCCTTCGGCGGGGAGATGAGCGTCGCCCTGGCCGCCGTGGACCCCAGGCTGCGCGTGGTGGTCGCCCAGGGAACCGAGGGCGGCGTGGGGCCGCACGACGGGTACCACCGGGACGCCAACCCCGGGTTCCCGCACGTGCTCTGCCACTTCTTCGACACGCCGAACCGGCACGTCGCCCGCGAGGACCCGTTCCTGCTGGTGGCTCCCCGCCCCATGCTCCTGGTGCGCGGCACGGAGGAGGGCCCGGAGAACGCCGCCTTCCTTGCCCTGCTGCGGAGCGCGTACCGCCGCTTCGGACCGGACGCCCGCTTCGTGGACCGGACCGTGCCCGGCGGGCACGAGTACTTCGCGGACCCGGCGATCGCCTTCTTCCGCGAGCACCTGTAACCCGTGCCCCCTCCACAGGAGAGCGCCCGTGACCCGTTTCCCGCCCGGAGCCCCGCGTTGACCACCCGCCGCCGCGACGTCGTGCTCCCCGCCCCGGAGGCCGTCGCGCACCTCCGCGCCGCCGACCCCGTGCTGCGCGGCGTCGTCGACCGCGTGGGGACGTTCGAGATCTCGATGGAGCGCGACCTGTGGTGGGCGCTGGTGGACGCCATCTCCAGCCAGCAGCTGTCGGTCAAGGCCGCAGCCACCATCGTGGGGCGGCTGCACGCGCTGGGCGCGGGCGGCCGTCCGCCCACGCCGGAGGAGGTGCTGGCCCTCCCCGACGAGACGCTGCGCGGCGCCGGCCTGTCGCGCGCGAAGACCGCCTACGTGCGCGACGTGGCCGCCCGCTGGCTGGACGGCTCGCTGCGCCACGACGAGATCCCCGCGCTCCCCGACGAGGAGGTGATCGCCGTGCTCACGCGGGTCAAGGGGATCGGGCGCTGGACGGCCGAGATGATCCTGGTGTTCTGCCTGGACCGCCCCGACGTGCTCCCCGTGGACGACCTGGGGATCCGCGTGGCCGCGCAGCGCTGGTACGGCCTGCCGGAGCGGCCGGGCAAGGAGGAGCTGGAGCGCATCGCGGAGCCGTGGCGCCCGTTCCGGACGCTGGCCTCGCGCTACCTGTGGAAGAGCCTGAGCGCCACGCCGGTCGCCGAGGGCTGAGGCAGGCGGCCGGCGCGGGTACCAGGAGGTACGTCAGGGAACCCGCTTTGCCGGGGGCATGCTCCTGCCCGCGTGCTCGATCGTCAGCTCCCGCGCCACCCCGCCCTCGAGGCGGAAGCGGAGGTACAGCGACGGATCGTGCTCCGCCCGGAAGGTGCCGTCGCCCTGGTGGAGCAGGCGCGTCGCGATCTGTCCCGTAGGCTGGGCGCGGAGGTGGTCGCCGTGCTCGAAGACCTCCACCTTCGCCGGCCCCATGTCGAACGTGCCCACGAAGCGGGACCGCTCCACCCGGTCCATCTCCAGGTCCGCGACGACGACCGGCGCGAGGCCGAGCGCCTCGCGCGCGACCGCCTCCGAGAGCTGCCGGACGACCTGGCCCGCGTAGACCCCGTTGGTCAGGACCACCACGGTCAGGCTGTCCGCCGGCAGGTAGCTTGCTTCGGTGATGAAGCCGGGGAGCCCGCCGCCGTGGCCCAGGACGGCGCGTCCGTCCAGCTCCGACACCTGCATCCCCATCCCGTAGCCCGCGGTCCGGCCGGAATTCAGGACCGTGCGGGCCGTCATGGCGCGGAAGCTTTCCGGGCGGATCGCCCGCCCCGCCGCGAGCGCCCGCTCCCAGCGGAGCAGGTCGCCCGCCGTCGCGCACAGGCTCCCGGCCGAAAAGGTGACCGTGGGGTGGTGGGTGGCCGCCGCGGCCGGCTGCGTGGACCCGCGCGTCGGGTGCTGGTATCCCTTCGCCCGCCGTCCGGCGGGGAAGCGGTCGCAGGGGGCGATGGACGCGAGCCCGAGGGGGCCGAGGAAGCGGGTCCGCAGGTACTCCGGGTAGGGCATTCCGCTCGCCTTCTCCACCACGCGTCCCAGCAGGATGTAGCCGTTGTTGTTGTACGCGAAGCGCTCCCCCGGCGCGAACTCCGCCGGGCGCGCGGCCAGGCTGTCCACCACCACCTGCGGCGACGACGGCGCGGTCAGGTCCGCGACCGCCCAGGCCGAGGACAGCCCGGAGGTGTGGCTCAGCAGGTGCCGGAGCGTGATCCCGGCGCCCCGCTCCCGCAGCTCCGGCAGGTGGTCCCCGATGCCGTCGTCCAGGCCCAGCTTCCCTTCCTCCGCCAGGCGCAGGACCGCGGCCGCGGTGAACTGCTTGGTGATGGACCCGATCTCGTAGACGGTCTCGCGGGTCGCGGCCCGCCCGTTCTCCCGGTCCGCGAAGCCGTAGCCCTTTTCCAGGAGGATGTCGTCGCCGCGGGCCACCGCGACGGAAACGCCCACGATGGGAGCGCGCATCGCGCGGGCGGCGGCGGCGTCCACGCCCTGCGCCAGCGTCCGGGGCGGCGCCGGGGCGGGCCCCGGGTGCGGGGCCTGCGCGTGGGCTTGCAGTGCGAGCAGGAGGCCCGCCGCCGCGGCGGCGGGTCCGTATGTCTGGCGCATGATCGTCGGATGGCTCGGAGTGAGGTGGGGATCGGGACGACAGGGGCAACCTACGACCCCGCGGCGATCCGGGTTTCAGCCCGATCCAGGAATCCGCGGACGCCAGCGCTCACCCCGCGTGAGGGATTTCGGCCCGGAGGGGCGAGACCGCGCGGCCGTTTGCGCGGGCTCGACTCCGTTGGGCTGCGTTGTTTGCAGCCCTACGGAGCCGAAGCCCGACCCCGGCGCCAGCCGGGGGCACGCCCAAACCCGCAGTTCCAAAGCCGTTCGGCACCTGAAATCCTGGCACGATGATTGATGTTCCCTGAACACGCCACGACGAAGTGGCGGGGAAGCACAACGTGATCGACCCACGCGACGGGGCGTCCTTCGGGGCGCCCTTTTGCATTTTTCCCAGGGAGGTGCACCATGCGCTCGGTTCTCGCGACGGCGGTGGCCGTCCTTTCGGTGGTCGTGCTGGGCGGGGCGTGCGCCCCCGCGGCGTCGGGCGGCGCGGTGCTGCTGCCCCCGGAGATGTCGCCGGTCAGCACCGCGGCGCCGCCCACGGTGCGGGTGACCAACAACAACTGGGCGGACATGAACGTGTACGCGGTGCGCGGCAGCACCCGCTTCCGCCTGGGAACGGTGACCAGCATGGCGACCGAGGTGTTCAGGTTCCCCGCTTCGCTCACCAGCGGGGCCACCGGCGTGCGGCTCCTGGCGGACCCCATCGGCGGGAGCGAGCAGTTCCTCACCCCCGCGGTCTACGTCGGCCACGGCGAGGAGGTGAAGCTGGACCTCCACAACCAGCTCCAGATCTCCAGCGTGACCGTCTGGGGACAGCGCTGAAGCGCTGAGGCGCGGGGGCGGCCCGCGGAGCCACTTGTTCCTGCCCGGCGACGCTGTACCTTACGGGCCTCGAGCGAGAGGGTGAACCCGGACGCCGCAAGGACCGACGAGTGCCGACGCTGGACGCGCTGATCAGGGGGCTCCCGGAGCGCCCGGACCCGGACGAGCTGCTGCTGGGGTTCGTGCCGCCGCCCCGCTTCGCCGGGAAGCGGTTCGAGGACTACGCCCCGGACGCGCGCTTCCCCTCGCAGCGGGCGGCCGTGGAGCGGCTGCGGGCCTTTGCCGCGTCCATGCGGGCGGGGTCGCTGGACGGGTGGATGCGCCGCGTGCGCGCCGCCGTGGGCGGGGCGGAGCGGGGGACGGGGGTGTACCTGGACGGCGGCTTCGGGGTGGGGAAGACGCACCTGCTGGCGGCGCTCTGGCACGCCGCGCCCGCGCCCCGGGCGTACCTCAGCTTCGACGAGCTGGTGTACACCATCGGGCTTCTGGGGGTGGGCCCCACGCGCGAGGCCTTCCGGGGGATGCGCCTGGTGGCGGTGGACGAGTGGGAGCTGGACGACCCCGGCAACCTCAAGCTCGCGCTGGCCTTCCTGCGCGGGGCGCTGGAGGACGGCGTGCGGGTGGCCACCACCTCCAACACCGTCCCCGACGAGCTGGGGCGCGGGCGCTTCTCGCAGAAGGACTTTCGCGCCGAGATCGAGGAGCTGGCTTCCGCCTTCGAGACGGTGCGGGTGCAGGGCGAGGACTTCCGCCACCGCCGCTTCCAGGCGGACCCCGGGCGGCGCTACTTCCTCCCGCGCGAGGAGCTGGCCGCCGCGGCGCGGGAGGCGGGGCCGGGGGCGCTGTACGCGCCCTTCCCGGAGCTGCTCTCCGCCCTGGGCACGGTGCACCCCATCCGCTACGCCGCGCTGGCGGAGCGGATCGGCGCGCTGCTGGTGGAAGGGCTGGCCGCCGTCCCCGTGCTCCCCGACGCGCTGCGCTGGGTTCACTTCGTGGACAAGGTGTACGATGACGCGGTGCCGTTCGCGGCCAGCTCCGGCGTGGACCTGGAGGCGCTGTTCCCGGCCGAGTTCCTGCGTGGCCCGTACGGAAAGAAGTTTTCCCGCTGCCTGTCGCGGATGGAGGAGCTGCTTGGGGAGCGCGAGCCGGCCCGGCAGCGGGTTGCTGGTTGATCGATTGACGCAGTGGTGGGGCCGCTCCGGAACCAGGCCAAACAGCCGGCCTGTTTCCTACGCGGGCTCCGGGAGCCTCGCCAAACAGCCGGCGAGTCTCCCTTCGCCGGAGTGTGCCAGCCCAGGGCACCAGAACTACGGTGCCCGGCTGTCTCCCTCCGAACAGATGGATATGGGTACTGCGGAACGGCAACTGCAACGGCAACGGCCCGCGGGAGCGGGCTTTTTGCTGCGGGGCGGGTGCCGGGGAAGGGGATCGCCGTCGTCGTTGCAGGCTGTCCCCTGTTCCCTATTCCCTATTCCCTGTTCCCTGGCTTTTCCCCGGACCATTTGGCTGAACGCTGGGTACCTGCACCCGCCGCCGGACGAACGCACGTCCGGCTCCTGAACGGACCAGGAACGAACTCGCACGGATGAGACCGCAAGCAACCTCCAAGATCGCGGCCGCGCTGGCGGCCCTCGCGCTGGCGCTTCCCGCCGTGGCCGCGGCCCAGGCGCGGGCGGACACCTCCGTGTTCCGCCCGCTGGAGCTCGCCGCGCCCAACGAGTACCGGACGGCGAGCGGGGCGCCCGGGCCGCGCTACTGGCAGCAGCGCGCCGACCACAGCATCGCCGCGGCGCTGGACACGGCGGCGCACGTCGTCCGCGGCACCGAAAGCATCCGCTACCGCAACAACTCCCCGGAGACGCTGCGCTTCGTGTGGCTGCAGGTGGACCAGAACCTGTACCGTCCGGGGAGCAAGGGCTCCTTCCAGAACCCCTCCGACTCGCGCTGGGGGGCGCGCGACTTCGCGGGTGGCGTCACCTTCTCGTACGTGCGGGCCGGCGGCCGCACGGTGCAGCCGCACGTGGACGACACCATGATGCGGCTGGACCTGCCGCGGCCGCTCGCTCCCGGGGAAAGCGTGGAGCTGGAGCTGGGGTGGTCGTTCCCCGTGCCCGAGCACGGCTCCGACCGCATGGGGCGGCGGGGGCAGCTGTACGAGATCGCGCAGTGGTTCCCGCGCATGGCCGTGTTCGACGACGTCGGCGGCTGGAACACCGACCCGTACCTGGGCCAGGGCGAGTTCTACCGCGAGTACGGCGACTACGACGTGGCGATCACCGTCCCCGCCGGCTTCGTGGTCGCCGCGACCGGCGTCCTCCAGAACCCCGGCGAGGTGCTCACCGCCGCCCAGCGCGAGCGCCTGGCCCGCGCCGCGGGCACCGACGAGCAGGTGTCCATCATCACCGCAGAGGAGGCGGGGACCGCGGCGTCCCGGCCGCGCTCCGCGGGGACGCAGACGTGGCGCTTCCGCGCGGAGAACGTGCACGACTTCGCGTGGGCGGCCTCGCCGCGCTTCCGCTGGGACTCGGAAACGTGGGACGGGGTGCGCTGCCACTCCTTCTACGAGCCCGACGCGGAGAACTGGACCACCGCGGCGGACATGACCTGCTTCTCCATCAAGGAGTTCTCCACCCGCTGGTTCCGCTACCCGTACCCGCAGGCCACCAGCGTCGCCGGTCCGGTGGGGGGAATGGAGTACCCCATGTTCGTGATGGTGGGCTCCACCGGCACGGAGCAGAGCGTGTTCAGCACCATCGCCCACGAGCAGGGGCACGAGTGGTTCCCCATGATCGTCAGCTCCAACGAGCGGCGCTACGCCTGGATGGACGAGGGCTTCAACACCTTCATCGACAACTGGACCGGCGCGCTGCGCTACCCGGCCGACACGGTGCAGTACACCAGGCCGCAGGTGCGCGGGGCGTACGAGTCGCTGCGGGACCGCGGCGGCGACCCGGTGGTGATGACGCCGCCGGACCGCATCCTGCGCACCTCGCTGGGGGTGGGGGCGTACTACAAGCCCGCGCTGGCGCTGCACATGCTCCGCGACGAGGTGGTGGGACCGCAGGCCTTCGACGCTGCGTTCCGCGAGTACGTGCGCCGCTGGGCGTACAAGCACCCCACGCCGGCGGACTTCTTCCGCACCATGCACGACGTCACCGGCCGCGACCTGTCCTGGTTCTGGCGCGGGTGGCTGTACACCGCCGAGCCGCTGGACCAGGCGGTGACCAACGTGACCAGCACCGCGGTGGCGGCGGAGCAGGGCGGCGGCTTCAACGCCACCGTGGAGCTGGCGAGCCTGACCCCGGTGCCCATGCCGGTGCGCCTGCGCCTGGTGCTGGGCAATGGCGAGACGCGCGACGTGGAGCTGCCGGAAAGCATCTGGTACGGCGGGATGGCGTACAGCTACGTCACGCGCGTGCCGGCGGCGGTCACGGGGGTGCTGATCGACCCGGCGAACACGCTTCCCGACCGCAGCCGCTCCAACAACGCCTGGGGGACGTCGCGGACCCGGTAGGGAAACGGCAGTGCGAAGTACGAAGAAGCGCCCCCGCCGGGATCTCCCGGC
>JBEVLE010000584.1:0-6967 GCA_040509335.1 Longimicrobiaceae bacterium | reverse complement strand
CCCCGTCGCCAGGGCGAACACCTCGCCCCGGCGCAGCGCCGCGGCCGCGAGCGCCGCCACCGTGGCGGCCGCCGCCTCCGCCGCCTCGCCCTCCGGCGCGCGCAGCTCCAGGCAGAGCCAGAGCGCCCGCGAGCGGTCACGCTCGAACTCGCGCACCGTGGGCTCGCCCGCGCGCGCGGTGGTGGGCCAGTGCACGTCGCGCGGGTCGTCGCCGGGGCGGTACGGGCGCAGCGCGCGGAAGTCGCCGCGCCCGCCCACGGCCCCGGCGTGCGCCCGGTCGGCGGCGAGCGAACGCCGCCCCGCCGGCCGCGGCTCGCGCACCGGCAGGTCGGTGCGCGGGCGGACCACGGCCTCGCCGGGGAGCTCCACGTCGCGCTCCTTGCGGAAGAGCCCGAAGGGGAACGAGGTGGCCAGCACCACCGTCCCCAGCGGGTACACCCCGCGCCGCGCCCACGCCTGCTCCGCCCGCGCCGTGGCGGACTCCCCCGCCGCCAGCGCCGGGATCCAGGCGCGCCCCGCGGCCCCCGCCTCTCCCACCTCCACCGCGAAGCTGGGGAGCCGCCTCTTGCCGTTCGTCACCTCGTACGCGACGCGCGCCGGCTCCCCCGCCGTGGCCGCGACGGGCCCGCGCCGCCGCACCTCCAGCCCGCGCAGCGTCTGCTCCGACATCCACCCGCTGAGCGCGATGAACCCCAGCACCGCCCCCAGCAGCAGGAAGAGCAGGTTGTTGCCCGTGCCGATGGCCGCCAGCCCCAGCACCAGCGACCCGCCGGTCACGGTCCACCCGGGGCGGGTGAAGCGGATGCGGCGGGGCGGGCGCAGGAAAGCGCGAAGGCGCGGGAGTGCGAAAGTGCGGGACAACGAGGGAACAGGGGATAGGGAACAGGGAACAGGGAACAGCCTGCGAACGGCAACTGCGACCCCCTCCCCCGACCCCTCCCCGCAAGGGGGAGGGGAGCACAACGCTGCGGAGGCACAGGCAGCCCTCCCCCAGAAGTGGGGGCGGGTGGCGAGCCTAAGCGAGCCGGGTGGGGGCCGTCGTGCCGTTCTCCCCTCCCCCTTGCGGGGAGGGGCCGGGGGAGGGGGTCCTCGTCGCGCGGAGAGTCCCCGCCCGTGACGTCCGCTCCCTCCGTCCGCCGCGAGTACGACGCGCTGGCGGCGCGCTACGACCGGCACTGGGAGCGCTACACGCGCGAGAGCCTGGAGCTCTTCCGGCCGCTGCTCGCGGGGCGGGAGGCGGGGCGCGTGCTGGACCTGGGGTGCGGCACGGGGGCGCTGCTGCCGCGGCTGGGCGCGTGGGGGGCCGGCGTGGCGCGGTACACCGGCGTGGACCTGTCCGCGGAGATGCTGCGGGTGGCAGCGGGGAAGGCGGAGGGGGCGGCGTTCCCGGCGGGCTTCGCGGCCGCCTCGGCGGACGCGCTCCCCTTCGGGGACGCGGCGTTCGACACGGTGGTGTCCGCGTCGTCGCTGCACTTCTGGGCGGACGCGGAAGCGGCGCTGGTGGAGGCGAGGCGGGTGCTGAGGCCGGGCGGGCGGCTCCTGCTGGTGGACTGGTCGCGCGATCCCCTGGCCATGCGGCTGCTGGAGTGGTGGCTGCGGCTGCGGTCGGGGGGGCGGAGCCACCACCGTGTCTACACCGCGGCGGAGCTGCTGGTGCTGCTGTGGGCAGTGGGGTTCCATCCGGATGCGGTGGAGCGCTGCCGCATCGGGTGGCCGTGGACGCTGCTGCGCGCGGAGGCGGCCAGGTAGCGGCAATCCGTTGCAGCGGCGGCGCATCGGCTGCATGTTTGTCGTGCGGCAGGCAATCCCCCCCCGCCGGGCCGCGCTTCCTCCACTCCCCTCCCGCCCATGACCGCCGTCGATCCGCGCAGCGTCATCACCCCCGACGCGTTCTCCGTCGCCCCGCACCTGCTGGGGCTCCCGCTCGCCAGCCCGCGCCGCCGCGCCGCGGCCATGGCGATCGACCTGATCCTGGTGTCCTTCCTGGTGAACGTGGGCGGGGGCGTGCTCTTCGGGCTGGCGCTGGCCTGGGTGTTCTTCCGCGTCGCCGCGCGGAAGGGGCCGCGCGTGGTGCCGCGGCCGGTCCGCGTGGGGGCGGCGGTGCTGGGGGCGCTGGTGCTCTTCGGCGCCGGGAGCGCGCTGTGGGACCGCGTGGCGGACCGGATGGGCGACGAGGAGGCGGCGTCCGGCTCCGAGGGGAACCGCGAGGCCGCGCGGGCGCTGCAGGTGGCGTCCCGGGTGGTGGGGAGCGAGGGGCAGGCGGGGAAGGCGCTGCGGGCCGGCTCCGAGCTGATCGCGCTGCGGACGGCGGACACCGAGGAGGAGGCGTTCACGCACGCCTCCGCGTTCGCGGCGGGGATGAAGGCGGCGGGGCGGCCGGACGCGGAGATCCGCGAAAGCCTCGCCGATGCCGCCGCGGAAGTGGACGACGCGGCGGTCAGGGCGGGGGTGAGGCGGGTGCTGGCCGGGGAGGGCGGGGCGGTGGCGGCGGCGCCCTCCCCGGACTCGCTGGTGCGCGCCTACGCTGCGGCGCTGGAGGCGGGGGACACCGCGGCCGCGCGGACGCTGCGCCCGCAGGCCGTGGGCGCGCTCGCGGCGGACACCCTGGGGACGCTGCGGGCCGAGCTGGCCGCGGCGCGCGCCGAAAAGGAGCGGCTGGACGACGAGCTGAAGGAGGAGCGGGCGAGCATCGGCGTCCTCGCCTGGGTGGGCAAGGTGGCGGACGAGCTGGGGCTGGGCTTCGGGTGGACCGGGCTGTACTTCACCGCCTTCCTGGCGCTGTGGCGCGGCCAGACCCCCGGAAAGCGGGTGCTGGGGATGCGCGTGGTGCGCCTGAACGGCGCGCCCATCGGGTGGTGGGCGGCGTTCGAGCGCTTCGGCGGCTACGCGGCCTCCATCTTCACCGGGCTGCTGGGCTTCGCGCAGATCCTGTGGGACCGCAACCGGATGGCGCTGCACGACAAGATCAGCGAGACGGTGGTGGTGCGCGAGGGGGAGCCCCGGCCCGCTTCTTGAGAGTGCGGGGGCGAACCCGGAGGCATCCATTCCGACCCAGACCCCGCCCCCCGAGCCCGGCCCCAGCCCCCCCGCCGAAGCGGGGGGGAGCGGCGCGCCCATCCCCGTCTTCGAGATCGCGGACGAGGCGGAGCACCGCGTCCTCGTCCGCTGGCGGCGCAACGTGGGCGCGCCCGTGGCGCTGGACCTGGCGCCGCCGGCCCCGACGGGGGTCCGCGAGCTGGACCTGCTGAGCTGGAACCTCAAGGTGGGGGCGGCCCGGCTGGACCGCCTGCTGGGGCGGCTGCGCGAGGGCGCCCACGGCGGCGCGGGGACGGACCCGCGCCGCCCGCTGGTGCTGCTGGTCCAGGAGGCGTACCGCGCCGACGACACCGTCCCCGAGCGGGCGCCGGAGCCCGGCTTCGCGGGGGGCGACCTGACGCCGCCGCACCCGGAGGACCTGGTGGAGACCGCGCGGCGGCACGGCCTGAGCCTGCGCTACGCCCCCTCCATGCGCAACGGCGCCGCCCGCAGCGACCGCGGCAACGCCGTGCTCGCCACCGCGGCGCTGGGGCGCTCGCACGCCTTTTCGCTGCTGTACGTGCGCCAGCGCCGCGTGGCGGTGGGGGCGCAGGTGGCCGGGGTGGGAGGGGTGGACGTGGTGAGCGCGCACCTGGACACGCACCGCCGCCTGTTCGAGGGCGACTCGCCGCGCCTGTGGCTGGGCGGCGCCCGCGCGCACCAGGCCGAGCGCCTGGCCGAAGCCGTCGTGCGGCGCGACGCGCCCGGCGGGGTGGTCCTCGCCGGGGACTTCAACACGCCCCTGGGGGAGCGCGACCCCGCCTTCCGCGCGCTGGTGGGCGCGGGGCTCCTCCCCGCCCGCCGGCGCTGGGCGTGGAAGCACACCCACCACGGGCTCGTGCGCTTCCTTCTGGACCACGTGCTGTACCACCCGGGCGGCGGCCACGTCGCCGCGGTGGAGGTGCAGCGGCTGGACGAGCACCCCCAGGACCGGGGCCCGTCGATCTGGGGCTCCGACCACCACCCCCTCCTCGCCCGCGTCACGCTGGGCGAGGGCTGACCCCCGGCCCCGCGCGCACATGCAGCTCGCCGACTATCCCTGGTGGATCACGCTCTTCACGGTGCTGGGGATGCTGGCCACGGTCTCCGTCCTCGTGTCCCTGTTCACCACCTTCGGGCGGCGCCCCGCCGACATCTGGGTGAACCGCGCCCCCGAGGTGGGGAGCCCCGACTTCATGGCCGGCATCTCCGGCACCGTCAACGCCCCGCTCCTCAAGGGCGGGAGCGCGAAGCTGCTGAACAACGGCTCCGAGATCTTCCCGGCCATGCTGAAGGCCTTCGAGGAGGCCGAGCACACCATCAACTTCATGGCCTACATCTGGGAGCCGGGAAAGGTGAGCGACCAGATCCTGGAGGTGCTCTGCCGGAAGGCGAAGGAGGGGGTGGAGGTGCGGGTGATGCTGGACGGGATGGGCGGCATGCGCGCGCCGGACGAGGGGATCAAGCGGCTCACGGACGCCGGCGGGGAGGTGACCTGGTTCCGCAAGCTGCGCCCCGGCAAGATCACCCGCTTCCACAAGCGCAACCACCGGCGGGCAATCGTCGTGGACGGCAAGGTGGGGTTCACCGGCGGGGCGGCGGTGGGCGACAAGTGGCTGGGCGACGCCGGCGACAAGGAGGAGTGGCGCGACATGATGGTGGAGGTGCGCGGCTGCGTCGCCAGCAACCTGCAGTCGGCGTTCACGCAGCTGTGGTCCAGCGTGTGCGGCGAGATCCTGCTGGGGCCCGCCATCTACCCCCCGGACGACGAGGCGGCCGAGGAGGCGGAGGGGAGCGGCGAGAGCCTGTCGCGGCACGTCAACGTCATCTCCTCCCCCGCGGACGAGGCGCACCCGCTGCGCAAGTTCTTCTTCATCTCCTTCCGCTGCGCGCGCGAGAAGCTGTACCTCACCAGCCCGTACTTCGTCCCGGACGACGACACGCGCAAGGTGATCGCGGAGCGGGCGAAGAAGGGGGTGGACGTGCGCATCCTCCTCCCCGACGACCACACCGACGCGAAGCCCATCCGCCTGGCGAGCCACTCGTACTTCCAGCCGCTGCTGGACGCGGGGGTGAGGATCTACGAGTACCAGGGGACCATGCTGCACGCCAAGTCGCTGGTGGTGGACGGCCGGTGGTCGGTGATGGGATCGGCGAACATGGACATCCGCTCCGAGGAGCTGAACCAGGAGAACGTCGTCGGCATCCTGGACGAGGGGTTCGCCCGCGACGTGGAGCGCACCTTTTTGGAGGACCTGGAGCGCGCCAGGGAGATCACGGCGGAGGAGTGGCGCCGCCGCGGGATCTGGCCGCGCGTCAAGGAGCGCTTCTGGGTGCTGTTCGCGGAGCAGTACTGAGGTGCGGCTCGGCTTCCGGCGGATCCGGCGGGCGGAGCGCCCCAGGCGCCTCCCGCGCTGGCGCGAGCTGGACCGGCAGCAGAAGCGGCACTACACCTGGTGGGGGGTGCTCTTCTTCGCCATCGGGGTGCTGGCCACCGCCTCGGTGCTGCTCGCGCTGTTCTCCCCCTTCGGGCAGCGCGCGGACCGGCTGTACGCCACGGCGCGCCCGCCGGTGGGCTCGCCGGAGTTCCTGGCGGCGCTCTCCGGCGCCACCAACGCGCCGCTGCGGCGCGGCGGCACGGCGGAGCTGCTGAGCAACGGCGACCGCTTCGCCCCGGCGCTGCTCGCCGACCTGCGGGCGGCGCGGCGCAGCATCGACTTCATGGTCTACATCTGGGAGCCGGGGCGCGCAAGCGACTCGGTGCTGGCGGTGCTCGTGGAGCGCGCGCGGGCGGGGGTGCAGGTGCGGGTGGCGCTGGACGGGATGGGCGCGATGAACGCGCCGGACGAGGGGTTCCGTGCGCTCCGCGCCGCGGGGGGGAGGGTGGCCCGCTTCCACCCGCTGCGCTTCGGCGAACTGACGCGCTTCCACAAGCGCAACCACCGGCGCGCCATCGTGGTGGACGGCGCGGTGGGGTACACGGGCGGCGCCGCGGTGGGCGACAAGTGGCTGGGCGACGCGCGCACCCCGGACGAGTGGCGCGAGGACATGGTGCGGGTCACCGGGCCGCCCGCGCGCTCGCTGCAGTCGGCCTTCGCGCAGACCTGGACGGTGCTCACCGGCGAGGTGCTGGTGGGCCCGGCGTTCTACCCGCCGGACCCGGAGCCCGCCGCCGCCGGCGCGCCGGGGGAGCCGCTGTCGGTGCACGTGGGGGTGCTCAGCTCCCCCAGCGACGAGCAGCTGCCGCTGCGCAAGGTGTTCTGGCTGTCCTTCGCCTCGGCGCGGCGGCGGCTGTACGTCACCAACGCCTACTTCGTCCCGGACCACGGGCTGCTGAGCGCGCTCAAGGAGCGCGCCCGGGCGGGGGTGGACGTGCGGGTGCTGGTCCCCGGCCATCTCACCGACGCCAAGCCGGTGCGCTGGGCCGGGCAGGCGCACTTCGAGGAGCTGCTGGAGTCCGGGGTGAGGATCTACGAGTACCAGGGCACCATGCTGCACGCCAAGACGCTGGTGGCGGACGGCGTGTGGACGGTGGTGGGGTCGTCCAACCTGGACATCCGCAGCATGGAGCTCAACCAGGAGAACGTGCTGGGGATCGTGGACGCCCGCTTCGCAGCGCAGGTGGAGGCGACGTTCCTGCGCGACCTGCGGCGCTCGCGCGAGGTGCGGCTGGAGGAGTGGCGGGGGCGGCCCTGGTACAAGAAGCTGCGCGAGCGGGCGTCGGAGCTATTCGACGAGCAGTTCTGAGGAGGCGGGTCCGGTTTGAAACGGCTCCGGACTGCGGGGTTGGGCGTGCCCCCGGCTGGCGCCGGGGTCGGGCTTCGGCTCCGTAACGCACGAAACAACCGTGCGTAACGGAGTCGAGCCCCGGCAAACAGCCGCCGGGTCTCGCCCCTCCGGGCCGAAATCCCTC
>JBEVLE010000583.1:0-7659 GCA_040509335.1 Longimicrobiaceae bacterium | reverse complement strand
CGCCGGGGTCGGGCTTCGGCTCCGTAACGCACGAAACAACCGTGCGTAACGGAGTCGAGCCCCGGCAAACTGCCGCCGGGTCTCGCCCCTTCGGGCCGAAATCCCTCACGCGGGGCTCGCGCTGGCGTCCGCGGGGGACCCCACCGGTGCGAAGGCGCGGACGACCTGATAGGTTGTCCGCGCCTTCGCCGTATCGCACTTTCGCACTCCCGCACTCTCGCACTTTTTTCCGATGACCGAGCCGCTCGCGCCGCCCGTAGACCTGTTGGCCATCGCCGCCCACCGCGACGACGTGGAGCTCCTGTGCGGGGGGACACTGGCGCGCGCCGCGGCGCAGGGGCACCGCACGGGGATCCTGGACCTGACGGCGGGGGAGCGCGGAACGGACGGGAGCGCGCAGCTGCGCGGCGAGGAGGCGGACGCGGCGGCGCGGGTGCTGGGGGTGGCGGCGCGCCGCAATGCAGGCTTCCCGGACGCGGGGCTGGAAAACACCCCCGCCACCCGGAGCGTGGTCGCCGGCTTCGTGCGCGCCTTCCGGCCACGGGTGGTCATCCTCCCCTTCACCAGCGGGCGCCACCCGGACCACCGCATCGCCTCGCAGCTCGCGTACGACGCCTGCTTCCTGGCGGGGCTGGCCCGGTTCGACGCGCCCGGCGAGCCGCACCGCCCGCACAAGCTGCTGTACGCGCTCACGTACCGCGAGGACCCGGTGAAGCCCACCTTCGTGGTGGACGTCACCGACTTCATGGAAACCAAGATGGAGGCGGTGCGCTGCTACTCCTCGCAGTTCGACGGCAAGACCTGGGGCGGCGAGATCTTTCCCGGCGGCGACCGGCCGCTGTACGACCAGGTGCGGATGCACGCGGCGCGCTACGGGTCGCTGATCCGCCGCGAGTACGGCGAGCCGTTCCACACGGTGGAAACCATGGAGGTGGACGACGTGGTGGCGCTGGGCGTGCGCAGCATCTGACGCCCGCGGCCGCACCCAGGCTGTCGCCTCTCATTCGGTTCGTCCTGACCCCTTCCGCGCGGGGCCGGCATCCATCATATTCGGAGCTGGCCTCTCGGCCGGAACCCAAGCGCGCCTTCCCAGGCCGGCCCCACCGGGTTCTCTCTCCCCCGCTGCTTTCGACAAAGGCACCCCGGCCGCGAGGCCGGTCCGCAAAGCCAAGGATCTCGCTCGAGACTGCCTGGCTCCCGAACTAGAGGCGGCGCCCCTGTCCCCGCTCCCGCGGGGACGAACCTCGTTCGGAGGAAAACGGATGCTACGTCTCAACCGGATCCTGTGCACCGCCGCCGTCCTGGTGACCGCGGCGTGCAGCGGCGACTCGCCGTCGCCGGTCGCGCCCGCGGACGCTCCCGCCCGGGAGATCCTGGACGCGGCCCGCTCGCCCCTGGTGCAGGGCTTCTACTGGCTCGCGCCGCTGGTGCCGACGCCCACCTTCTCCGGCACCTTCGACCCCAACGTCTCGCCCACCGTGCAGGTGTGCGAGCTGGCCGGGCCGCCCCCCAGCACCTGCACGTCCACCATCGTCGCGCAGTTCACCAAGACGAGCGGCACCGGCGGCCAGCTGGTCACGGTGAACACCGGCGGCCAGTACTACCAGGCCAACTGGCACACCGACCTGTCCAGCCTGAACACCGCCAAGTTCTACCGGATCTCGGTGTTCGTGGGCGCCACGGAGCTGGGCCACGCCGACGTGGACCCGGTGAACTCGGGCAAGGAGCTCAAGAACGTGGACACGGACGAGCTCATCCCGCTCGTGGACGGGCGCACGCTCCCCATCAAGTTCCGCATCGAGGTCGGCGCCGGTCCCACGCAGCGCGCCCCCGCGGCGCAGGCCGACGCGTACGGCACCGTGGAGAACACGGCGCTCACCGTCCCCGACGGCGCCACGGACCTGCTGGCCAACGACGACCTGGGCGTGCCCGCGGCGACGCTGACCTCCTTCGGGGGGGGCTCGCTGGGCGGCGCCGTGACCGACCACGCGGCCGGCACCACCGCCACCTTCGGCAGCGGCGGCTCGCTCACCGTGAACGCCAACGGCGGCTTCACCTTCACGCCGGCGAGCGGCTTCAGCGGGAGCTTCAGCTTCGTCTACCGCATCTCCAACGTGGCGGGGACCTCGGACGCGACGGTGACGATCACCGTGAACGCCGGTCCCACCGCGGTGGACGACGCGCCGGCGGCGGGGAGCGCGCCGGGCGACCCCTACCACGCCCCGTTCAACTCGGCGCTCAGCCTCGCCGCGCCGGGCATCCTCCAGAACGACGTGCTCGGCAGCCCCGCGGCGACGGTGGCCTCGTTCGGGGGCGGCTCGCTCGGCGGGACGGTCACCGACCACGCGGCCGGGAGCAGCGCGAGCTTCGGCAGCGGCGGCTCGCTGTCCGTGAACGCGGACGGCAGCCTGGTGTTCACCCCCAGCGCGGGCTTCACCGGGCTCTTCACCTTCGAGTACCGCATCGCCAACGTCGTGGCCTCCGACGTGGGGCAGGTCACCATCGCGGTGGGCACGCGCCCGGCGGCGGCCAACGACACGTACGGGCCCACCCTGGTGGGCAACGTGCCGGTGAACACGGCGACCAGCAGCGGCTTCAGCGTGCGCGCCAACGACGCCGGTGACGGGGCGACGCTGGCGCTGACCTCCGTGAGCAACGGGACGGCGATCCTGGACCTGGCCACGGGCACCTTCAGCTTCGACCCGGCTCCGGGCTACGAGGGCCCGGCCGGCTTCAGCTACAGCGTGACCAACGGCTTCGGGACGGTGACCGCCTCGGTGTCGCTGAACGTGAGCGGGATGGTGTGGTTCATCGACAACGGCGCGGCCGCCGGGAGCGGCACGCTGAGCTCGCCGTTCAGCTCCGTCGCGGCCTTCAACGCGGTCAACGACGGCGCGGGCGCGCACCCGGCGGCCGGCGACAACGTGTTCATCCACGAGAGCGGCACCAGCTACACCGGGCCGCTGGCGCTCCTCGACGGGCAGCGGGTGATCGGGCAGGACGCCACGGCGAGCCTGGCGTCGCTCACCGGCCTCGCCTTCCCGGCGGACAGCCCGGTCCCGGCCATGAACTCCGCCAACGCGACGGTGGTGAACATCGTCAGCGCGGCGAACGGGATCGACCTGGCGCAGAACAACTCCCTGCACGGCCTGCGGGTGGGGAACACCACGGGCACCGGGATCGCCGGGGCGGGCTTCGGCACGCTGACGGTGAGCGACGTCACCGTGAACACCACCGGGCAGGCGCTCGCGCTGAGCGGCGGCACGCTGGCGGCGGACTTCAAGGGCGTCAGCTCCAGCGGAGGCGCCGTGAACGTGGCCCTCACCAACGTGGGCGGCACGGGCGACCTGGGGACCGGCGCGCTCTCGGGGAGCACGTCGGCGGCCTTCCAGGTGCAGGGCGGGAGCGGCACGCTCGCCTACGCCGGGAGCATCGCCGCCACCACGGGCCGCTCGGTGGCCGTGTCCGGCCGGAGCGGCGGGTCGGTGACGCTGTCGGGCGCCATCGCCGACTCGGGCACCGGCATCGTGGTGCACGACAACACGGGCGGCACCATCGCCTTCACGGGCGCGTCCAAGACGGTCGCCACCGGCGCCGGCGCGGGCGTGACGCTTTCTAACAACACGGGCGCGACCGTGCAGTTCGCGGGCGGCGGGCTGGCGATCACCACCACCACCGGGGCGGGCTTCAGCGCCACGGGCGGCGGCACGGTCCAGGTGACCGGCGCCAACAACACCATCGCTTCCGCGGGCGGCGTGGCGCTCGGCGTCGTGAACACCACCATCGGCGCCAGCGGGATCACCTTCCGCAGCATCAGCGCGAACGGCGGGACCGGCGGGATCGTGCTGAGCGGCACCGGGAGCGCGAACGGGCTGAACGTCACCGGGAGCGGTGCCGCGGGCTCGGGCGGGACCATCCAGAACACGACGGGCGACGGGATCTCGCTGACGGATGCGCGCAGCGTGACGCTGGCATCCATGCTGGTGTCGTCCAACGCGGGCAGCGGGATCAGGGCCACCTCGGTGGATGGGCTGGCGCTGAGCTCGATGCAGGTCCTGAACAACACGGACGCCGCCGGGGAGGCGGGGCTGCTCCTCACCGAGCTCCGGGGGACCAGCTCCGTTTCCGCGACCGAGGTGAGCGGATCCACGGAGAACAACGTCCGGGTCCGCAACACCACGAACACGCCGGCCTCGCTGGCGTTCAGCGGCTGCACCGTCCGCGACAACAGCTCCGCCGCCGGGAACTTCGGGATCTCGGTGGAGGGTGCCGGAAGCGCGAGCCTGACGGTGAGCGTCTCCGGCTGCGCCTTCAGCGGCAACCGCACCGTCGCCCTGCGGGCGGAAGCGGCGGACAACGCGCAGCTGGACTTCACCGCGTCGGGGAACACCGTCACGGCCGGAGCCGCAGGCAAGCCCCAGGGGAACCAGGGGATCGAGATCCTGGGATCGGGGTCGGGAAGCCTCACCTACGACGTCGCCGGGAACTCCGTCTCCGGCCTGGCGAGCACGGCGATCAACGTGTTCTCCGGGAGCACCTCGGCGCTGGCCGGCAAGGTCCGGAACAACACCATCGTCAATGCCGGGGCGGGGGTCAGCGGATTCGGCATCCGCGTCTTCCAGAGCTCCAACTCCACGCTGCGGGCGAACGTCAGCGGCAACAGCGTGAGCAACGTGGGGCTGGACTACGGGATCCTCGCGGAAGGGTCCGGGAGCCTGGCCCCGGGCGCCGGGCAGGCGCGCCTGGACGTGGCGCTGACGGGGAACAGCGCCTCGGTGCTGTCGGGAGCGCTGGACGCCATCCGCGTGCAGGCGCGCAACGCGAACACGGTGTGTGCCCGCATCGCCGGAAACACCACCAACACCGGCGGGAGCGGGGCCTTCGGGCTGTTCGCCCGCCAGGCGAACACGGCCACCTTCAACCTGGAGGGGCTGGCGGCCGGGGCCCAGACGGCGGCTGCGACGCAGACGTACCTGTCGGGCCAGAACCCTGCCGCCGCCACGGTGGGGACCACCGCCACGACCTCGTTCACGGGGGTGGCGGCCAACAGCTGCAACGTCCCGGCCTGACGGCGCGGGGCTACGAGCCGGTCCCGGGCAGCCGCCCGGGGCCGGCCCGGAAGCATGCACACGACGCACACGAGCCCCGGCGGGTCTGCCCCGTCCGGGGCTTTGCCGTCCCCGTCCCGGGCGCGGATCGCGTCCCGTCCGCACGGCGGGGCCGCCATATGTTGCATGCCCGCCACAGCCAGGTCACACGCCTGCACTTACCCGAAAAACGAGCCACCGCCTAGCATCCGGCTGCGCCGCGGCGGGACGCGCTGAGCGCGGTGGGACAAAGATGGTACAATTGCAGCAAAAAGGGGGAGCCGCCCCCGGGGGGACTTCTCTTTCAAACACCATTTTTACAACGGCTTACATCACCCCCAAAGGGGTCTCTCCACCTGGCCGAAATATTGCGAGCCGCCCCGGCTCGTGGGGTCCCGAGCGACCCGCAGCTTCCCGCGTGGCGGCCTCCGGGGCACGCACGCGGTTTTTCCGCTTTTTTCCTTTCCGTTTTCCTTCCGAAAAGGGCACCCCGGTCGCGAGGCCGGTCCGCAAAGCCACGGGTCTCGTGCGAGATCGCCGGGCTACCGAAGAAGGGCCGTCGGCGTGATCGCCGCCACACGTCCCAACCGAGGTATTCCGATGAGGCACCTGGCATTCTCCGCGCTTGCAGTGCTCGCCCTGACGGCGGCCTGCAAGGACCAGCCGAAGCAGTCCCCCACCGAGCCCGCACCCGAGGCCGCCGCGTCCGTCGTGGAGGCGAGCACGCGGGTCGATGAAGGCGAGTCCACCCTGTGCGCCGCGTACCGCCAGCAGCTGGGGGAGGCGCGCGCCGCGCTGGCGCGCACCAGCACCGACGAGTCGCTGAAGGATGCCGTCTCGACGTATCAGGCAGTCATCGCCGACGCTTGCCCCTGAGGCCCCTCCATGAACCGGATCCCCTCCTGGCGCGCTGCCTTCCTCGCGGCGCTGCTGTCGTGCCTGCTCCTGCCGGCGGTATTCCTCGCGCAGGGCACCGGACCCAAGGCCCTGGTGGTCTGCCCGCCGACCGACGCGGCGGGGTGCGACCGCATCGCCTCGCAGCTCGCCCTGACCATGAACGGGGGAACCCCGGTCTTCCCGGGCGGCGTCGACAAGAAGTACACGGAGCTGCGGACGATGAGTCTTTCGCAGCTCCAGTCGTATTCGGCGGTGTTCGTGCCCTCGCTGGCCAACGCGCCGTACTCGCTGCTCCGTGAGACCGCGGTCCGCTACCGCCTGAGCCAGATCCTGCGCGGGCGCGTTGCGGTGTGGTCGGGCACTCCCGACCGCGGCGTCACCACGGATGCCAGCGCCGGGAAGCTGACGCTGATCCAGAGCCTGGGGCGCTGGGCCGCGGCGCAGCACGCCGCGGACGGCTCCGCCGGCCTGGTGGTGCTGCAGGACTTCTCGGACGCGCTCCCGGACGGCAGCTCGCCCCGCTACGACTGGATCCAGGGGATCGCGGGCGTTTCCGTGGCCCCGGTCACCACCGTGCGTACCTACGCGCAGGTGGAAAAGAACAACGCCAACTCCGCCGCGGCGGCGATCGTGGGCAGCCTGGCCTACGACAACATGGCGTCCTTCGGGCTGGCCGCCCCGCCGAACCCCGGGCTCGTCGGCGCGTGGGGCCAGACCGTCAACGGCAAGAAGCTCAACCGGGGCGACGTGGTCCTCGCCACCTTCGTCCGCACTCCGCCCACGTCGTTCACCATGACGCCCACGGGCGGGACGATCAACGCGCAGGGCGGCAAGGTCGTGCTGGTGTTCCCGGCCGGCGCCGTGGCGGAGCCCGTGAGCATCACGGTCTCCAAGGCGACCGTGTCGGAAACGAACTACGTCCCGGAGACGGCGTACTCGTTCGACCCCTCCATGACGTTCGCGTCGCCGGTCTCGCTCACCATCTCGTACCTGGAAAGCAACATCCCGGGCGGGATCGCCAACGAGCCCAAGCTGGTGATCTGCGAGTTCAAGGCGAGCGCGTGGACGGTGGTGCCGGGAAGCACGGTGAACGCGGCCGCGAACACGGTGACCGCGCCCATCGACCACTTCAGCCGCTACGCGATCTTCGTGGAGGGCGGCGCCTGCGGCGGTGACGGCGGCGGCGGGGGCGGAGGCGGGAAGCCGGTGGGCTCGGTCGTGGTGACCCCGGCGACGGCGAGCGTCGTGGCGGGCCAGTCGCAGACCCTCACCGCCACCGTCAAGGACAAGAACGGCGGCGCGCTCTCCGGGCGCACGGTGACCTGGAGCAGCACCAACGGCGGCTCGTTCAGCACCACCACCAGCACCACCAACTCCAGCGGCCAGGCCACCACCCAGTTCACGGTGGGAACGGTCGCGGGCACGCAGCACGTGGTGACGGCGGCGGTGGACAACAAGTCGGGCACCTCCACGCTGACCGTGATCGCGGGGAGCGCCGCGAAGCTCGGCTTCAAGGTGCAGCCGTCCAACACGGGGGCCGGAGCGGCGATCACGCCCGCCGTCCAGGTGGCGATCCAGGACGCCTTCGGCAACACGGTCACGGGCGCGACGGACAACGTCACGCTGGCCATCGGCACCAACCCCTCCGGCGGCGCGCTCTCGGGCACCGCGACGG
>JBEVLE010000582.1:0-9697 GCA_040509335.1 Longimicrobiaceae bacterium | reverse complement strand
GGCCGCGGGCGACGGCGTCCCCCGACTGGACCGACCCGGACGTGGCCGCGGACCCGCGCCACCGCAAGCTCACGCCGCGGCTCGCCCTCAGCCACCGCACCGGCTTCCCCAACTGGCGCTACCAGGACGGCGGCACGCTCCGCTTCCGGGGCGAGCCGGGCGCCGCGTACGGCTACTCCGGCGAGGGCTTCGAGTACGCATCCCGCTTCGCCGGCCGCAAGCTCGGCGAGCCCCTTGACTCGCTGGCGCAGCGGCACGTCTTCGGGCCGCTGGGGATGACGAGCACGTCGTTTACCCGGCGGGACTGGTTCGCCGGCCGCGTCGCCCTGCCGCTGGGGCCGGACGGCGGCTACGGCGAGCCGTCGGTGCAGCGCACCGCCAACGCCGCCGACGACCTGTACACCACGGTGGGCGACTACGCCGCCTTCCTGGTGGGCGTCATGAACCGCGACGGCCTCCCGGAGGCCTACGCCCGCCAGCGCGATTCCATCCACGTGATCGACGCCGGCGAGGGCTCGGCGTGCGACCCGGCGCGCGTGGCGAGGTGCCCGGAGCGGATCGGGTACGGGCTGGGGTGGTCGGTCATGGAGTACGCGGACGAGACCGTCCTCTGGCATACCGGCTCCGACCGGGGCGAGAAAGCGATGGTCTTCTACGTCCCCGAGCGGCGGGAGGGTGCCGTCCTGCTCACCAACGGGGCCGACGGCTTCCAGGTCATCCTGGAGGCCGCCGTCCTCCTGGCGCGCGGCACCGACTTCGCGGAGTACCTGCGCAGCTAGGCCGGGGGGTGAGCGGCGGGCGCGCTTCGGCCGGCTCGCGGCTGGCAGCTCGGGTGAGCACCTTCGGTGTGGACCTCTGGTGATCTACCCGCTCTTATTTCCAATCGATGATGGGTTTCCGCTGCAGTTCCCGGAGATGGAACAGATAGCTCAGGTAGGAAACGACGGCGGTCGCTGCACCTGTCGTCGCCAATCGGTCGAATGCACCGCTGACCCACCGTAGTCCGCTGTCCGGGCTTGAAACCAGAAAGAGCAACAGCCCGGTGACAAAGCAGGCTCCCGTAGCGATAGAGACCCACAGCGCCGTTTTCAGCTCGGCGCTCTTGTCAGCCCTGGCACGCTGCTTTAGCCGCGGTCCCGGCGGCAGGATCTCCCCCACATAAGCATCCGTCGTGCTCCGCGGCTCACGGACCGGGACGTTGTGCCCCGGTGAGAAAGGTTCGAAAAGGTTGCCAGGCCCAGAATTTTGCCAGACCTTGGCAACGAGTTCCTCCGTCGCGCGCTCAAGGCTCTTCGAGACCCTCTGCCGCCATCGTACGGTCACGTTCGGGAGATCGATTCCCAGAAGACCCCATACCGTCGTTCCGTGAACGGCATCATCATAGTGGATAACATATTTTGCCGTATTGAGTGCATGATAACGCTCTTGATCGCTCAAAGGAATGGCGAGCAGAATATCGGCGGCATGGCGGTTGACGACCTCTACCAGCGGCTCGCTCCCTGATGTGAATACAGGCGTCGACTCGTCATTCAGGACGAGAGACAATTTCGTTTCGTGAGAGAGACTGATCAGGGCTGGGCGAAAACCGGCCGCCGCGAACCAGGCCCGAACAGACTCTTCGGTAAGCTCTCGCTCCCCTTCATCTCGCAGTACAACCTGAATCAGGGTTCGCACGTCGTGTCGAGTGTTCGAGTGACGTAATTCGCACAGTGTGTCATCCAGTGAACGGCTATAAATCCCTGTTCTGCGGCTTCCGCACTGCCGGGTCAGCTGACCAGATCATTGGCTACAAGGAATCTCCGTCCTTCGCGGGTCAGGAAGTACCGGGTCGGCTCACCGGCGACGTTCCACGAGGAGCCCAGATAGCCACTTTCTTCAAGATTCTCCAGGTGGTATTCCGCGCGCGCGGCAGACACTCTCAACAGCCCCTGTACATGAATGACCGTCAGCTTCACACCCTGCTCGTCGGCTCGCGCGAAGTGCCGTAGGATGTCTATCTCATCGGGATTGGGCTGCTTCGTCGCCGGGCTCGCGACTTCATTGTAAGCAGCAGCGGTTTCACCAGCACTTTGCACGCTGGGGAGGACGAACCGTCCTGCATGAAGCCAATCAGATCCTGCAACGTCGACAGGGCAACCTGCATTGCGAAGGCGATTGGCGAGAGTGTGCCTGGCGGATGGATCATCGCTGAGGTGAACGAGATGACGGCCGACTATATCGCTGAAAATTTTTACTTTTCCGATCTGCACGATGATGGTGCGGTCCGGGCTCCGGCCGAGCGCCAGACCGGCTTCGAAGATCACATTTGCTCTCGATTGCAGTTGATGCTCGGTTTCGTTGCTCGATTCGGCTTCTCTCCAGAGGTGAGGCGCCAGCCGGACTTCGTCGTCCGGCGTAAGCAGAACGATCACCGCCTGAGCCTCCTGAAATGCTACATCCAGGACCTCGCCGATGTATGGTGCCGTCGAACCCGCCATGGCTGCGACCTGCTCCCATTCCATGGGTTCCAAACCCAGGGATCGCAGGAAAGTGAAAAGACTTCGTCGCAATTCCTCGTGGCGTCCGTGGACAACAAAGATCTTCTTGGGATCCGGCATGTCCCTTGTCTTCTCCTCTACCCAAGGATGATTGTCGAGCCACCCTCCGCCACCAGCGAGTCCACAATTCTTAGTTCGCCTCCTGTTTCTCCGCAAGCGCCTTGACCCGTCGTCTCTCCTTCCAGCAAAGCCCCGAGGCTTTTCGAGCCACCCTGGATACATGAAAGAGCGCTCGCCGACCGGGACAGATCGCGAGTTGCCGCCATGTCTCGCCTGGCTCCTCCAAGCGTTCCGCCGACCCCGCCGAAGCCGCTGCTCCCGCCGGACTGGCGAGCCGACAAACGCCTGGATATCTTGGTGCGCGCTCCCTCCCGGATTCTCCCGGACCCACCCCACCGCGCCCGCCTCCCTCCCGGGAGCGCCGCCGCGGACGAAGACCGCGCCACCCCATGACGGACCGCTTCCAGCCCGCCATCGACGAGACCGCCGCGCGCCGCGAGGCCGCCCGGGAAGCCCTGCGGCGGATGCGCGAGGCCATCGAGCGGAGCCGGGAGCTGCTGCGCGAGAGCGGCGAGGAGCTGGAGCCGCCGGATGGAGGCGGCGGCGCGGAATCCGGCGAAAGCGTGGGATGAGCTACGACAGGGGAGGAGCCGCGGCGGCTCCTCCCCTGTTTGTTCTCCCCCTCGCGGCGTGCCGTCTACCCCGGCTCCACCAGGCTGAGGCCGTAGGGCCAGCGGTCCCCGCCCGGCCCAGGGCACGTGACGAAGCAGCGGTGCCGGAGGAGCTCGGCGCGCTCCGCGTCGTCCAGGTCGGCATCCGGGCCTCCACGCGCCGGCTTCGCGTCCACGTTGTAGTACAGCATCCCATCCAGCGCGTAGTCCCGCCGCAGCGGCGTGCGCCACTGCGAGTTGCCGCCCCAGCCGCTGGCCAGGTCCTCGGTGGGTCGGCCGTTGCGGGCGTACGCCCAGTACAGCGTGGAGCGCTCCGCCACCTCCCCGCGCAGGTGGAGCCTCCCCGCCCGCACGCGGCAGCCCGCGCGGGAAACGAGCAGCGGGCCCAGGCGGCAGCCGGGCCAGTAGAGCCGGACCACCTCCGGCGGCGCGCCGGCCTCCGGCGCCGGGTCCACCGTCACCACCTCGTGGTAGAAGGGGTGAAAGCCGGGGTGCTCCACCGTCTCCAGGCCGAGCGCCTCCATGAACTCCGCGAAGTCGTCCACGCCGACCGGCGGCACGTCCCAGGGGGCGTCTTGCACGCGCGGCGCGAACGAGAGCTGGAGCAATTCCACGATCCTGGAGAGCGCGTACAGGCGCCACAGCTCCTCCGGCTTCATCGGCGGCACCGGGGTGCCCGCGCGCTCGCGGACCGCCGCGAGCCAGCGCCGCTCGCCGTCGCTGGCGCGGAGCCATGGGCGGACCAGGTCGCCGAACAGGTCCTCGCCCTCGTATTCCAGCACGGCGTCGTGCAGCTGCCTGTAAGGGAGCTGGTCGATGTGCATGCGCGGCACGCTCCGCTGCGGTCGGTCCCGATCGGACGCGAACGGGACCCTTGTCCCGCCCGCCGGCGGCGCTACTCTATGGGGGGACTCATCTCCTCGCCACGGAGGCACCATGTCGAAGCTGCACCAGAAGGGCGCGCCCTCCAAGCAGGCGCTGGTGCTGGAAAAGCTCTACACCTCGCTGGACGCGGGAGACCATCAGGCCATGGCGGCGTGCTACCACCCGGACGCGGTGTTCCGGGACATCGCCTTCACGCTGCGCGGCAGGAAGCGGATCCATGCCATGTGGCACATGATCGCGGAGTCGGACCTACGGGCCACGTTCACCGTCCGGCGGGTGGACGGCCGGGCAGCCACGGTGGACCTGGTGGACGACTACACCTTCCGCGCCACCGGCCGCCGCGTGCGCAACGTGATCCGCTCCGACTTCCACTTCGTGGACGGGCTGATCATCGAGCACCTGGACTCGTGCAGCGCGCTCCGGTGGGGCGTGCAGGCGCTGGGGCCGGTCGAGGGGGTGATGTCGTGGCTCGTCCCCGGCGCCCGGCGGAAGATGGCGATGGCGACGCTGGACGGGTTCATCGCCCGCCACCCGGAGTACGCGTAGCGGCGCCCCGCCGCTCCTCCAGCTCCGCCAGGAAGGCGTCGATCAGCTGCCGCGCGATGCTCAGCGGGGGCGGAACCGCCGGGAGCGCGTCCGCCTCGAACCACCCCGCGTCCTCCAGCTCCGCGCGGTCCACCGTCAGCTCGCCGCCCGCGTACTCCGCCGTGAAGCCGATCATCAGCGAATTGGGGAAGGGCCAGGGCTGGCTCCCGAAGTAGCGGACGTCGCGCACCTCCACCCCCGTTTCCTCGCGCACCTCCCGCGCGACCGCCTCCTCCAGGCTTTCTCCCGGCTCCACGAACCCCGCCAGCGTGCTGTACATCCCCGGCGCCAGTCCCGCGTGGCGCCCCAGGAGCAGCCGGTCGCCGTCGCGCACCAGCATGATCACCGCGGGCGACAGGCGCGGGTATGCCACCAGCCCGCACGCCGGGCACTCGCGGGCGCGCTCCCACGCGCGCACCTGCGTGGGCGTGGCGCACGCGCCGCAGAAGCGGTGGGTGCGGTCCCAGTCCACCAGCTGCACGGCACGCCCCGCCATGCGGAAGAGCGGCTCGTCCAGCAGCCCCCAGGTGGCGCGCAGCCCCCGCAGCTCCATCCCGGCGGGCGGCTCCCACTCCGCGGGCGCCTCCGCGGCCCACGCGGCGACCCCCTCCACCGGCTCCAGCTCCAGCACCCGCAGCGGCTCCACCGGCAGCTCCGCCGGGTCCGCGGCGAGGGGAAGGCGCAGCGCCTCCCCCTCGCTCCCCACCAGCAGCTCGCGGCCGCGGAAGACGAACCACCACCCCGCGGCCGCGGGTCCGCTCACCGCGTCCTCGTCCACGCCTGGTTGCTACGGTCGATGTCGGCGAAGGCGTTCTCGGGGTCGATCTCCACCCGGACGACCGTGGCCGCGCCGCTCACAGGGACCGTGTGGCGCCGCGCGCCCGCAAGCCACACGTCCACCGGCACCTCGATGCGCTCCACCCGCCCGTCCGCCCGCGTCACCGCCAGGCGAACCGGCATGGGCGCGAGCCCGCGGTCCATCACCTCCACCTCCATGCGGTCGCCCGTGATGCGCACCTCGCCGATGGCCTGGTCCAGCGTCCACGTCTCGTACCACCAGGTGCGCCAGAACCAGTCCAGGTCGCGCCCCGACACGTCCTCGAAGGTGTTCCACAGGTCGTACGGCTGCGGGTGCTTCCCCAGCCAGCGCCGGCCGTACTCCCGGTAGGCGCGCATGAACGTTTCCTCCCCCAGCAGCGCGCGCAGCATCACCAGGTTGGTGCCCATCTTGGCGTAGCTGGCGACGCCGAAGGCGCCCCCCGAGGTGGGGTACAGGTCGCCGTGGCGCATCAGCTCCACCTGCCCGCCCGCGTACTCGCTCCCCCTGCGGGCAAGGTCCAGGTACTGGTTGCGGGCGATGCTTTCCAGGTCGTAGCCGTTGAAGAACTCGCGCATGGCCTGCGCCTGGTTGAAGCGCGTCAACCCCTCGTCCTGCCAGGAGTAGCGGCGCTCGTCCGAGCCCACCTGCATGGGAAACCACATGTGGGCGATCTCGTGCACCGTCACCGAGTACAGCGACAGCGTGTCGCGCCGCCCGCCGATGCAGGTCATCATGGGGTACTCCATCCCCGAGCACGACACGATGCCGTCCACCGCGGTCATGTGCGGGTACGGGTACGGCCACAGGTAGCGCGACAGGAACTCCACGGAGTGCCGCGCGTAGCGCGCCGACTGGTCCCACGCCCAGCTCACCCGCTCGGGCCGGTAGAAGGTGTGGATGGCCGTGGTGTCCGCGTCGCCGTCGCCGTCCGCGTCGCCCGCCACGGCGTGGGTGGCGTCCCACAGGTAGCGCGGCGAGGTCCCCCAGGCGAAGTCGCGCACGCCCGGAGCGGTGTAGCGCCAGGTGAGCCGGCCGCCGCGCGCGGTGCGCGTCGCCCGCCCCGCCGCGCGGTCCTCCGCCGTCACCACGTGCACCACGCCGGGCTGCGTGCGCGCCGACTCCAGCCGCGCGAGCGTCTGCGGGGCGAGCACCTCCGGCGCGTTCTGCAGCGTGCCGGTGGACGCCACCAGCCACCCCTCCGGCACCGTCAGCGACACGTCGTAGTCCGCGTAGCCCATGTAGAACTCCGCGTTCCCCATGTACGGGTCGGCCTGCCACCCGGACACGTCGTCGTACACCGCCAGCTGCGGGTACCAGTAGGCGATGTAGAACACCTCGCCGTCGGTGCCGGTGCGGGGCGTGCCGTCCGGCGGCACCACGTAGCTCCAGGAAAAGCCCAGGTCGGCGGTCTGGCCGGGAGCCAGCGGCTGCGGCAGGCGCAGCCGGGCCACGGTGCCGCTCACCACGTACGCCGGCGTCCCCAGCGAGTCCAGCGCGGCGGCCGGGGCGAGCGTCCGCCCCTGCGCGATCACCCGCGACAGCTCCATCCCGCCCGTCTCCTGCACGGGGCGGTTCCGGATCACCCCGGGCGCCGTGAGGTTGGGGGCGAGGTGCACGTACACCTCGGTGAGCACGTCCGGCGAGCGGTTCTGGTACTGGATGGTCCCCTGCCCCGCGAGCCGGCGGGTGGCCGGGTCCAACTCGGCGTTCAAGCGGTAGCGGGCGTACTGCGTCCAGTAGCGCGGCCCCGGCCGCCCGGTGCGGGTGCGCGTGCCGCGCTCCACCGCGCGGGCGAACTCCGGGGTCTCGAACACGGGGTACGGGCGCGGGCGCTGCGGCGCCTCGGGGGCGCGCGCCGTCTGCGCGGCGGCGGGCGCGGCGCACAGGACGAGCGCCAGCGCGGCGGGGAGGAGCCGGAAGGGGCGAGCCGGCCGGGAACGGGTCATCGGGTGAATCCTCCGCGTGGTTGCCTGGGTGCGGGAACGCGGCAATCTACACCCGGCGGACCCGCGGGGCCATGCGGGAAGAAACGTGCGGCGGGGAGGGAGACGGGAGGACGGGGAGTTGGAACGGGGAGGGTCAGCGCGCCGCGGGGGCGCGCGACTCCGGGCCGGGCGCCGTGCCCGGCTCGTAGATGACGCGCACGGGGAGGTCCACCGGGTCCCACCCCTCGCGGGGGACCACCGCCCCCACCCCCGCCCCGATTCCCACGCCCCCGAAGGAAAAGAGCGGCACCAGCACCCACCCGCCGGTGCTCCCCTCCTTGTTCTTGATGGCCCAGGCGGAGTACACCCCCGCCGCCGTGCCGGCCAGCCCGCCGAGCACGGCCCCCAGGTTCCGCTGCGACCCGATGCGCCCGCGGAAGAGCTGCATGCGCGAGATGGCGGCCTGGTCCAGCGCCAGCGGCGACCCCCAGCGCCGGGTGGTGGGGTCGATGATGACGGTGGAGGAGTCGGCGTGCACCATCCGGCCGCCGATCCACGCCCGGGTCAGCTCGGGCGCCATGACGCGGATGCGCGCCCCCACCAGCACCGCCTCCACCCCCTGCGCCTGCTGCGCCGCGGCGGGCGCGCACGGCAGCAGGGCGGCCAGGAGGAGTGCGGGGAGAAAGCGTGTGGTCAGGCGCATGGGCTGTGTCCCTCTGGAACGGGTGCGCGCAGGCGGAAAGGTCCGGGCGCCGCACCCTGTGGCGACGCGCCGCCCCGCTTCCGGTCCGCGGGGCGCGCTCACGCGGCGAGCCTGCGCAGGCGCTCCACCGCCGCGTGCAGCGTCTCGTCGCGCTTGCAGAAGCAGAAGCGCACGAACCGGGCGCCCCGCGCCGGGTCCGCGTAGAAGCTGGACCCCGGGACGCAGGCGACCCCCACCTCGCGGATCAGGTGGCGCGTGAAATCCACGTCCGATGCAAAGCCGAAGCCGCCGATGTCCGCCATCACGTAGTAGGCGCCTCGCGGGCGGAAGGTCCGGAAGCCCACCTCCTCCAGCGCGGGGAGGAGAAGGTCGCGCCGCGCGCGGTAGTCGTCGGCGAGGTGGGCGTAGTACTCCGGCGGGAGCGAGAGCGCGTAGGCGCCGGCCGCCTGCAGCGGCGCCGCGGCGCCCACCGTGAGGAAGTCGTGCACCTTGCGGATGGCGCTGGTGATGTCCGGCGGGGCGATGCAGTAGCCCACGCGCCACCCGGTGACAGAATACGTCTTGGAGAGCGAGTTGACCACCACCGTGCGCTCGCGCATCCCCGGGAGCTGCGCCATGCACACGTGCTCCGGGGCGGGCCCGTCCTCGTCGGCGTACAGGATGTGCTCGTAGATCTCGTCGGTGAAGCACAGGGCGTCGTGCTCGCGGCAGAGCCCGGCGATGAACTCCATCTCCTCGCGCGTGAACACCTTGCCGCACGGGTTGTTGGGGTTGCACAGGATGATGGCGCGGGTCCGCTCGCTGAACGCCGCCGCCAGCTCGTCCCGGTCGAAGCTCCAGTCCGGCGCGTGCAGCGGCACGTAACGGGGGGTGGCCTGGGACAGGATGGCGTCGGGCCCGTAGTTCTCGTAGAACGGCTCGAACACCACCACCTCGTCGCCCGGGTCCACGGTCGCCATCATGGTGGCGATCATGGCCTCGGTGGATCCGCAGGTCACCGTCAGCTCGGTCTCCGGGTCCACGTCCAGCCCCAGGTACCACTTGGTCTTGCGGGCGATGGCCTCGCGGAAGTCGCGCGCCCCCCAGGTGATGGCGTACTGGTTGACGTCGTCGGCGATGGCCCGCCGCGCGGCCTCCTTGACGTCCGCCGGCGCCGGGAAGTCCGGGAACCCCTGCGACAGGTTGACGGCCCCGTGCTTCATCGCCTCGCGCGTCATCTCGCGGATGACGGACTCGGTGAAGAGGCTGGCGCGGTGCGACACGCGCGGGCGCGTCGTGGGTACGGTGCTGGCCATGGCTCCGGGGCGATGGGAAGGAACGGACGGATCCGCGGCGGACGAGCGGCGGGGCGTGTCGGGCATGGATGAAGGGATACATCGCGCCGCGGCAGGGCGCAATACGCGCCGTGACGCGTTGAGAACGCCGCGCCCCTACCCGGCCGGAGCCGGGCTTTTGCCGTTCCGCAGTACCCCCCAGAATCTGTTCGGAGGGAGACAGCCGGGCAGTTTCGGCTGGCTCCCTCCGGCGCAGGGAAACCCGCCGGCCGTTTGGCGGGGTTCCCGGAGCCCGCG
>JBEVLE010000581.1:0-13794 GCA_040509335.1 Longimicrobiaceae bacterium | reverse complement strand
TCCGAGAGGAGAACGACGTTGGGACTCGATCGCGGCATGTCCACCTCCTTTCGGACGATGAATATAGCCGCCGACGACGTATACGTCCCGATATTTGCGTGCACGTGTACTAAGCGAGCCGGGTGGGGGCCCGTCGCGTGAGGGATTTCGGCCCGAAGGGGCGAGACCGCGCGGCAGTTTGCGCGGGCTCGACTCCGTTACGCACAGTTTTATCGTGCGTTACGGAGCCGAAGCCCGACCCCGGCGCCAGCCGGGGGCACGCCCGAACCCGCCGTTCAATTCCGGCTAGTCCAGGTGTTGTTGCCCCGGTCGATGTCCGGAAACGCCTGCTCCGGGTCGATCTCCACCCGCGTCACCGCGGGCACGGACCGCACGCGCACCACCTGGCTCCGCGCCCCCCCCAGCCACACCTCCACCGGCACCTCCACCCGCTCGGTGCTCCCGTCCGCGAGCGTCACCACCAGCCGCGCGGGCATCGGCGCCATCCCCAGGTCGGCCACGGTGATCTCGGTCTCCGCGCCGGCGCTCCGCACCCCGGCGACCGCCTGGTCCAGCGTCCACGTCTCGTACCACCAGGTGCGCCAGAACCAGTCCAGCTCCCGCCCGGACACGTCCTCGAAGGTGTTCCACAGGTCGTACGGCTGCGGGTGGCGACCCGTCCAGCGCCGGCCGTACTCGCGGAGGGCGCGCAGGAACACCTCCTCGCCCAGGAGCGCGCGGAGGCTCCGCAGGGCGGTGGCCGTCTTGTCGTAGCTGCCGAAGCTGAACGCGAGCTGGGTGGGGAACAGGTCGCCGTGGCGCATCAGCTCCGCCTCGCCCCCGTACGTTTCGCGCCCGCCCAGACGCGCCAGCTCCAGGTAGCGCTCGCGGACGTTGCGCTCCGGGTCCGGCCCGTGGAAGAACTCCCGCACCGCCTGCGCCTGGTTGAAGCGCGTGAGCCCCTCGTCCTGCCAGGTGTAGCGGCGCTCGTTGGACCCCACCGACATGGGGAACCACATGTGCGCGGTCTCGTGGGCGGTCACGGAGTACAGCGAGATGGTGTCGCGCTGCCCGCCGATGCAGGTCACCATGGGGTACTCCATCCCGCTGCACGACACGATGCCGTCCATGGAGGTCATCTGCGGGTACGGGTACGGCCACAGGTAGCGGCTGAGGAATTCCACCGCGTGCCGGGTGTAGCGCGCCGACCGGTCCCACGCCCACGCCACCTTTTCGGGGCGGTAGAAGGTGTGGATGGCGACGGTGTCCGGCCGCCCGTCCCCCGCGGCGTCCCCGGCCGCGGCGGCGGCGGCGTCCCACAGGTAGCGGTCGGAGGTCCCCCAGGCGAAGTCGCGGACGCCCTGGGCCTGGAAGCGCCAGGTGAGCCTGCGGTCCGGCGAGGTGCGCGTGGCCCGCCCCGCGCCCCGGTCGCCCTCGGCGACCACGTGCACCACCCCGGTGTCGTGGCGCGCGGCCTCCAGCCGGGCGAGCGTCCGGGGGGCGAGCACCTCCGCGGCGTTGATCAGCGTCCCGGTGGAGCCCACCAGCCACCCCTGCGGGACGGTGACGGACACGTCGTAGTCGGCGTAGCCCATGTAGAACTCCGCGCGCCCCAGGTACGGGTCGGTGAACCAGCCGTCCACGTCGTCGTACACGGCGATCTGCGGGTACCAGTAGGCGACGAAGAAGACCTCGCCGTCGGTGCCCGTGCGCGGGGCCCCGTCCGGCGGGACGACGTAGCTCCAGGCGAGCTCGAAGCCGGCGCTGTCGCCGGGCGCCAGGGGCCGCGGGAGCCGCAGCGTGGCGACGGTGCCGCTCACCGCGTACGCGGGCGTCCCCGCCTCGTCCAGCGCGGCGACCTCGTGGAGCGCCCGACCCTGCGCCGCCACCCGCGTGAGCTCCACCCCGCCGGTCGCCGGGACCGGGTCGTTCCGGGGGGCGCCCGGCGCGAACAGGTTGGGGTGCAGGTAGACCGCCACCGTGGCCAGGGTGTCGGGGGAGCGGTTCAGGTAGCGCACCGTCCCGGTCCCCGAGAGGCGCCGGGTGGCCGGGTCCAGCCGGGCCGCGAGCGCGTACCGCGCGTACTGGGTCCAGTAGCGCGGCCCCGGCCTGCCGGTGCGGGTGCGCGTCCCCCGCTCCACCGCGCGCCGGAACGCCGGGCTCTCGGCCACCGGGTACGGCCGCGGCCGCGCCTGCGCGCCCGCGGGCGCCGCCTGCGCGCCGGCGAGCAGCGCCAGCCCGGCGGCGCACAGCGCGATCGAACGGGAAAGGGCCATCACGTAGCTTCTCCGCGCGTGTGGGGTCTGGGGGAACGCGCGGAATCTAAAGCGGGAGCGGCGGCGCGGCGAGGCGGGCGCCCGCCGCGGCGGCGGCAACGTCCCGCACGCCCGCGGCCTGTGGCAGCGTTTCCACGGCGACGATGCGGAAGCGCCGCTTCCCCTGCGGCGTCGCCACCGCCACCCGGTCGCCGGCACGGCGGCCGAGCACCGCCTGGCCGATCGGCGAGGCGAGCGTGACCTGGTCCTCGTCCAGGTCGATCATCTCGCCCGTCACCAGCGTGTACGCGGCGCGCTCCCGGGTGTCCAGGTCCTGGAGCACGACGGCGGAGCCGAAGCCGGCGCGGTCGTACCAGAGCGTGCCCGGGTCCAGCCCGGCCAGCCCCGCCACGAGCTGCCCCAGGCGCCGCACGCGCCCCTGGACCTCGCGCTCGCGCTCCCCCACGGGCCGGCTCGCGCGCACCTCCACGTCCCCGGCGTCACCCGCGGGCACGGCGGCGGCCACCTCCTGGGCGAGCCTTTCCAGCTCGGACCCCAGCTTCTCTCTCAGCTCCAGCAGCATCGTTTCCTCCATGGCGGAAGGCTGTCCCTCTTTCTCCCGGTCTCGCGAGGCGGGGCTTCGTTACGGCGCCGGCCGCGCCGCGAGATCGTTTCCGCTCCGGGGGGTATCACCGGCTGGGCCCCGGGTGTAACGCGGCGGGCCCTCGCGAGACGGTAGACAGAGAGCCTCCGACCGTACCGGGCGCGGCCCGGGCGGGGCGGGGGATGAACGCGCGGCCGGTCGAGTCGATCTCGACCGGCCTCTGCGCATACCAGAGAGAACACGATGCGGCAGACCGAATGGGACGGGTTCCGGAGCCCCAAGGAGCGCGCGGGCACGCTCCCCAACAGCAGCCTCCCGCCCCCGGACCCGGGCACGGTCGAGGCCCTGCTGGCCCGCGCGCTCCGGCAGCGCGACGAGGCCGCGTTCGGCGGGGTCCTCGACCGCCTGCACTCGCCCATGCTCCGCCTGGCCCGGGTCTTCGTCCGCAGCCGGGAGGACGCGGAAGAGGTCGTCCAGGACACCTGGCTGGCCGCGCTGGCCGGGATCGGGCGCTTCCAGGGGCGCTCGTCGCTGAAGACCTGGCTGTTCCGGATCCTCGTGTACCGCGCCCGGACGCGCGGCCGGCGCGAGGCGCGCACGGTCCCGTTCTCGGCGCTGGCCGCGTCCGCGGAGGGCGGCGCCGGCGGGGTCCGGGCGGACGCGTGGCCCGGCGAGACCGCGCGGCCCGGGACGGAGCTGTTCCTGTCGGAGGCGGTGCACCGCACCAGCGCCGGGCCGGAGGCCGAGTTCCTCGCGGCGGAGCTCCGCCGGCAGGTCGAGAGCGCGGTCGGCGTCCTGCCGACACGCCAGCGGGAGGTCGTCACCCTCCGCGACCTGGAAGGCTGGTCCGCGGACGAGGTCTGCGAGCTCCTGGGCCTGACCGAGGCAAACCAGCGCGTGCTCCTGCACCGCGCGCGGGTCCGGGTGCGGGACGCGATCGTGCCCTACCTGGCGGCTTCCGGGGCCGGGGACGCTTGCTGCGTGCGGGTGTCGGACCGTCCCCCGCAGAGATACGTGAAAGCGAGGCTCGGGCGTGCCCCCGGCTGCGCCGGGGTCGGGCTGCGGCTCCGTAGCAGACGAAACGACCGTCTGCAACGGAGGCGAGCCCCGCCAAACTGCCGGCGGGTCTCGCCGCTTCGCGCTCGCATCCCTCACGCGGGGTGGGCGCTGGCGTCCGCGGGGGTGGCTGCACTGCGTCCCTGCCCTCGGCGCAGGGCGTCGAGCAGCCTCCGCTTCATCCCCGGCGGAACGCGCTCCCCGGGGACCGCCGCCAGCCGGTCGATCGTCCACCTCATCGTGCGGAGCTGCCGGCGGCACCCCGCGCACGCCCGGAGGTGCGCGTCGAGCTCCGCCTCGACCTCCGGCGGCAGCGCCCGCTCCAGGTAATCGGTGGTTGCCGCCGCGACCTGCCCGCATCCCCATGGCTCGTGCATGCGCCCTCGTCGCTCCCGTTGAGGTTCCGGTGCCGGCCCCGCCCGTCGTGATGCGATCGCCCGGTGGTCGGTCTCGTATGTCCCCGGGACGTTACACGGCCGCTCCGCCCTCCCGCACATCCTCCTCCGCGACGTAACGGCCGGGCCGCCGGCGAGACAGCACGTGCATGGTCCACCGAGCGGCCCTCCCACGGGCGGCGGCCTTCCGGCCGCGCCGGGCGCTCGCTCTCGCCAGGTGACGATGCGCTCGGTCCTCGTCGGAAGTGATCTCGGCCCCCGGTCCGATGCCGTCGTCCGGGGCGCCGCCGCCCTCGCGCTCGCGAGCGGCGCCGTCCTGCACGTCGTGCACGCCCTCGGCCTCGTCGGCAGGCCGCTGCGCGAAGCCGTCACCGCGCTGGAGGCGGGCGCCGACCCCCGGGCCCGCCGGGCGCTGGAGGAACAGGTCGGCCGCGTCCTGGGGGAGGATGTGGACCGGGCGCTGCCCGCCGTGGACTACCGCAGCGCTCCCGTCGCCCTCCTGGAGCGGGCGCGGGAGGTGGACGCCGACGTGGTGGTCGTCGGCGCCGGTGAGGACCCGGCCGGCACCGTCTTCCACGTCGCCTCGCGGAGCACCCGGCCCGTGCTGGTGCTCCGCGGGGCCTTCCGCTGGCCGCCCGGGTCGGTCCTGTACCCGGTGGACGAGCCCGATGCGTCCGGCGGCGGCCTGCGGCACGCCTGCGACTGGCTCCGCCGGGCCTGTCCCGCGCCGTCCCCGCGGGTGTCGCCGGCCCCCGCCGGGCACCTCCTTGACCGGGCCGGGCGGAGCGGGACCGACCTGCTCCTGCTCCACCGGCGCCCGGGCGGCTCGATCCCGCCGCAGGAGCGCGCCTGGTACCAGGCGCTCCTCCGCTCCCCCTGTCCGGTCTGCCTGCTTCCCGGGGCCGGGGAGCAGCCCGCTCCACGGGCGGACGCCGCGCGGGCGCGGGCGCCGGAGGACGGCGTGGCGCTCGCGGCCGGCGGCTGAGCCCGCGGCGGCGCCCGGACGGTCTGAAACGTGCGAGGCTCGCGCCGGCTCTCATGAGCCCACCGGAGCATTCGCCGCCGGAGAACCCATGTGGCTGCTTACCCTCAGGTCCATCATGGTCGCCACGGACCTCGGCGAAGCGTCGCGGCCCGCGCTTCGCACCGGCGCCCGCCTGGCGCAGCTCGCCGGGGCCGCGCTCCACCTGCTGCACGTCGCGGACGACCCGCCGCCCGGGGGCGAGGCGCGGCTCAGGGAGCACTTCGGCCTGGCCGTGCCGGACGCGCCCGGGCCCGACGGCGTCGCGGTGATCCCCGGCTCCCCGGCCGCCGTCATCGTGGAGCACGCGGTCCGCCTCGGCGCGGACGCCGTGATCCTGGGGCCGCACCGGAAGCAGGGCGCGGCGGGGGCGATGGGGAGCACGGCCGCGGGCGTGGTGGTCGCCGCGCCGTGTCCGTGCCTGGTGGCGGCGGCGGAGCTCCGCCTGCCGCTGGAGCGGGTCGTCGTCCCCGTCGACCTGTCGGAGATCGCGGGCGGGGCGCTGTCGGTGGCGCTCTCCTGGGCGTCGGCGCTGCGCCCGCCGGGCGGCGAGGCGCGCCTCACGGCGCTGCACGTTGCGCCGGACCCCGCCTCCGCCGCCGCTGGCCAGGCGGTGCGCGAGGAGGTCCGGCGGGCGCGCGCCCGGGCGGGAGGCGCGGCCCACGTCGAGATCCTGGAAAGGGTCGCGCCCGGCTCCGACCCGGTGGAGGAGATCCTGCGCGCGGCGCTTGCCGAGCCGGCCGACCTGCTGGTGATGGGAACGCGCGGCGCGGCCGGCGCGGCCTCGGGCTTCGGCAGCGTGTCGGCCGCGGTGGCGCGCAGGGCTCCCTGCCCGCTGCTGCTCGTGCCGCCGGCGGCCTGGCGGGAGCAGGGCGCCTGACGGCGGGCCGGCTCCCGCGACGCGGAGGCGAGCGGCGGATGCCACGCACCAGGGCACCATGATCTCCACGCTGCTCGCGCTCTCCCTCGCCGGCAGCTGCGCGGCGTATCCGCTCGGCCGGCGGGTCGGGGGCAGGGCGGCCGGGTGGCTGCTCGCGCTCCTCCCGGCGGGGCTCTTCGCCGCCTTCCTGCGCTTCGCCCCGGAGATCGAGGCGGGCCGCGTGATCACCGAGCGGCGGCCCTGGGCGCCCACGCTGGGAGTCGAGCTGGCGCTGCGGCTGGACGGGTTCTCCTTCCTCTTCTGCCTGCTCATCACCGGCATCGGCGCGCTCGTCGTGGTCTACGCCGGCGCCTACCTCAACGAAGAATCGGACGCGGAGCGCGCCCGCTTTCTCGCCCTGGTCCTGTTCTTCATGACGGCGATGCTGGGCGCCGTCCTCGCGGACGACCTGATCGTGCTGTTCCTGTTCTGGGAAGCGACCAGCGTCCTGTCCTTCCTGCTCATCGGCTTCGACGCGGGGAGCGCGTCCGCGCGGCGCTCCGCGCTGATGGCGCTGCGCGTGACCGCGGGGGGCGGGCTCGCCCTCCTCGCCGCGATCCTCCTCGTCGGCGCGGCGCTCGGCACCTACTCCATGTCCGCGGCGGTCGCGCGGGCGCCGGAGCTGGCGCGGAGCCCGTGGATCGTGCCCATCCTCCTCGGGCTCCTCGTGGGCGCGTTCACCAAGTCGGCCCAGTTCCCCTTCCACTTCTGGCTCCCCAACGCCATGCAGGCGCCCACGCCCGCCTCGGCGTACCTGCACTCGGCGACCATGGTGAAGCTGGGCGTGTACCTGCTGGCGCGCTTCGAGCCGGTGATCGGCGCCGTGCCCTGGGGACGCGACACCCTGGTCGCGGTCGCCCTCGCCACCATGCTCGTGGGCGCGTACCAGGCGCTGCGCGCCGAGAACTTCAAGGCGGTGCTCGCCTACTCGACGGTGGCGTCGCTCGGGATCCTGGTCATGCTCGTGGGGCTGGACGGGCCCATGGCGAGCGTCGCGACGGTGGGCTTCATCCTCGCCCACGCGCTGTACAAGGCGACGCTGTTCTTCTGCGCGGGCACCGTGCTGCACGCCACCGGGCTCAGCAAGCTGCGCCAGATGGGCGGGCTGCGGCGCTTCCTCCCCGTCACGGCGGCGGCGGCCGTGCTCGCCAGCCTGTCCATGGCGGGGCTCCCCCCCTTCCTGGGGTTCATCTCCAAGGAGTTCCTGTTCGAGGCGCAGATCCGCAGCTCCCGGGACGCGGTCCCGGTGGCGGTGGCGGTGCTCGTCAACGCCGTGATCGTGGGCGTGGCCGGCGTGGTCACCCTGCGCCCGTTCTTCATGGGGCGGGGGAAGGTGCTGGAGGTCAGGCACCGCGAGGTGCCGGCGCTGCTGGTGGGGCCGGTGGCGCTGGCGCTGCTCGGGCTGGTCATCAGCCTCCAGCCGGACTGGGTCAGCCGGTCGGTGCTGCGCCCGGCGGTGGCCGCCATCTACGGCCAGCCGGTGGAGGTGGAGGTCGCGCTGTGGCACGGGGTGACGCCCATGCTGGCGCTGAGCGTCGTCGTGGTGGGGATCGGCGCGCTGCTCTTCGCCTTCTGGGTGCCCATCCACACGCGCCTGCGCGCCCGCTCGCCGCTGGACCGCTACGAGGCGGAGCACGCCTACGAAGCCCTGCTCCGGCGCGTGGAGGCCGCCGCGGCGGGGACGGCCGCGCGCGTGCAGCACGGCGGCCTGCGCGGCTACCTGTGGACGGTGCTCGCCGGCACCCTGGGGTTCGTGGCGTGGGGTCTGGCCGCGGGGGGAGCGCCGCCGCGCCTCCCCCATGGGTGGGGCGAGCTGCGGCCCGGGCCCGCGGCGGCGGCGCTGGTGGGCCTGGCCGGGGGCGTCGCCGCCGCGCGGGCGCGCTCGCTGCTGGCCGCAATGGTCGCGGTGGGGCTGGTGGGGCTGGTGGCGGCGCTCACCTTCCTGATGAACGGCGCGCCCGACCTGGCGCTCACCCAGTTCGCGGTGGAGTCGCTGCTGGTGGTGCTGCTCACCGTCGCGCTGTTCGCGCTGCCGCTGCGTGCGCCGTCCACGCGCACGCGGCGCGAGCGGGCGCTGGACGCCGCGCTGGCCGCGGCCTTCTCGGCCGTGCTGTTCGTGGTGCTGCTCGACATGGGCGCGGCGCCGCGGCACACGGAGGTCTCGGAGTTCTTCGGCGCGCGCAGCTACGCGGAAGCGTTCGGCCGCAACGTCGTCAACGTCATCCTGGTGGACTTCCGCGGCTTCGACACGCTGGGCGAGACCGCGGTGATCGCGCTCGCGGCCGTCATCGCGGGGTCGCTGCTCGGGCCGCGCACCCCGCGCGAGGAGCGCTCCGGGGCCGCCGCGGCGCCCGGCGCCTTCATCCTCGCCGTCACCAGCCCGCTCTTCTTCTGGCTCCTCGTCGTGCTGTCGGTTGTCGTCCTGCTGCGCGGCCACAACCAGGTCGGCGGCGGGTTCGTGGGCGGGCTGACGGCGGCGCTCGCCTTCGCGCTCGTTTCGCTCGCCCACGGCGTGGAGCGGGCCCGCGCGAGGCTGCGCCTGCACCCGCTGTCGCTGGCCGGCGGCGGGCTCCTGCTCGCGCTCGCGAGCGGCCTCCCCGGGCTGCTGCTGCACGGCGACTTCCTGCGCCACGTCTGGCTGGAGGCGAGCTGGCAGGGGCTGCACGTCAAGCAGGGGACTACGCTGCTGTTCGACCTGGGCGTGTACGCGGCGGTGCTGGGCGCCGTGCTCGCTTTCCTGTTCGGCCTGCGGCGGGAGGCGGCCCGGTGAGCGTCCTGTACGCCTTCGTCGCCGCCGGCCTGTTCGGCTGCGGGCTGTACATGGTCCTGTCGCGCAACCTCGTGCGCATGCTGCTGGGGCTGTCGCTGCTGACGTCCGCGGTGAACCTGGTGCTCTTCCAGGCGGGCCGCATCCGCTCGGCGCAGCCGCCGCTGATCGCGGAGGGCGCCGGCCGGCTGCACGACTCGGCGGACCCGCTGCCGCAGGCGCTTGTGCTGACGGCCATCGTGATCGGCTTCGCGCTCAGCGTGGTCCTGGCGTCGCTGGCGCTGCGCGCGTACCGCGGGCACGGCACGCTCGCGAGCGACCGGATCCGCTCCGCCGACCGGCTCGGCCACCCCCTGTCCGGAAGGCCGGGCGATGATCGCTGACGCGCTGGCGGGCGGCGCGGCGCTGTGGCCGGTGGCGGTCCCGCTCGGCGCGGCGGCGCTCACGCTGCTCCTCCGCCGCCGGCCGGCGCTGCAGCGCACCGTCATGGAGGGGGCGGTGGCGCTCATGCTGGCGTCGGCCGTGCTGCTGCTGGCGCGGGTGGCGCGCGGCGGGGTCGCCGTGGTGGACTTCGGCGGGTGGGGCGCGCCCTTCGGGGTGACGTTCGTCGCGGACGGGCTGAGCGCCGTCCTGTGCACGACCGCCGGCGTGGTGGCGCTCGCGGTCGCCGTGTTCGCCCGCGCCGACATCCGCGCGCGGCGGCGGCGCGCCGGCTTCGACCCGCTGTTCCTGGGGATGCTGGCGGCGGTCAACGGCGCCTTCCTCGCCGGCGACGTGTTCAACCTGTACGTGTGGTTCGAGCTGATGCTGGTCACCGCGCTGGGGCTGGTCACGCTGGACCGGCGCCCCGCTCAGATCGACGGCGCGTTCCGCTACGCGGCCATGAGCATGATGGGCGCGACGTTCATGCTGGTGGGGATCGGGCTCCTGTACGGCGAAACGGGGACGCTGGACATGGCGCACCTGTCCGCCGTCCTGGCCGGACGGGCGCCGTCGGTGGCGCTCAGCGCCGCGGCGTACCTGCTGCTGGCGGGCCTGGCGCTAAAGGCGGGGCTGTTCCCCCTCTTCTTCTGGCTGCCGGCCTCGTACCACACGGCGCCCGTCTCGGTGTCCGCGGCGCTCGCCGGGCTGCTCACCAAGGTCGCCTTCTACGCCTGCCTGCGCGTGCTCGTGGGGGTGTTCGGCCTGGGCGCCGGCGCGCCGGCAGTCCCGGGGCTGCCGGCGCTCCTCGCGCTCCTCGCCGCCGCGACCATGCTGGTCAGCGTGCTCGCCGCCATCGCGCAGGTGGACGTCCGCCGGCTGCTCGCCTTCCACGTCGCCGGGCAGGTGGCGTACCTGGTGATGGGGCTGGCGCTCGCTTCGCGGCTGGGCGTGGCCGCGGCCGTCTTCTACACCATGCACACCATGCTGGTGCAGACCGGCCTGTTCCTGGGCGCCGGCGCGATCGCGCGCGCCGGCGGCGGATACGACCTGCGCGCCGCCGGGGGCCTGGCGCGCGACCGGCCGCTCTTCGCCGGGCTCTTCGCCGTGCTCGCCCTTTCCATCTCCGGCGTTCCGCCGCTGTCGGGCTTCTGGGCGAAGCTGTTCGTCATCGACGCCGCCTTCCGCGCCGGCTCGCCGGGGTCCGCCTGGCTGGCCGCGGCCGCGCTGGCGACCGGCTTCCTGACGCTGTACTCCATGAGCACGCTGTGGACGCGGGCCTTCTGGCGGGAGCGCGAGCGCGGACGGAGATCCGCGCGCCGCATCCCGCCCGCCATGCTCGCCGCCGTGGCGCTCATGGCCGCATGCACCCTGGGCCTGGGGATCGCCGTGGAGCCGGCGGCGCGGCTCGCGCGGGACGCCGCCCTGCGGATGACGCCCGCCGCCGCGCCGGAGAGGGCCCCGTGAGCGCGGGCCGCAGGGCGTGGGCCGCGCTCTCGCTCGCCGGGGTCTTCGTGTACGACCTGGTGGCCGCGTCGCTGGCCGTGGCGCGCATCGTCCTCGCGCCGCGCGGGCGGAACCGCCCCGCGATCGTCGCGGTTCCCGTGGACGCGCGCACGGAGTGGGGGGTGGCGCTCTTCGCCTACCTGGTGTCGCTCACCCCCGGGTCCACGTGCCTGCACGTCGCCGACGACCGCCGCACGCTCTACGTGCACTTCCTGGACGCGCCCGACGAGGCGGCGCGGGCCGCCGGGATCAAGGCGCTGTACGAGCGGCGCATCCTCCAGCTGGAAGGAAGGGAGCCCCCTCCATGACCACGCCCGACCTCGCGGCGGTGGCGACGATCCTGATCGCCGTGCTCGCCCTGCCGCTCGCGCTCGCCGCCTACCGGATGGTCCGGGGCCCGGGGTACGCGGACCGGTTCGTCGCCCTGGACATGCTCACGGCCGTGGTGGTCTCGCTCGCCGCGCTCACGGCGCTGGCGACGGGCCGCGGCGCCTTTCTCGACGTCGGGCTGGGAGTCGTGCTGATCAACTTCGTGTCCACCTGCGCCTTCGCGACGTTCCTGGAGCGGAAGCGGGGCCGGCCGTGATCCGGCCCGTCGCCGCCGCGCTGCTGCTCGCCGTGGGCGTGGCGTTCATCGCCGTCGCGAGCCTGGGCGTCGCGCGCCTCCCCGACGTCTTCCAGCGGATGCACGCGGCGACCAAGGCGGGCGGGATCGGGTCGAGCCTGGTGGTGCTCGGCGTCCTCGTGGCCGGCGGCGTGGCCAGGCCGCTGACCGGCGTGCTCACCATCGCGCTCATGCTGCTGACGCTGTCCGTGGCGTCCCAGCTGCTCGCGCGGGCCGCCTACATGTCGGGCGCCCCGCTGCGCGGGATCGACCGCGGAGATCCGCTGGCCGGGGTGCTGGACCGGGCGGGCGGCCCGGCCGACGACGGCGAGGCACCGGCCCCGCAGGCCTGGGATGTGCAGCCGGCGCCGGGAACGGACGGAACCAGGGGGTGACCGAGCATGGAGCCATTCAGGAGCATCCTCGTGGACGTGGACGCGACCGACCGCGCCCAGCCGGCGCTGGAGCGCGCCGCGCGCCTGGCGCGGAGCTCGGGCGCGCGCCTCACGATCGTGGACGTGACGGGCGTCCCCACGTACGCCCGCCCCTACCTGCCGGCCGGCCTGGCGGAGGAGATGGCGGAGCACCGCCGCGGCGACCTGGCGCGCCTCGCGGAGGGGGTCGCGGGCGTTTCCGTCGAGTCCCGGCTCCTGGGGGGGCGCGGGGCGACGGCGCTCGTGGACGAGGCGGCGGCCGCGGGCCACGACCTGGTGGTGCGCGAGGGAGCGCGCGACCTGGTGGCGCCGCGGCGCGAGCCGTCCGGCGCGGTCAACGTGGAGCTGCTGCTGCGGTGCCCCTGCGCCGTGCTGCTGGTGGGCCCCGGCGGCGCGGCGGAGCACCCCCGGATCGCCGCGGCAGTGGACACCAGCGCCGAGGCCGGCGGCGAGGCGGACGGGCCGCTGAACGCCAGGATCGCGGAAGCGGCGGCGCTCATGGCCGGGCTGGAGGGCGGCTCCGTCACGCTGCTCCACGCGTGGGAGGTGCTCGCCGAGACCACGGTGCGCCGGCTGGCCTCCCCGGACGGCTACGCGGGCTACCTGGCGGACGCGCGCCGGCGCGCCGAGGACGACTTCGCGCGCTTCACGCGCTCGCTCGGCGGGCGCCTGTCCGGCGCGCGCGCCGAGATGCGCCGCGGCGAGCCCGAGGACGTGATCCCCGAGTTCGTGGTCGCGGAGGGGATCGACCTGGTGGTGATGGGGAGCGTGGGCCGGCGCGGCATCCCCGGGTTCCTGATCGGCAACACGGCGGAGCGCGTGCTCCCCAGGCTCCCCTGCTCCGTTCTCGTGGTCAAGCCCGCCGGATCGGCGTAGACCGCGCCTCGTTCCCACCGGGTCCGGTATGCTTCTCTACGTGTTCGACCTGATGGGGGTGGCGGTCTTCGCCGTCAGCGGCGCGCTCGCGGCCAGCCGCAAGGGGCTCGACCTGTTCGGAGTGCTGGTGTTCGCGGCGATCACCGCCATCGGCGGGGGCACGCTGCGGGACCTGCTGCTGGACCGCCACCCCATCTTCTGGATGCTGGACCCCTCCTACCTCGGCGTCACCTGCGCCGCCGCCCTGGCCACGGTGGTGTACGTGCGGAATCGTCCCGCCCCCGGCCGCGCCCTCCTCGTCGCCGATGCGCTGGGGCTCGCGCTCTTCGCCGTTTCCGGGGCGCGGATCGCCGAGGCCGCGGGACTTTCTCCCCTCATCGTGGTCCTCCTGGGAACCATGACGGGCGTGGCGGGCGGAGTCCTGCGCGACGTGCTGAGCGCCGAGGTCCCCCTGATCCTGCGGCGCGACATCTACGCGACCGCCGCGGTCGCGGGCATCTCCATCTACCTGCTGCTGCAGGGGCTGGGCGTTCCGCAGCCCGCGGCGGCGGCCGTGGGGATGGCCCTGGTGGTGGCGCTCCGGCTGCTCGCCATCGTGCGCGGCCTCGGCCTGCCCTCCATACGTCTCCCCGAAGAAGCCTCCTGACCTCCGCCGCTTGCCGGTGAGCGGTCGCCTCCTCCGGCGCGGGCGAGGCCCACGCTCACGTTGCGAATAATTTCAGACTATTATTAATTGGATCCGCCCCGCAGGACGCCGCGCGCCCCACACGAATCAACCCAGGAACGACCGGATGCGAAGTGCAGACGACTCCCAGATCGCCGTCATCGGGATGGCCGGCCGCTTCCCGGGCGCGCGCGACGTCGACGAGTTCTGGCGCAACCTCCGCTCCGGCACGCCCTCCCTGCGCCGCTTCACGGACGAGGAGCTCGCCGCCGCCGGAGTCTCTCCCCGCCAGTT
>JBEVLE010000580.1:0-3128 GCA_040509335.1 Longimicrobiaceae bacterium | reverse complement strand
CTTGCCGGCGGCGCCCCGCTTTTTTCCCGAACCGCGGACTCGCTCGGAGTCGCGTGAGGGATGCGCGCCCGGAGGGCCGAGACCCGCCGGGCAGTTTCGGCGGGGCTCGGCTGCGTTGCACACGGTAGTTTCGTGTGCTACGCAGCGCGCAGCCCGACCCGAGCGCCAGCGAGGGGCACGCCCAAACCCTTCTGTTGAGAGCCTTACCGCCCGATCCAGTAGCTCGCCTTGATGACGAACACGTTGTCCGCGCGCTGCCGGAAGATGCCGCCCGCGTCGCGTCCGAAGTCGAAGTCGCCGAACGGCTCCCCACCCGCGCGCTGCTGCTGCCAAACCAAAAAGAGCGTGGAGCCGGGACGGTACTCCCAGCGCAGCACCGCGTTGCCGCGCAGCGAGCGCACGTTCAGGTCCGGGTTGTCGAACGAGAACGCCTGGGCCGAGCGCGCGGCCGCCGAGGCGCAGTCGCCGTTCGGGTCGGCCGTGTAGCGGTTGGTGCCCGCGTCGTGGCAGATGCTCCCGAAGTCCTCGCCGTACTGCATCTTGTCGAGCGTCCGGGGCCCGGTGAACTCGCTGAAGCGCGAGTAGTCGCCGGCGAACACGAAGGGCTGCGCGAAGAGCTCCAGCGAGAGCGTGGGCGTGAACGTCCAGTTGAGCCGCGTGTTCATGGAAAGCTGGTGCTGCGCCAGGTCGCCGACCACCGTCCGCTGCCCGCTGAAGTGGGTGGCGGTGGCGTCGTCGCGCCGCAGCACGAACTGCTGCGTGTTGCGCGTGAAGCCGTACGACGGGCCGAGCGTGAGCGTGACGTTGGGCCCGGGCCGGTAGCGGACGCTCGCGTTGACGCCGGTGTAGCTCCCCCCGTCCGTGTCGGGCACGTAGTCGCCGCTGAGCGAGTACAGCAGCTCGTGGCGCGGATCGGTGCTCATGCGGGCGTGCAGCAGGCGCTCGCCCGGCTGGCGCACCACCGGCCCGCCGCGCGTCAGGCGATCGTCGTCGACCTCGGGCTTGACCTCCGTGTAGAACGCCACGTTCCAGTAGTTGGACAGCTGCCCGCCCGTGAAGAAGTGCAGCTGGGCGGCGGTGCGGTCGCCGTCGAAGTTGTGCTCCTGCTGGCCGCCCAGGATGGCCTGCCACCAGCGGTACGTCCGCGTGGGCGTGTTCCAGCGGCGCATCACGTTGGCCAGCGTCCACACCCAGTCGGCGCGGTTCAGGAAGGCGGCGTCGTTGACCTCGAAGCCGGGGCTGCGGTAGTTCACCTGGCCCTCCCACTGCCACTCGCCGGCGTCCCGCGCCAGCCGCAGGTAGCCCCCGTGCCCGCGCAGCTCCGTGGCCGAGGGGTCCAGCAGGTCCGAGAACACCCCGTTGCCGCCGGCCTGCCGGTCCGGCCGCTGGAAGTAGCGGGCGGACGAGCGCTGCAGGCGCAGCACGGCGCTCGAGTCGCCCGCCGCGCTGGAAACGGCCAGGTTGCCCATCAGGCGGTAGGTGCGGTCGCCCCACCACGCTTCCCAGTCCACCCCCGCGGCTTCGGCGTGCCCGGGAAGGCGCCGCTCCAGCGCGTCGGAGTCGAACCGCCGGACGACGGAGGTCGCGATGGCGCCCAGCGAAAGGTTGCCGCCGCGCAGGTTCTGCCGCACCCGGCCCACGAAGTAGTTGCTGGCGGGCTCCACCTCCTCCGAGAGGCGGCCGCCCAGGGTGTCCTGCACCCGTGCGCGCTCCGACCGCGTGACGGCGTCCATCAGCCCCACCTGCAGGCCGCTCCGCGTGCGCCCGGTGACCTTTGCCGCGCCCAGGATGGTGCTGCTCTCGGGGGTGTGCACGTACTCCGCGCCGCCCAGCGTGACCCCGCCCTGCGGCGCGCGCCCGATGCGCCGGGAGTAGAAGAGCGACATGGACGACACGTTGGAGCAGTTGAAGCACGAGAAGTTGCCGAAGCCGAACAATCCGCTCCCCTCCACGAAAAAGGGCCGCCGCTCGGCGTAGAAGGTCTCGTACGCGGACAGGTTCACCACCGCCGGGTCCACCTCCACCTGGCCGAAGTCGGGGTTGACGGTGGCGTCGAGCGTCAGCGTGGAGCTGAGCTGGTACTTGAGGTCGGCCCCCACCCGCGTGCTGTACTCGCTCCCGCTCTGGAACGGGCTGCCGGGCTGCGAGGGCTGCACGTAGCTGGCGCGGCTGAGCGCGTACGGCAGTAGCTCCATGCGCCCCCGGTTGCGCGGCGCGCGCACCCCTTCCAGGTGCCCGTAGCGCGCGGGGCCGCCGCTCTCGCTCTTTCTCCAGAAGCTCCACGTGGAGGTCTCGTTGAGGCGCTCCACGAAGCGCGTGACCTGCATTCCCCACGTCTGCACGCTGTCGCGCGGAAAGCGCAGCTGGCTGAAGGGGATGCGCAGCTCGGCGGTCCACCCCAGGGAATCGGTCCGCGCGGCGACGGTGTAGACCGGGTCCCACGAGGGGTCGGCGTACGCGGACGCCTGCCCGGCGTCGTTCTTGACCCCGGACGGGTTGACCAGGATGGCGGTGACGCCGGTGTGGTCGTGGTAGGTGTCGAAGGTGAGCTGCACGTAGTCGCCGCTGGACACCTGGTCGCGGCGGAACAGGCGGTTGCGCACGCCGGCCGCGCCCAGCGAGTCGAACATCCGCGCGCCCACGTAGAGCGCGTCGCCGTCGTACGCCAGGCGGACCTCGGTGCGCTGCGTGGCGGGCCGCCCCTCGCTGGGGTCCTGCTGCACGAAGCCGGTCGCGGGCGCGGCCGACTGCCACACCGCCTCGTCCAGCTGGCCGTCGATCGCGACGGGGACGGTGCGCTCCACGGCCTGGACCCGGGGAACGCTGCCGATGGAGTGCGGGCCCTGCTGCGCGGCCGCGGGCGCGGCGAGCGCGAGCACGACGACGAGGACGGATGCGGTGGAGGTCCGCAAGGGAAGCATGGAGGTACGCGGGTGCGGGTGGGACGGTCCGGAGGAAACGGGCGAGCCCGCGCGCGGCGGCGGGCGGCCCGGCTGTGCAGCTTGGACGGGGCGACCGTCCACTTGGTTGGAACGAGGCGGGGCGGGCCCATGCCGGTCCGGCCCGCCGGGTACTTTACCCCCCCCGCCCCCCCCCGGCGAAACGGTGGCGGGGGAGTACCCCCCCCC
>JBEVLE010000579.1:0-6540 GCA_040509335.1 Longimicrobiaceae bacterium | reverse complement strand
CCCGCGAGCGCCGTTCCGCCGTTCTTTTTCCTGCCGACGGAGCCTGGCTATTCCGGCGCGGCGAAGAGAGGCTCCAGGGCGCGCAGCTTCCTGTGGTTGAAGCACTCCACGCCCAGCCGCTCGGCAGCGGCGCGGACGGCGGCCTTGAGGGGGCCCTTGAGGCTGTCGTGGAAGACGATCGCGTCCACGCCGCCGGCGATGGAGCGGGCGCACGCCTCCAGCCTGTCCACGCCGCCGGGCTCGCCGTAGCCGCCCGCCGCGAGCCAGTGGCCGGCGAGGATGTGGGAGACCGCCACGTCGCCGCGGGCGGCGTCTCCCACCACGGCGTCGCGGATGCTCGGCTCGAAGTGCACCCCCCCGACGAACAGCACGGACCCGCCCTGCGGCGCCGCCTCGTCGTCGAAGACGCGGGGGAGGGCGCGCGCGAGCACCCGCGCCGCCTCCGGGTCGCCCCAGCACGCGGGACCGCTCCCGATCTCCACGTCCAGCAGCGGCACCGGGTAGCGGGTGAGGAGCTCCGGCGCGTGGCCGTGGACCACCCCCGACCAGTGCGTGGCCTCCGTCACGGTCCGGTAGCGCTCCAGCCCCGCCTCGGCGCGGGTCCGCTCGATGGCGCGCAGCATGGCGGTGGTCAGCGCGGGGTCGGCCGGCCCGTACTCGCCGGACACGACGTCGCCGGTGGTGTGCGCCATGAAGATGGCGTCGGGCGCGTTGGCGCCCTCGTGCCAGTTCACCACCATCCCCACGTCGAAGCCGGCGAGCTCGCCGTCGAGCACGGGGAGGTAGCGCGGGTAGTCGTGGCTCAGCACCTCGCCGGTGCGCACGTACACGAACTCGCGCCCCGCCGCGTCGCTCCACGCGAGCACCGGGAACCCGTCGACCCGGCCGCCGGTCTCCGCGAGCGGAAACAGCCCGCGCGACGCCTCGAACACGTGATGCGCCACGGGATCCCTTGCCGGATCCGCGCAGAAGAACAGGACGGCGCGACGCTGTGTCATGGACCGATGCCGAGGGTGAGATCAGGAGCGGGCCACGGCGGAGCGCCCCCCGCACACGCGCCGTCCCGCCGTTGCCGTCCGCCGTCCGCCGTTCCGCAGTACCCACATCATTCTGTTCGGAGGGAGACAGCCGGGCAGTTTCGGCGGGCCCCCTCCGGCGCAGGGAGACACGGGGGCAGTTTCCCGTGGCTCCCGTAGCCCGCGCAGGAGACGGACGGCTGTATCGTCCGGCTCCGGAGCGGCCCCCCGAAAACCCCGACGACGAGCCCCCTGACCTACTGCACGGAAAGGTCCGCGGTAGCAAGGAACTCCGGGGCACGCCGGTGCCGCGTCGCCTGCTCGTACGCGTAGGCGAGCCGGATCAGCGTGGGCTCGCTCCACGCCCGTCCGAAGAACGAGATCCCCACCGGCAGCCCGAAGCTGTACCCCATGGGCACGGTGAGATTGGGGTAGCCGGCGACGGCGGCCGGCGTGGAGCTGGCCCCCAGGAAGTGGTCGCCGCTGACCAGGTCGATGGTCCACGCCGGCCCCCCGGTGGGCGCGACGATGGCGTCCAGCCGCAGCCGCCGCATCACCGAGTCCACGCCCGCCCCGGCGAGCCGCGTCTTTTGCTTCGCGTCGCGGTACTCCCGGTCGGTGAGCGGCCCCCTGGCCTGCGCCGCCAGCATGATCTCCTGCCCGAAATAGGGCATGGAGCGCGCCTTTTCGCGCTCGTTGAAGGCGATGACGTCGGCGAGCGACCGGACCGGCGCGCCCGGCCCCAGCCCCGCGAGGTAGCGGTTCAGCTCGTGCTTGAACTCGTACAGCAGGACCGTGTACTCGGCGTCGCCGTACTCGCCGTAGTGGGGGATGTCCACCGAGTCCACGACCGTGGCGCCGGCCCGGCGCATGGCGTCGAGTGCCCGGTCGAAGAGCTGGTCGGTCCCCGGGTGGTAGCCGGTGAACCCCTTGCGGGCGACGCCGATGCGGGCGCCGCGCAGCCCGGCCGGGTCCAGGAAGCGGGTGTAGTCCGCCTCCACGTGGCCGCGGGAGGCGGCGGTGGCGGGGTCGCGCGGGTCGGCGCCGGCGAGCACGCCCAGCAGCGCCGCGGCGTCCGCGACGGTGCGCGCCATGGGCCCTGCGATGTCCTGGCTCCCGGCCAGGGGGACGATGCCGGCGCGGCTCACCAGCCCCAGGGTGGGCTTGAGCCCCACGATGCCGTTGGCGGCGGCGGGGCAGACGATGGAGCCGTCGGTCTCGGTGCCCACGCCGACGGCGGCGAAGCTGGCGGACACGGCGACGCCGGTGCCGGAGCTGGAGCCGCAGGGGGAGCGGTCGGTGGCGTACGGGTTGCGGGCCTGCCCGCCGCGCCCGCTCCAGCCGCTGGACGAGCGGGTGGAGCGGAAGTTGGCCCACTCGCTGAGGTTGGTCTTTCCCAGGATGACGGCGCCGGCCTGCCGCAGCCGCGCCGCGACGAAGGCGTCGCGCGGGGCGATGGAGCCTTCCAGCGCCAGCGACCCGGCGGTGGTGGTCATGCGGTCGCCGGTGTCCACGTTGTCTTTGACGACCACCGGGATGCCGTGCAGCGGCCCGCGCACGCGCCCGGCCCGGCGCTCGGCGTCCATGCTGTCGGCGATGGCGAGCGCGTCGGGATTGAGGTCCAGCATGGAGTGCAGCGCGGGCCCCCGCCGGTCCAGCGCGACGATGCGGTCCAGGTACGACTGCGCGAGTGAGCGCGCGGTGTACCGCCCGTCGCGCATCCCCGCCTGGAGCTCGGCGAGGGTGGCCTCCTCCAGCGGGAACCGCTGGAGGGCCTCCGCGGGAAGCTCCGGGAGGGGCGGGATGGTCTCGGGGGGAGGCCCCTGGATGGTGAAGCCCCCGGAGCGGCACGCTCCGCCCGCCGCGGCGAGCAGCAGCCCGGCCGCGAGGCCGCGGCGGAGCCGGAGCGCGCGTCCGGCGAGCTTCGGGGAGGGTGCTTCCGGACGTGCGGCGTCGCTCATGGGGCCGGGTCGTTGCGGGGTGTGGCGTCGGGACGGGGCGCCCGCGGCGCGGGAGCGCAAAATCTTCTGTTTTCCCGCGCGGCGCAACGGCGACCCCCTCCCCCGGCCCCTCCCCGCAAGGGGGAGGGGAGAACGACACGACAGCGGGCGGGCCGCAGCGGACGCCCGCGCCCAACCGCGTGAGGGATGCGCGCCCGGCAGGGTCGAGACCCGACGGCAGTATCGTCGGGGCTCGACGGAGTTGGGGAGCGTCGTCTGCTCCCCTACTCCGCGTGCAGCCCGACCCCGGCGTAGCCGGGGGCACGCCCCACCCCGCCGTCCGCCCTTCCGTTTTCCCGCAAGAACCGCTCGACGAACGCCGCCGCCGCCCGCTCCTCGTCGCAGCGCACGAACGCCCGGCGCATGCGCAGCACCCGCTCGCGGATCCCGGCGTCGGCGACCAGGGCGTCCAGCTTGCGGCGGATCTCGTCCGGGCCGTCGCGCCGGTGGTCGCCGCGCATCCCCAGCCCGTGGAAGACGATGCGGGCCGCGTTGCCCGGCTGGTCGGCGCGGAACGGGTACACCAGCACCGGGACCCCGGCCGTCATGCACTCGCGGATGGAGTTGGCGCCGCCGTGGGTGATCATGGCCTGGGCGCGGGCGAGCACCTGGAGCTGCGGCGCCCACTCGCACACGCCCACGTGGTCGGGGAGCTGCCCCAGCGCGGCGGTGACGGCGGGCCCCCCGGACACCAGCACCAGGAAGCGGCGGTCGTCGGCGGCGAAGGCGGCGGCCACGCGGCGCAGGAAGTCCACCCCGTCGCGGTCGTAGTTGTACGGCATGGTCCCCAGCGAGCAGAGCACCACGCCGCGGCCGGCGGGGAGCCGGTCCCAGGGGAAGGGCTCCTCGCGGCGGCTCGCGTACACGCAGGGGCCCACGTACACGGCGTCGGGCGGGAGCGGACGCTCGCGCGGGAAGTCGAACTCGCGGGGAAAGAGCACCAGCTCGGGGACGCCGCGCAGCCGCAGGTCGAAGGAGAGCGGGCGCGTGGCCCACCGGCGGCGCAGCGGGTAGCCGGCCTGCGCGGCCAGGGTGCGCCAGAGCCGCATGGCCGAGTAGCCGGTGACCGCCCGCTCGGCGGCCTGCTCCAGCCGGTGGCGCAGGTACGCCGCCCGCACGCGGAGCCAGGCCAGGCGGACCCGCAGGCGCCCGGCCGCGGTGCGGTCGGGGACCACGGCGGAGGTGTAGGGCGGCACCAGGGGGTCGCCGGACAGGAGCGGCTTGGAGCTGAAGGCGACGGCGGGGATGCCGTGGGGGTGGAAGGGGATGTACCAGCCCAGCCGGAAGGGGTCGAAGACGAGCAGGTCGGGGCGGAGCCTGCGGACCACTTCGGCGGTCTGCGCGGGGACGTCGGCGGCCGCGGCGAGGAGCGCGCGGCCGTGCGCGCCGCGCGCCACCCACGCCCGGAGCCGCTGGAGCGGCCCCCAGCGCTCGCCGGGCCGCGGGGCGAGGCCGATGCGCGGCGCGTGCAGGAAGGGGACGACCTGGAACGCGAAGCCCTGCCCCTCCACCGTGGCGCGGGCGCGCTCCTGGCCCACGTAGGTGACGTCGTGCCCCGCCTCGCGCAGCTGCGCCGCCAGCCCCCAGCTGGCGCTGAAGTGTCCCCCGGCTTCGGCGATGACGAACAGCACGTGTGCCATGGCGGGCTCCCGGTTCCGCGGTGTGTCGATCCTTTGGCGCGCTTCCGCAAAATATGTCTGCAAATGTGTCTGGCAAGATCCGCGTGCGGGCTTCCCCCGGGCGGGGGCTCCGCGGCGCGCGGGAACGGGTCGTGCTCCGTGGCGCGGCGGGCATTCCGACAGGACGACACCGGAACGGGCGCGATGCTGGAGACCGACCTTGTCCGCCAGTGGGTGCTGGACACCGTCCGCGAGGACTACGCGATCCACCGCGGCTGGACCTTCACGGCCCAGCGGCTGGTGGCGTACGACCTTCGCTACCTGGACACCAGCCTGGTGGAATTGGAAACGCCGGCCGTGGTGAAGGTGGTGCGGACGGAGCCGGAAACGGTGGAGCGGGTGGTGAGGCCGGGGGTGGTGGACCCGCTCTGGGCGGTGGAGCTGGCCAGGCCGCACCCGGAGCTGCCGGACGCGGAGCACCTGCTGTTCTGGATCGAGGGGCCGTCGTACGACCTGCGCACGGGGGAGCAGGTGGAGCGCTGACTTTTCCGGGTCCGGACGGAACTGATGGGTTCGGGCCCCTTCGGGCGCGGGGACCCCGACGGCTGGACGGAGCTGCGCCGCCGGCTGCGGGTGCAGCCGTCCAGCGGCTTCGCCTTCTAGCCGGCGGTCCCGTCGTCCACCGGATCGCCCGCCGCGTCGTCTTGCTGGGTGGACGCCGCGATGTACGCCCACACCACGCACAGCGGCCAGGCGAAGAGCAGCCCCACGCCCACCGTGGACAGCCCCGCCACCAGCGTCACGAAGGTCATCAGCACGCCGCTGACCACCGACACGTAGAAGAGCCCCAGCGGCCCGAAGACAAGGGCGAGGAGCACCGCGGTGCGGACGCTCCGCGGGGGGCGCGGCGGACGCTTCTCCGGGGGAAGCTCGAGGAACGGCGGAAGGCTGCTCACGTGCGCGTCGTCTGCGAGGGGTGGAACGGGACGCGACAACTGTACACGGGCGGCGGCGGCGCGTCCAGCCCGGCGCCCCGGCGGGCGCCCGCCGGGGGGCCAACCCGCTGGGACGATGGACGTTGTGCACGGGGCGAGCGGGGAACTCCGCGGGTCCCGCGGGGTTTCTGTCCGGCGAGAGCGCGCCGCGGCACCCGCCGGCGCACCCGATCCGCGCCCCCCGCGCACCACCGTCCGGAAGGAGTTCCCGTGTCCAAGACGCTTCGCACCTCGCTCTTCGCCCTGGCGCTCGCGGCCGCCCCCGCCGCGCTGGCGGCCCAGCAGACGCCCGCCGCCCCGCCCGCGGCGCCGCAGGCCCCCGCGCAGGCGGAGATGCAGCAGATCCAGGCCCGCCTGCAGCAGATCCAGGCGCGCGCCCTCCAGGATGCCGCCCTCAAGGCCGCCCAGGACTCCATCGGCACCGAGATGACGGCCACCATGGAGCGGCTGGACCCCACCTTCAAGGCCCAGGCGGCGCGCGCCGAGGCGCTCAAGGCTGAGGTCACCGCGGCCCAGGCCGCAAAGGACAACGCCAAGCTCAACCAGCTCGCCGCGGAGGCCACGCAGCTCCAGCAGGGGTTCGCCTCCGCGCGGCAGCGGGCCATGCAGGACGCCGCCATGGCCGCCCGCATCAAGAGCTTCCAGGAGCGGATCGTCGCCAAGATGACCGAGCTGGAGCCGGAAACGCAGACGCTCCTCGCGCGGCTCCAGGAGCTTCGTGCCGCGGCGCCGGCGCAGCAGTAAGCACGGCTTTTTCACGAACGGATTGAAGGGCCGGGTTCGGGCGTGCCCCCGGCTGGCGCCGTAGGGTTGTTTCATTGTTGGTTATGCCAGTAAATTTCTGGCATGACACTGCTTGAAGCACTTGCTCAAGTGCCGGACTTCCGGGACCCCCGAGGGCGCCGCCACG
>JBEVLE010000578.1:0-12038 GCA_040509335.1 Longimicrobiaceae bacterium | reverse complement strand
CGGGGGACCGTCTGCGCTGGAGGGCGGACGGCAGGCTGGAGTTCGTCGGGCGGGTGGACGAGCAGGTCAAGGTGCGTGGCTTCCGGATCGAGCCGGGGGAGATCGAGGCGGTGCTGTGCGCGCACGCCGAGGTCCGCGAGGCGCGGGTGATCGTGCGGGAGGACGTGCCGGGTGAGCAGCGGCTGGTGGCGTACATCGTGGGCGGCGCGGACGCGGAAGCGCTGCGCGACCACCTGCGGCGGAGCCTGCCGGAGTACATGGTGCCGGGCGGGTTCGTGGCGATGGAGTCGCTGCCGCTGACGCCCAACGGCAAGCTGGACGTCAGGGCACTGCCGGCACCGGAGTACGGGGCGGGGGAGGAGCACTGCGTGGCGCCGCGCACGCCCACCGAGGAGGTGCTGGCGGGGATCTGGGCGGACGTGCTGGGAGTGGATCGGGTGGGGGTGGAGGAGGGCTTCTTCGACCTGGGCGGGCACTCGCTGCTGGCCACCCAGGTGGTCTCCCGCGCGCGTCAGGCGTTCGGGGTGGAGGTGCCGCTGCGGGCGCTGTTCGAGGCGCCCACCGTGGCGGAGCTGGCCGGGCGCATCGAGGCGCTGCGCGGCACGGGGGCGCCGCCGGCGCCGCCGATCGAGCGAGTGTCGCGGGAGGCGGCGCTGCCGCTGTCGGTAGCGCAGCAGCGGCTGGGGGTGGTGGACCGGCTGGAGCCGGGGAGCGCCGCCGACAACATGCCTGCGGCGCTGCGGCTTCGCGGCTCGCTCGACTCGGCGGCTCTGCGGGCCAGTCTGGACGCGCTGGTGGCGCGTCACGAGACGCTGCGGACCACGTTCGCGGAGGAGGGCGGCGTGCCCGTGCAGGTCATCCACCCCGCCGCGCCGGTCGCGCTGCGGGAGCTGGACCTGCGGCGCCTGCCGCAGGTGGAGCGCGAGGCGGAGGCCGAGCGGCTCGCCTCCGGCGAGGCGCTGCTGCCCTTCGACCTGGCGCATGGACCGCTGCTGCGGAGCACGCTGCTGCGCCTGGCGGACGACGAGCACGTGCTGCTGTTCACGCTGCACCACGTCGTCGGCGACGGCTGGAGCCGCGACGTGCTGGTGCGCGAGGTCTCGGCACTCTACACCGCCTTCAGCCGGGGCGAGGAGCCGCAGCTGGCGGAGCTGCCGGCGCAGTACGCCGACTACGCCGTGTGGCAGCGCGCGTGGCTCTCCGGCGAGGTGCTGGAGGGGCAGATCGGCTACTGGAAGGAAGCGCTGGCCGGCGCTCCCGCGCTGCTGGAGATCCTCACGGATCGCCCGCGCGCCGCCGCGCAGGGCCCGCGCGCGGGGAGTCACCACTTCACCCTGTCGGCGGAGGTGACGCAGGGGCTGCGGGCGCTGTCGCGGCGCGAGGGGGCGACGCTGTTCATGACGACGCTCGCCGCCTGGCAGGCGCTGCTGGGCCGCTGGGCCGGGCAGGACGACGTGGTGGTGGGCAGCCCCATCGCCGGACGGACGCGGCACGAGACGGAGGGGCTGATCGGCTTCTTCGTCAACATGCTGGCGCTGCGCGGCGACCTGGCGGGGGACCCCACCTGGACCGAGCTGCTGGGGCGGATCCGCGACACGGCGCTGGGTGCGTACGAGCACCAGGAGCTGCCCTTCGAGCGCCTGGTGGAGGCGCTGGACGTGGAGCGCAGCCTCACGCACGCGCCCGTCTTCCAGGTCACCTTCGAGCTGGACCGCCCGGCCGCGAACGACGTGCTCGCGCTGGGCGAGCTCGGGATCGAGCTGTTCGCCGCCGGGGCCGCGGCCGCGAAGTTCGACCTAGACCTGTCGATGGAGGACGAGGGCGAGGGTCTGCGCGGGACGCTTCTCTTCCGGGAGTCGCTGTTCGACGCGCAGACCGCAGCGCGCATGGCGGGGCACCTGGAAGTGCTGCTGGGGGACATGGCGGCCGATTCCACCCGGCGGCTTTCCGAGGTGCCGCTGCTCCGTGGAGCGGAGCGCGCCCAGGTGCTCCGGAGCTGGAACGCCACCCGTGCCGACTTCCCCGGCACCTGCGTACACGAGCTGGTCTCCGCCCGCGCGGCGCGCACCCCGGAGGCGACGGCGGTGGTCTTCGAGGGCGGCTCCCTGACCTACGCCGAGCTGGATGCCGGGGCCGACCGCCTGGCGCACCTGCTGATGCGCCGGGGCGTGGGCCCAGAGGTGCGCGTGGGGATCAGCGTGGAAAAGGGCCCCGAGATGGCCCTTGCCGTGCTCGCCGTCCTCAAGGCCGGCGGCGCCTACGTGCCGCTCGACCCGGCGTACCCGGCCGGGCGCATCGCCTACATGCTGCGCGATTCCGAGGCGGCCCTGCTGCTGACGCAGGCGCACCTGGCCGCGCGCTTCGCGGAGAACGGCGTGCCCGTGCTCGCCATCGACGCGCTCCGGGCGGAGCTCGCGGCCGGGCCGGCCGGGGCGCCCCGGAGCGGCGTCACGGCGGAGAACCTGGCGTACGTCATCTACACCTCCGGCTCCACCGGCACGCCCAAGGGCGTGGCCGTGCCGCACCGCGGGGTGGTCAACCTGGCCACCGACATGGCGGTGCGCCTCGGGCTGCGCGGCGACGACCGGCTCCTCCAGTTCGCCTCGCTGAGCTTCGACGTTTCGGTGGAGGAGATCTTCACCGCCTGGAGCACCGGCGCGGCCGTGGTGCTTTCCGGCGCCGAGCTGTTCGCGCCCGGCGCGCTGCTGGAGCTGGTCGAGCGCGAGGGGATCACGAGCTTCGAGCTGCCCTCGGCGTTCTGGCACGAGTGGGTGCGGGAGTTCGTGGAGCGGGGGCACCGCATGCCGGCGAGCGTGCGCTTCGTCCGGGTGGGCGGGGAGCGCGTCTCTCCCGAGCGGCTGCGGGAGTGGGCGGAGCTGCGCGTGCCGCTGGTGCACGTGTACGGGGTGACGGAGGCGAGCTGCACCTCGGCGGCGCTGTGGCTGGAGGCGGGGGAGGACGCCGGGGAGCGGGGGAGCCTGCCGATCGGGCGGCCGACGGGGAACGTGCGGCTGTACGTGCTCGACGCGGCGGGGGAGCCGCTGCCGGCGGGGGTGCCGGGGGAGATGTACATCGGGGGCGCGGGGCTGGCGCGCGGCTACCTGGGGCGCGCGGAGCTGACGGCCGAGCGCTTCGTGCCGGACCCGTTCGGGGAGGAGGCGGGGGGGCGTCTGTACCGCTCGGGGGACCGGGTGCGGTGGCTGGGCGAGGGGACGATGGAGTTCCTGGGGCGGATGGACGCGCAGGTGAAGCTGCGCGGGTTCCGGATCGAGCCGGGAGAGATCGAGGCGGTGCTGCTGTCGCACCCGCAGGTGCGGGAGGCGGCGGTGGTGGTGCGCGCGGAGGTGCAGCGGCTGGTGGCGTACGTGGTGGCGGAGGAAGGGGCGGAGGTGACGGCGGGCGAGCTGCGGGGGTACGTGGCGGGGCGTGTTCCGCAGCACATGGTGCCGGGCGCGTTCGTGGCGCTGGAGCAGATGCCGCTGAACGTGAGCGGCAAGGTGGACCGGCGCGCGCTGCCGGCGCCGGCGTGGGGAGCGGAGGGGGCGTACGTGGCTCCGCGCACTGCGGCGGAGGAGATGCTGGCGGGGATCTGGGCGGAAGTGCTGGGGGTGGATCGGGTGGGGGTGGAGGAGGGCTTCTTCGAGCTGGGCGGGCACTCGCTGCTGGCCACCCAGGTGGTCTCCCGCGCGCGTCAGGCGTTCGGGGTGGAGGTGCCGCTGCGGGCGCTGTTCGAGGCGCCCACGGTGGCGGGGCTGGCCGGGCGCATCGAGGCGCTGCGCGGCACCGGGGCGCTGCCGGCGCCGCCGATCGAGCGGCTCTGCGATGCGCGGGAGGGGCCGCTGCCGCTGTCGTTCGCGCAGCAGCGGCTGTGGGTGGTGGACCGGCTGGAGCCGGGGAGCCCCGCCTACAACATGCCTGCGGCGCTGCGGCTTCGCGGCGCGCTGGACGCGGCGGCTCTGCGGGCCAGTCTGGACGCGCTGGTGGCGCGGCACGAGACGCTGCGGACCACGTTCGCGGAGGAGGGCGGCGTGCCCGTGCAGCTGATCCACCCGGCCGCGCCGGTCGCGCTGCGGGAGCTGGACCTGCGCGGCCTGCCGCAGGTGGAGCGCGAGGCGGAGGCCGGGCGGCTCGCCTCCGACGAGGCGCTGACGCCCTTCGACCTGGCGCGCGGGCCGCTGCTGCGGAGCACGCTGCTGCGCCTGGCGGACGACGAGCACGTGCTGCTGTTCACGCTGCACCACGTGGTCAGCGACGGCTGGAGCATGCAGGTGCTGACCCGCGAGGTATCGGCACTCTACACCGCCTTCAGCCGGGGCGAGGAGCCGCGGCTGGCGGAATTGCCGGTGCAGTACGCCGACTACGCCGTCTGGCAGCGTGCGTGGCTCAGCGGCGACGTGCTGGAGGCGCAGATCGGCTTCTGGCGGGAAAAGCTGCGAGGCGCCCCCCCGCTGCTGGAGATCTCCACGGACCACCCGCGCGGCCGGGGGCAGAGCCCGCTCGCGCAGAGCCGCCGCTTCACCCTGCCGCGGGGGGTCGCGGAGGGGCTGCGGGCGCTGTCGCGGCGCGAGGGGACCACGCTGTTCATGACGACGCTGGCCGCCTGGCAGGTGCTGCTGGGGCGCTACGCGGCGCAGGAGGACGTGGTGGTGGGCACCCCCACCGCGGGGCGGACCCGGCACGAGACGGAGGGGCTGATCGGCTTCTTCGTCAACATGCTGGCGCTGCGGACCGACTTCGGGGGGGATCCCACCTGGAGCGAGCTGCTGGGGCGGGTGCGCGAGACGGCACTGGGCGCGTATGCGCACCAGGACCTTCCCTTCGAGCGCCTGGTGGAGGAGCTGGACGTGCAGCGCAGCCTGGCGCACGCACCGGTCTTCCAGACGGTTTTCGCGCTGGACCGCGCCGGGGGCGACGAGCGGCCGTCGCTGGGCGAGCTGCAAGTAGAGCCGGTCGAGAGTGGAGCGGGCGCGGCGAAGTTCGACCTGAGCCTCACGCTGACGGAGGAGGGCGAGGGGCTGGAGGGGACGCTGGTCTACCGGGAGGCGCTGTTCGAGGCGGAAACGGTCGCGCGGATGGCCGGGCACCTGGAGGTGCTGCTGGAAAGCATGGCGGCCGGCCGGCGGCGGAGCATCTCGGAGGTGTCGCTGCTGCGCGCGAGCGAGCGGGCGCAGCTGCTGGCCGGGTCGGCCGCGAAGCCCCTGGGGCTCCCGTCGGCGTGCTTGCACGAGATGATCTCGGCGCAGGCGGAGCGTACTCCCGGCGCGCCGGCGGTCTCGTTCGGCGGCGAGGCGCTCGGCTACGCCGCGCTCGAGAGCGCCGCGAACCGGCTCGCGCACCACCTCCGCCGCCGCGGCGTGCGTCCGGAGACCCGCGTGGGCATCTGCCTGGAGCGCTCGCCGGAGATGGTGGTGGGCGTGCTGGCCGTGCTCAAGGCCGGCGGTGCCTACGTCCCGCTGGATCCGGACTACCCCGCCGAGCGCCTGGCCTACACCCTGGCCGACTCCGGGGCCGCCCTGCTGCTCACGCGGACCCGGCTCCTGCACGCTCTCCCCGGCTTCCAGGGGGAGGTCGTCTGCCTGGACGCGCACCGCGAGGCGATCGCCGCCGAACCGGACGAGGCGCCGCCGGGCGGCGCCGACGTCCAGAGCGCCGCGTACGTCATCTACACCTCCGGCTCCACGGGCAGGCCCAAGGGCGTGGTCGTGGAGCACGCCACCCTGGCGGACACGCTGCGGGGCGCGCGCGAGATCTTCGGGTTCGCCGCGGGCGAGGTGATGCCCGCGCTCGCCAGCTACGCCTTCGACATCTGGGGCTTCGAGGTCTTCGCCCCCCTGCTGGCCGGCGGCCAGGTCCGCCTGCTGGAACGCGGGACGGTCAGGGACGTGGACGCCCTGGTGGAGGAGCTGGCGACGGTCGACGGCGTGCACGCGGTGCCGGCGCTGATGCGCGAGGTGGTCGCCCGGGTGCAGGCCGGCCCGGGGACGCTGCCGGGCATCCGCAGGGTCTTCGTGGGCGGCGACGCCGTCCCGCCCGACCTGCTGGAGCAGATGCGGCGCGTCTTCCCCGCGGCCCGCCTGTGGGTGCTGTACGGCCCCACCGAGAACACCATCCTCGGCTCGGCCACGCCGCTCCAACCCGGGACGAGCTACGACTGGCAGATGGTGGGGCGCCCGCTCCCCGGGGTGGGGATGCACGTGCTGGATCCGGCCGGGAGCCTGCTGCCGGCGGGGGTGCCGGGCGAGCTGTGCCTGGCGGGGGCGGGGGTGGCGCGCGGCTACCTGGGACGCGCGGACGCGACGGCCGCGGTGTTCGTGCCGGACCCGTTCTCCGGGGTATCCGGCGCGCGCCTGTACCGGACGGGAGACCGGGTGCGCCGGCGCGCGGACGGGGAGCTGGAGTTCCTCGGCCGGGTGGACGCACAGGTCAAGATCCGCGGCTTCCGCATCGAGCCGGGCGAGATCGAGGCGGTGCTGCTGGAGGACGCCGGCGTTCGGGAGGCGCTGGTGATGGTGCGGGAGGATCCTGCCTTCGGCATGCCGGGCCGGACGCGCCTGGTGGCGTACGTGGCCGCGGAGCCGGACGCCGGTGTCTCGGCCGCGGGTCTGCGGGCGCTCGCGGGCGCGCGGCTGCCGGAGCACATGGTGCCCGGTGCGTTCGTGGTGCTGGAGCGGCTGCCGCTGGGCGTCAACGGCAAGGTGGACCGCGGAGCCCTGCCGGCGCCGGAGCAGGGTGCGGGGTCCGGGTACCTGGCGCCGCGGACGGTGGCGGAGGAGGTGCTGGCGGGGATCTGGGCGGAGGTCCTGGGAGTGGAGCGGGTGGGCGTGGAGTCGAGCTTCTTCGACCTGGGCGGGCACTCGCTGCTTGCGACGCAGGTGGTGTCGCGGGTGCGGCGGGCGTTCGGGGTGGACGTGCCGCTGCGGGCGCTGTTCGAGGCGCCCACGGTGGCGGGGCTGGCCGGGCGCGTGGAGGCGCTGCGGGATACGCGTGCCTCGACGGCGCCCCCCGTGGAGCGGGTGTCGCGGGAGGGGCCGCTGCCGCTGTCCTTTGCGCAGCAGCGGCTGTGGGTGGTGGACCGGCTGGAGCCGGGGAGCCCAGCCTACAACATGCCCTACGCGCTGCGCCTGACGGGTGCGCTGGACACCGCGGCGCTGCGGGCGAGCATGGACGCACTGGTACAGCGCCATGAAACGCTGCGCACCACCTTCGCGGAGCAGGGCGGCGTGCCGGTGCAGGTCATCCACCCGGCCGTTCCGGTGGAGCTGCTCCGGCTCGACCTGCGGAGCCTGCCCGCCGGGGCGCGTGCGCGCGAGGTGGAGCGGCTTGCGTCGGAGGAGGCGCTGCGGCCGTTCGACCTGGCGCGGGGGCCGCTGCTGCGCAGCACGCTGCTGCGCGTGGACGAGGCGGAGCACGTGCTGCTCTTCACGCTGCACCACGTGGTCAGCGACGCCTGGAGCATGCAGCTGCTGGTGCGCGAGGTCTCCGGGCTCTACGGCGCCTTCAGCCGGGGCGAGGAGCCGCGTCTCGCCGAGCTGCCGGTGCAGTACGCCGACTTCGCCGTGTGGCAGCGGGCATGGCTCGGCGGCGACGTGCTGGAGGAGCAGATCGGCTTCTGGCGGGAAAAGCTGCGAGGCGCCCCCCCGCTGCTGGAGATCCCGACGGATCACCCGCGCGGGCCGGGACAGAGCCCGCGCGCGCAGAGCCACCGTTTCGCTCTGCCGCGCGGGGTCTCCGAGGGGCTGCGGGCGCTGTCGCGGCGCGAGGGGGCCACGCTGTTCATGACCGTGCTCGCCGGCTGGCAGGCGCTGCTGGGCCGCTACGCCGGGCAGGAGGACGTGGTCGTCGGCAGCCCCATCTCGGGACGCAGCCGGCACGAGGTGGAGGGGCTGATCGGCTTCTTCGTCAACATGCTCGCGCTGCGCGCCGACCTGGGCGGCGATCCCACCTGGACCGAGCTGCTGGGGCGGACGCGCGCGACGGCGCTGGGCGCCTTCGAGCACCAGGAGCTGCCCTTCGAGCGCCTGGTGGAGGAGCTGGGCGCCGAGCGAAGCCTCACGCACACCCCCGTCTTCCAGGTCACCTTTGCCCTCCAGAAGTCCAGCGAGGAAGGCCGGCCGTCGCTGGGCGGCCTGGAGCTGGAGCCGTTCGAGAGCGGAGCGGGCGCGGCGAAGTTCGACCTGGAGCTGGCGGTGGCGGACCAGGCGGAAACGCTCGAGGTGGTGCTGGCCTACCGGGAAGCGCTGTTCGACGCGGCGACGGCGGCGCGCATTGCGGGGCACCTGGAGACCCTGCTGGAGGCGATGGCCGCCGAGCCCCGGCGCCGTCTCTCGGAGGTGTCGCTGCTGCGCGGGGCGGAGCGTGTGCAGGTGCTGGAGACCTGGAACGCCGCCGCGCCCGAGCTCCCGCAGGCCTGCGTCCACGAGCTGTTCGCGGAGCAGGCCGCGCGCACACCCGGGGCGGTCGCGATCGTCTTCGGCGAGGCGACGCTCACCTACGCGGAGCTGGACCGCGCCGCCAACCAGCTGGCGCACGTGCTCCGGCAGCACGGTGTCAGGCCGGACACGCGCGTGGGCGTGTGCCTGGAGCGCAGCCTGGAGATGGTCGTTTCGCTGCTCGCCGTCCTCAAGGCCGGCGGCGCGTACGCCATGCTCGACCCCCAGCTCCCGCCCGCGCGCCTGGCGCTCCTGCTGGGAGACCTCGCCGCGCCCGTGGTGCTGAGCCGCGCCGCCCTGCGCGACCGTCTCCCGGGCGTTCTGGACGTCCTGTGCGTGGACGCGGAGCGCGAGCGCATCGCCCGGGAGCCGGACACGGCGCCCGCGGTGGAGGTCACGCCCGAGCACCTGTGCTACGTCATCTACACCTCCGGCTCCACGGGACTTCCCAAGGGCACCGAGGTGCCGCACCGGGCCATCCCCGGCTTCTTCCGTGACGCGGAGTACGTCCGCTTCGATGCGGAGCAGGTGCTCCTCCAGCACTCCTCCACCTCGTGGGACGCGCTGACGCTGGAGCTGTGGCCCGCGCTGCTCACGGGCGGGCGCTGCGTGCTGTACACGGGGCAGAGCCTGGACCCGGAGCAGCTGGCGCGCGAGGTGGAGCGGCACGGGGTGACCACGCTGTGGCTGACCGCGGCGCTGTTCAACCTGATCGTGGACACGCGTCCAGAGCTGCTGGACGGGGTGCGGCAGGTGATGACGGGGGGCGAGGCGGTCTCGGGGCCGCACCTGCGGCGGGCGTGGGAGCGCGGCCCGGAATTGCGGCTGGTCAACGGCTACGGGCCGAGCGAGTGCACGGTGTTCACGAGCTGCCACGTGGTGGGGGAGGAGGTGGCCAGGGGTGACGTGCCGCCGATCGGGCGCCCGGTGGGCGACCGGCGGGTGTACGTGCTGGACGGGTGGGGGGAGCCGGTGCCGGTGGGTGTCCCGGGGGAGCTGCACGTGGGCGGAGCGGCCGTGGCGCGCGGCTACCTGGGGCAGGCGGAGCTCACGGCGACCCGGTTCGTGCCGGACGCGCTGGGGAGTGTGCCGGGCGCGCGGCTGTACGCCTCGGGGGACCGGGTGCGGTGGCTGGCCTCGGGGGAGCTGGAGTTCCTGGGCCGCGTGGACGCGCAGGTCAAGATCCGCGGCTTCCGCATCGAGCCGGGGGAGGTCGAGGCGGTGCTGGCGGGGGTGCCGGCGGTACGGGAGTCGGCGGTCGTGGTGCGGGAAGACACGCCGGGGCAGAAGCGCCTGGTGGCCTACTTCGTTCCGCGGGAGGGGATCGAGGTCTCGACGGGAGAGCTGCGGGCGCAGCTGTCGGCGCGCCTCCCGGAGTACCTGGTGCCGTCGGCGTTCGTTGAGCTTGAGAGTCTTCCGCTCACTCCGAACGGGAAGCTGGATCGCAGGGCGCTTCCGGCGCCGGACTTCGGGTCGAGCGAAAACCGGTACGTGGCGCCGAGGACGCCGACCGAGGAGGTGCTGGCGGGGATCTGGTCGGAGGTGCTGGGGGTGGAGCGGGTGGGGGTGGAGGGGGGCTTCTTCGAGCTGGGCGGGCACTCGCTGCTGGCGACGCAGGTGGTTTCTCGCGCGCGGCAGGCCTTCGGGGTGGAGGTGCCGCTGCGGGCGCTCTTCGAGGCGCCGACGGTGGCGGGACTCGCCGCGCGCATCGAGGAGCTGCGGAGCGCGGGCACCCTGCCGGCGCCGCCGATCGAGCGAGTGTCGCGCGGGGAGGCGCTGCCGCTGTCGTTCGCGCAGCAGCGGCTGTGGGTGGTGGACCGGCTGGAGCCCGGCGGCCCCGCCTACAACCTGGCGTACGCGCTGCGCCTGAGCGGTAAGCTGGACCCTGCGGCGCTGCGGGCCAGCCTGGACGCGCTGGTGCGGCGGCACGAGACGCTGCGCACCACGTTCGCGGAGCGGGACGGCGTGCCCGTGCAGGTCGTCCACCCGGCCGCATCGGCCGCGCTGCGGGAGCTGGACCTGCGCGGCCTGCCCGGAGCCGAGCGGGAGCCCGAGGCCGAGCGGCTCGCGGCCGAGGAGGCCCTGGAGCCCTTCGACCTGGCGCGCGGGCCGCTGCTGCGGAGCACGCTGCTGCGCCTGGCCGACCAGGACCATGTGCTGCTCTTCACCCTGCACCACGTGGTCACCGACGGCTGGAGCATGGACGTGCTGGTGCGCGAGATCTCCGCGCTCTATGCCGCGTTCAGCCGCGGCGAGGAGCCCCGGCTCCCCGAGCTCCCGGTGCAGTACGCCGACTTCGCCGTGTGGCAGCGGGCCTGGCTCTCCGGCGAGACCCTGGAGGAGCAGATCGGCTACTGGAAGGACGCGCTGGCCGGCGCTCCGCCGCTCCTGGGGATCGCGGTCGACCGCCCGCGCTCCGCCGCGCAGGGCACGCGCGCGGGGATGCACCGCTTCGTGCTCCCGGCCACGACCGCCGCCGGGCTGCGCGCGCTCTCGCGGCGCGAGGGCGCGACGCTGTTCATGACGCTGCTGGCCGCCTGGCAGACGCTGCTGGGCCGCTACGCGGGGCAGGAGGACGTGGTCGTGGGCACGCCCATCGCCGGGCGCACGCGCGTGGAGCTGGAAGGGCTGATCGGCTTCTTCGTCAACATGCTGCCCCTGCGCGGCGACCTGGCGGGCGATCCCACCTGGGCCGCGCTGCTGGGGCGCGTGCAGGAAACGGCGCTGGACGCGTACGCGCACCAGCATCTCCCCTTCGAGCGGCTGGTGGACGAGCTCGCGGTGGAGCGCAGCCTGACGCACACGCCCGTCTTCCAGGCCATCTTCGCGCTGACCCGTGCCGGGGCGGAGGACGAGCGGCTCTCGCTGGGGGACGTGCGTCTGGAGCCGTTCGGGGGCGAGGTGGAGGAGACCAAGTTCGACCTGAACCTGAGGATGCTGGACGCGGGGGAGGAGCTCTCGGGCGCGCTCCTGTACCGGACGGCGCTGTTCGAGGCGGAAACGGCCGCGCGCATGGGGGGGCATCTCGAGGTGCTGCTGGAGGCCATGGCGGCGGCGAAGGCGGAGCAGCGTCTGTCCGAGGTGCCGCTGCTGCGCGGGGCCGAGCGCGAGCAGCTGCTGCACGCCTGGAACGGGGCCGACACCGGCTACACCGGTGAGCCGTGCCTCCACGAGCTGGTGCACGCCCAGGTGCTGCGGACCCCCGGCGCGCCCGCCCTGCGCTTCGAGGGGCAGCGCATCACTTACGCCGACCTGTACGCGCGCGCCTGCCGGCTCGCCAGCCTGCTGCGGCGCGAGGGTGTCGGCCCCGAGGTGCGCGTGGCCATCTGCATGGACCCGGCGCCGGAGATGATCGTCACGGTGCTGGGGGTGATGCTGGCCGGAGGCGCCTACCTGCCGCTGGACCCCGAGCTTCCGGCCGAGCGGCGCGCCTACATGCTGCGCGACGCCGCCCCGGTGCTCCTGCTCACGCAGAAGGCGCTCGCCGACCGGCTCGCCGACTGCGGCCTCCCGCTGTTCCTGGTGGACGCCGAGGCCGAGCGCCTGGCGCGGGAAAGCGACGAGGCGCCGCACACCGGGGTCGTTTCCGACAACCTGGCGTACGTCATC
>JBEVLE010000577.1:0-9748 GCA_040509335.1 Longimicrobiaceae bacterium | reverse complement strand
CAGGCGAGCGGGCCGTCCGTGCTTTCAGGCCGGGTCGCGGGCCGCGGAGGCGGGCGGCCCCACGCTGACGGTCATGCGGAAGCCGGGGAAGGGGACCGGCTCGCCGTCGCGGGTGGCGGGGGTGAAGCGGGCGCCGAGCAGCGCCTCCTCCACGGCGCGCGCCAGCTCGGGGGACGCCGGTCCGGGGCGAGCGAGCTCACGCGTGCTCCCGTCCGCGCCTACCCCGATGGCGCGGACCGCCACGCCGGGCGTGGCGGGTGGCGGGTCCACGACCCTCGCGCCGGTGGCGACCCCCTCGGCGTCGACGTTCAGGTCCACGAGGACGGCGCCGCGGGGAAACCCCGCCGTCGCGCTCTCCAGCCGGTCGGACACCTCGCGCGGGCCGGCGGGCCGGGGCACGGTGTCCACGCCGAACATCCGGCGGGCCATCTCCCGGCCGAAGGGCTCGAACTTCACGGGTCAGGGATTCCGCGGCTGGGCGGGCGGCTGCGTCTTGGAGGGCGGCAGCACCCGCGCCGCCTCCTCCGCGGCGCGCCGCCTCAGCTCCGGGTCGGACTGCATGCGGGCCATGATCTTCTGCGTCAGCTCGGGCATGTGCTCCTGCATGATGCGCTGGCTCATCTCCGCGGACCGGGCCATGACCTCCGGCATCCGCTCCACCATCTTGCGCCCGAGCTCCGTCTGGTAGAACGCGGTCAGCTCGCGCAGCTCGGATTCGCTGAAGGTGCTGGTGTACACGCGCACCATCTCCGGCTTCATCTTGTCCCAGCTCAGGTGCGTGGCGTAGAACTCGTCCATGATGTCGCGCATGGAGGCGAGCATGGGGTTCTGCGCCGCCTGCATCTCCATGGTGCGCTGCATCCCCTTGCGCAGGGCGTTCTCCGCGTCGGACACCTCCAGCAGCCGCTCGGCCGCCTGGACGTGGCTGGCGCTCGGCGGGGCGGGGGTCTGCTGCGCGGCGCCGGGGCGCGCGGCGAGGACGAGGAGGGCGAGCAGGACAAGCTTGTTCATGGGATGCCGTTCCGGTTCAGGGGTGGGTGCGCGGGGCTAGTAGCGGCGGAGCTCGCCGTGGACGGGCTCGTCGCGGATCTTGAGCCACTCCTCCATCTGCTGCTCCAGGTACAGCGGCACGTCGGGCGAGTCCAGCCCGGACACGATCTTCCTGCGCTCGCCGTCGCTCATCACCGCCTTGAGGTCGTAGGTGTAGCTGACGCCGTTCTTGCCGCGCGACACCTTTTCCTCGCAGTAGAGCTGGCGGAAGCGGCTGGTGTCCACGTCCAGCTTCCCCGGCCAGGGGAGCGGCCCGTGGCGGACGCTCAGGTGCCCGCGGTCCAGCATCACCGTGGTGGTGTTGACGAAGCCGGCGATCGTGTAGTAGGTGAGCACGGCGCCCACGGTCACGTGGATGAGGGGGAACAGCTTGAAGACGAGCGGCGCGTCGCCGGCGATCGCCAGGGTGTACCAGAACACCAGGAAGCCGTCCCAGAACACGCAGAAGAAGACCAGGAACAGGAACTTGGGCGAGAACCAGCGGTGCCGGAAGGTGACCCGGCCGCCCGCGGTCTCCTGCGCGAGGGACCTGGGGGGCTTCATCCGCTCGCGTGGCCGGGTGGCGCCCACCGCCAGCATGGGATCGTCGTCGAAGCGGAACACGGCGTTGCAGGCGCGGCACTTGGCCAGCCCGTTGTCCAGGTTGACGTCGTCGGCGGCGATGGGGGACCGGCAGGACTTGCAGGTGAGTTGCATTGGAAGTCCGGGTGCGGAGGGATGCTGCGGGGTGTCACGGGGGCAAGTTCATCGCGGGCGCGCGGGCGCGCAAGAACCTTCGTGCGACGCCCCTCCCTGGATTCCCGCCCGCTATCTCCCGGGCGCGAGGCCCGGCGCATCCCGCTCGGCCCCGCGACCCTCGATCGCCCTCAGGCGGAGGGCGGCGGCGTCTTCAGCTCGCGCCCGGCTGTGGCGATCCACTCCTTCTCGGCGCGGCGGAAGGCGCGGGTGCCCAGCCGGGCATCGCGCACGATGGCCTCGAACGCGGCGCGCGCCTCGGCCTCGCGCCCCAGGCGCCGGAGGAGCAGGGCGTAGCGGCAGCGCGCCTCCTCCCCCGCGGCCACCCGGGAAAGCATCTCGTACTCCGCCAGCGCGGCGGACGTTTCCCCCGCGTCCTCCAGCATGCGCGCGTTCAGCAGCCGCAGCGCGGGCGTGAGGTGCCCCGGGCGCTGCACCAGCGAGCGCATCACCTCGCCGGCCCGGGCCAGCTCCCCGTTCTCGTACAGCAAGGCGCACAGCTCGGCCAGGACCTGCGGGTCGTCGCGGTACAGCCCCTGGAGGCACTCGCGGTAGGTGGCGATGGCCTCGGCGGGCATGCCGGCGCGGCGGTAGGCGCGGGCCAGCTCCACCCGGTTCGCCACGGTGCCGGCGTGGGCCACCCGGTCGCGGAGCTGCCGGACCTCGCGCATGGGGTCGATGCGCCGCCGCACGCTGCTCCCCACGGCGCCCAGGTGCCGTCCGGCGCGCAGCTCCGGCCACACGGCCACGAAGAAGTAGACCAGGCTCCCCACCAGGGGGAAGAAGAGGATCAGCAGGATCCAGCCGGCGCGCCCGGTGCGGAACGCGTGGACCGCCATGATCACCTGGAGGGCGATGGTGACGGCGACGGAGATGGGCCAGGGGAGGATGCCGGACATGGGGCGGGGCGGGGGGTGGACGGGTGGAGCGGGGCGGCCGGCCCGTGCCAAAGGCGCGGACCGGCTACAGGCGCAGGCGCAGGGCGGCGGCGCTCGCGGGGCAGGCGCCGCGCAGCTCCTCGGACCCCGCCAGCTCCGCCGGCAGCTCGGCCCTCGCCACGGGCTCGAAGCCCAGGCGCGGGAAGAAGCCCTCCGCGGTGGTGGTGAGCAGGTACAGCTCCGCCAGCCCCTCCGCCCGGGCGAGCGCCACGGCGGCGCGGGTCAGCGCCCGCCCCAGCCCGGTCCCCCGTCGGTCCGCGCGCACGGCGACGGAGCGCAGCAGCCCCACCCGCCCGTGCGCCTCCACCCCCGCGGTCCCGGCGAGCGAGCCGTCCGCCGCGTCCCGCGCCACGACGAAGCCCCCGGGAAAGTGGTCGGCGACCCCCGCGGCCGGGAGCCCAGCTTCGGCGAGGAGCGCGAGCACGCCGCGCAGGTCCTCCGCCCGCGCGGCGACCACCGGCGCGGCAGTGCCGTCGGTTCCGCTCGCTGCATGCATGACGATCCTGGGTAGTCGAGTCGTCCGTCGCGAGGCCGCGGTGGGCCCCCACCCGGCGGCCTGAGAGCCGCCACCCTCCCCCGTGCCGGGGGAGGGGGCCCCAGCGGACGCCAGCGCGGGGCCCGCGTGAGGGATTTCGGCCCGCAGGGGCGAGACCCGGCGGCAGTTTGCCGGGGCTCGACTCCGTTGCAGACGGTCGTTTCGTCTGCTACGGAGCCGAAGCCCGACCCCGGCGCCAGCCGGGGGCACGCCCGAACCCTGCCGTCAAAATCCCTCGTCGTTCAACCTCCCGAGGCAAACTCCGCGACCCCCTGCTTGCGCAGCGCCTTCTGCACGTACATGGCGTCGTCCGCGCTGCGGATGGCCGCCTCCAGGCCCTCGGCGTCCGCGTAGTCCGCGCTCCCCAGGCTGAGCAGCAGCGGCGTGGCGGCCTCCGTGCGCAGCTCGCGCGACAAGCGCCCGATGCGCTCCTCCAGCAGCGGCTGCACCTCGTCGCAGCGCGCGCCCGGCATCAGCAGCAGGAACTCGTCGCCCCCCCAGCGGAAGAGCCGGTCCACGGGGCGCGTGGCGTGGCGCAGCACCTCGGCGGCGGCGCGCAGCAGCTCGTCGCCCGCGGAGTGGCCCAGGGCGTCGTTGACGGTCTTGAGGTTGTCCAGGTCCACCATCACCACGGCGCCGAAGCTGGCGCGGGCGCCCTCCAGCGCCACCTGCTCCACGAAGGCGCGGCGGTTCAGGCAGCCGGTGAGCGCGTCGTACAGCGACACGCGGCGCAGCCGGTCGTGCGCCACCGCGAGCTCGGCGTGGGCGTCGTCCACCTCGCGCTTGGAGTCCTCCATCAGCAGCACCACCATGCCGTACCCCAGCAGCACCTGCACCAGCAGGTCGAAGTAGGCGTTGTACTGCACCACCACCCGCAGCGGGGCGGGAAAGGAGGCCAGGCGCCCCAGGAAGCCGAAGGCGGCGAAGTACACCGCCCACTGCGCCGCCATGATCGCGAAGAACACCCCGGTGGCGCGGCTCCCCAGCGAGCGGCGCGACGGCGGCAGGAGGAGGAAGCGGCTGCTGCTGTAGGCGAGCGCGGCCAAGGCCACGGGGCACTGCCACAGGAAGGTGCGCTCCACGCCGCCGGAGAAGGCCACCGCCAGCAGGGCGTAGGCGGCGATGCCGGCCAGCCAGTACGGCGTGGTGCCGCGCAGCCGCAGCCCCGAGCAGTACGAGGCGGTGCCGGCGGCCAGCAGCCCGAAGAACGCCAGCTTGCCGTACAGGTACACCAGGCGCAGCACCGGCCCCGCCACGGCGCGCGCCGGCGAGTCGGGGAGGAGGAGGTACAGCGACATCAGGGCGGAGAGCGCCACCGCCAGCGACAGCCAGCCCCGTCCCCAGTACAGGAAGTAGCGGCGCCGGCTGGCGTTGTGGAAGAGCAGGAAGAAGAGCGCGATGAGGAGGACGGCGCCTCCCAGCTGCGCGACGAGCCCCACGACGGAGATCAGCCTGCGGACTTCCTCGCTCGACATCGAAGCGGTGCCGGTGGAGGGGGACGATGCGCCCGGGCGGCGTGCGGGCCGGGCTCCCGTCGCGGGGGCGGAACCGGGCGGGAAATGTAACCTTCCGCCACCCGGGCGCCACCCCCCGGCCCCCTCGCGCCACGGTGGCGCGGATCGTCCCAAAGCAACGGGAAACCTTGTGGATGCGTAGCGGGGACGTATGATGTAGAACACGGCAGCTACTCTGGATTCCGGCGGGGCGCGCCCGTGCCCCCGGTGCCGGACCGCACACCTCCACGCGCCCACCCCGCTGCGTGCGCTCCGCGCACGCGGCTCGTCCCCGTCCCCCTCCGGCCGCCGGCCGGCGTCTTCCCCCGCCACCAGGAGGCTCCGCTGCACATCCGCACGTCGGCGTTCACCCCGTACCATCCCTACGGAGGAAGCATGTTCAAACGAATGTGGTATCTGCTTGCGGCCGTCTCGCTGCTCGCCGGGGTCGCTCCCGCGGCGGCGCAGCAGCGGCAGGTCACGGGCGTCGTGACCGGGTCCAACCAGGCGCCGCTCGCCGGCGCCGCCGTCACGCTCACGGGGACCCGCCGCGGCGTGGTCACCGACGCGCGCGGCGCGTTCGCCATCTCGGTGCCGGACGGCGAGGCGCGGCTCACGGTGAGCCAGCTGGGCTACTCCAGCCGCCAGGTGGTCGTCCCCGCCGGGCAGAGCGCGGTCAACGTCGCGCTGGAGCAGGACATCCTCAACCTGGAGGGGCTGGTGGTGACCGGCCAGGCCACCTCGGTGCGCCGGCAGAACGCCGCCAACGCGGTCGCCGTGGTTTCCGCGCAGGAATTGCAGCGCGCCCCCGCGCAGACCGTGGAAAAGGCGCTCCAGGGCAAGATCGCGGGCGCCAGCATCTCCACCAACTCGGGCGCGCCCGGCGGCGGCGCGCAGATCCGCATCCGCGGCGTCTCGTCGCTCATCGGCAACTCCGAGCCGCTGTACGTGATGGACGGGGTGGTGCTCGCCAACACCTCCATCCCCGGCGGCCAGAACGTGGTCAGCGGCGCCGGCACGCGCACCGCGCTCAACTCGGTGCAGGACAACGTCGTCAACCGCGTGGCCGACATCAACCCCAACGACATCGAGAGCATCGAGGTCCTCAAGGGCGCGTCGGCGTCGGCCATCTACGGCTCCAAGGCCGCCAACGGGGTGATCATCATCACCACCAAGCGCGGGCAGGCGGGCCGGCCCCGCTACAACCTGACGCAGCGCCTGGGCTACTCGGAGCAGGCCCGCTCGCTGGGCTCGCGCGACTGGACGCGCCAAGAGGCGGTCAACGAGTTCGGGGCGGGGGTGGCCGAGTACTTCAACGCCGACGGCACGCCAAAGGCCACCTACGACAACGAGGCGGCGGTGTTCGGGCGCCAGGCGCCGGGCCGCGAGACCACGCTGAGCGTGAGCGGCGGCACCGAAAGCACCCGCTACTACTTCTCGGGCACGCTGCTGGACGAGCAGGGGATCGCCGCGAACACCGGGTACGAGAAGCAGGGGATCCGCGTGGCCGTGGACCAGAACATCGGCCGGCGGGGCAAGCTGAGCGCGTCCGCCAACATCCTTCACTCCATCGCGGCGCGCGGGCTCACGGGCAACGACAACAACGGCGTCAGCTACTACGCCGCGGTGTCGTTCACGCCCAACTTCTACGACCTGACGCAGCGCGAGAACGGGCTGTACCTGGACAACCCGTTCGCCGCCAGCAACCCGGTGCAGACCGCCGCGCTCTCCACCAACGACGAGAACGTGTGGCGGAACATCGCCTCGCTGAACTTCACCTACGACCTGCTGCAGGCCGAGAGCCACACGCTCAAGCTGGTGTCCACCGGCGGAGCGGACTTCTTCCAGCAGCGCAACGAGCTGTACTACCCGCCCACGCTGCAGTTCGAGGGCGACGACAACCTCCCGGGGACGGCGCTCAACGCCAACGGGACGAGCACCAACCTGACGGGGAACGCCAACCTGGTGTACACCTTCGCGCCCGCCTCCGGGGTGCTGACCGCCACCACCTCGGGCGGCGTGCAGTACTCGGACGTGGACCTGAAGTTCAACACCATCGCGGGGCGCAACCTCACCGGCGACATCCGCGTGCCCGAGCTGGCCGCCGACGTCAAGGTGGACGGGTACCGCAACCGCAACCGCGACCTGGGGATGTTCATCCAGCAGGACGTGCTCACCCTGGGCGACCGGCTGAACCTGACCGGCAGCCTGCGCGCCGACCGCAGCAGCGGCGACGCGGACGTGGACAAGTACTACTACTACCCCAAGGCGGCGGCCTCCTTCCGCTTCGGCGAGGTCAACCGCTTCCTCAACGACTTCAAGCTGCGCGCGGCCTACGGCTCCAGCGGCAACCAGCCCCTCTTCGGGCAGAAGTTCACCCGCCTGCAGCCGGGCGTGAACGTGGAGGGCAACCCCACGCTGACCGTGCTGGGCACCGTGGGCGCCCCCGACCTGCGCCCGGAGCGCGCCACCGAGTTCGAGGGCGGGTTCGACGCCACCCTGTTCGGCGGCAACGCGCGGCTGGAGTTCACGGGCTACCGCAAGTCGGTCACCGACTTCCTGCTGTCGCGCGGGCTGGCCTCGTCCAGCGGCTTCACCACGTACTACTTCAACGGCGGCGAGCTCAAGGCGCACGGCTTCGAGGCCATGCTGGAGGCCACCCCGGTGCGCACCGGCGGCTTCGACTGGATCTCGCGCACCACCTTCGCGATGAACCGCCAGGAGATCGTGAACCTGCCGGTGCCCGCGTTCCGCCCCACCAACTCCAGCTTCGGCTACCTGTACGGCGGCTACAAGATCCAGAACAACCAGTCGCCCACGGCCATGATCGGGTACAAGCCCGACGAGGCCGGCGTGCGCCGCGAGACGGTGTACGGCGACGCGGAGCCCGACTTCCAGATGGGCTTCACCAACGACTTCCGCATGGGCCGCTTCACCCTGTCGTCGCTGCTGGACTGGAGCGAGGGCGGGCTGATCGCCAACCTCACCCGCAGCTACTACGACGACGCCCGCAACGCGCCGGACTGGCACGCGCCGGCCGACCGCATCGACGCCACGGGCAAGGTGACCCCGCGCCCGCTGGCCGAGTGCGGCCCGCAGTGCCTGACCGGGCAGGAGCGCGTGGCGCTGAACGGCCCGTACTCGGTGTACATCGAGGACGCGTCCTTCGTGAAGCTGCGCGAGGTGTCGCTCACCTACGACGTGCCGAGCACGCTGCTCTCGGCGACCCGCATCGGCACCATCAGCGACGCGCGCGTCACGCTCAGCGCCCGCAACCCCTGGATGTGGACGACGTACACCGGGCTGGACCCCGAGGTCAGCAACTTCGGCAACCGCTCGGTGGGACGGAACATCGACGTGACCCCGTTCCCGCCCAGCCGCAGCTTCTGGCTCACCGTCAACCTCGGGTTCTGAACCATGTGGCAATCCAAGCATGAGCCCGCCGGACGGGGCGCGCTCCTCCTGGCGGGGGCGCTGCTGCTGGCCGGGTGCGGCCAGGACCTCACGGTCCCGGACTACAACTACGGCAGCCTCCAGGACCTGCAGGCCAACCCCACCAACGCCGCGGTCTCGGCCACGGTGGTGGGGCTGATCCACACCAGCCGCCAGAACATGGACCGGCTGGTGCTGCTGGGCGGCCACCCCGGCCGCGAGGGGTACTACTTCGACCCCAACGAGCCGCGGTACGTGCGCCAGCTCGTCGCCGGGAACCCGGACGCCTCGGACTTCACGGGAAGCGTGTACTGGACGATCCCCTACGCCAACGTGCGCGCGGCGGAGATCGTGCTTTCCGTGCTGGACAACCCGCGGCTTACCTTCAGCGACGCGGAGCGCGAGGGGATCCGCGGCTTCGCCAAGACCACCAAGGCGTACGACCTGCTCAACCAGCTCCAGTTCCGGGAAAAGATCCCCGTGACCGTGAGCGAGGACCCCACCGAGCCGGCCCCGCTGGCGGACCGCGCGGCGGCGTACACCGAGATCGCCAAGCTGCTGGACGAGGGCAAGGCGCACCTGGACCGGGCGGGGACCACGTTCGCCTTCCCCATGGGGAGCGGCTACAACCAGTACGGCTTCAACACCCCCGCCACGTACGCCCAGGTGAACCGCGCCATCAAGGCGCGGCTGGAAGCGTACCGCACCAGCGAGACCGGCCGCGGCACCGCCGGCTACCAGGCGGTGCTCGCCGCGCTGGGCGGCTCGTTCCTGGTGGTGGACCGGGCGCAGCTCAACCGCGGCGCCTACCACGCCTTCAGCCCGGGCACGGGGGACCTGGCCAACCCGCTCAGCGACCCCAGCGGCAAGACGGTGGCCGACCCGCGGCTGCGCACCGACGCCGAGCTGCAGGCCGGCGGCCTGCGCGACGCCCGGTACCTGGCCAAGGTGGACTCCGGCTTCAACAACTCGCTGCTGGACCTGCGCAGCGACCTGCGCTTCTCGCTGTACCTGACCAAGCCGTTCTACGGGTCGGGGCAGAAGGCGTCGCCCATTCCGCTCGTGCGCAACGAGGAATTGATCCTGCTGCGCGCCGAGGCGCGGTGGTTCACGGGCGACCGGACGGGCGCCACGGCGGACCTCAACTTCATCCGCCAGAACTCCGGGAACCTGGCGCCCATCGCGCAGCCGGCCAACGACGACGCGTTCATCACGGCGCTGCTCAAGGAGCGCCGCTACTCCCTGATGTTCGAGGGGGCGCACCGCTGGATCGACCACCGCCGCTTCGGGCGGCTGCGCCAGCTGGACTCCACCACCGCGGCGCGGCCGGGGGACAAGGTGTTCACCTACTTCCCGTACCCGACGGCGGAGTGCGACGCGCGCAACATCAGTCCGTGCGTGGGGGTGAGCTGACTTTAACTGCGTGAGGGGCGGTTCGGGCGTGCCCCCGGCTGGCGCCGTAGGGTTGTTTCATTGTTGGTTATGCCAGTAAATTTCTGGCATGACACTGCTTGAAGCACTTGCTCAAGTGCCGGACTTCCGGGACCCCCGAGGGCGCCGCCACG
>JBEVLE010000576.1:0-17908 GCA_040509335.1 Longimicrobiaceae bacterium | reverse complement strand
TCGGGCGCCGTTCCGCCGTTTCTCTTCCGCCCTCCGGGGCTACCTCGGCGACGAGATCGCGAACCTGTAGCCGTCCAGGTCCCGCAGCCGGAACGCGCGCACGCCCCACGGCATGTCCGCCGGCTCGGAGTCCAGGGTGCCGCCGTGCTCCCGGATGCGTGCCGCGACCGCGTCCACGTCCTGGGCCGTCGTGATCATCATCGAGAAGCCCTCGCCCTTGACCCGGTCCAGCCCCTTGGCCCCGTCGTCCTGGTTGAGCAGGATCCGCACGTTGCCGGCCCTCAGCGCCACCGACAGCACCTTGCCGTCGCGCTCGTACTCCCGGTCCACGGCGAAGCCCACGACGTCGCGGTACCAGGCCAGGCTCGCCTGGAGGTCCCGGACGGTCAGCGAGGCCGCGAGGGCGCTGGCGCGGAAGGAATCCGCCCCGGCCTGCCCGGCGCCGCCGGCGTCCGCGGTTGAAGCAGTGCTCATGAGGTCTCCTAGGAATGTTGCGAGCGGATGGACACCTGCTCAGGCCGCGGGGGGAGGTGCGTCGTCCCGCAGCCGCTCCTCCACCGCCGGGTCCGGCTCCACGAACAGCGTCCTCACCTGCTGGATCTTGACCATCCCCGGCGGCGCGCCGCGCGGCTTGCGGACGTGCTTGCGGCGGGTCCAGTCCACCGCCACCATCCCGGACGTGCGCGCCTTGCTGTACAGCGCCGCCAGCGTCGCCGCTTCCTCCAGGTCGCGCGCGGGCGGCGAAGCGGCCGGGTCCGCCCAGCGCAGCACCACGTGCGACCCGGGGACCGAGCGCGCGTGCATCCACACGTCCCCCGGCGCCGAGTGCCCGAAGGTGAGCAGGTCGTTGTCCTTTGCGCTGCGCCCCACCCGCACCTCGATGCCGCCCGAGGTGCGGAACAGCTTGTAGGGCATGCGCGGCCCCTCGTCGGCCTTCGGGGCCGGGCGGCCGGAGGGGCGCTCCAGCGCGCGCAGCGCCCACTCCGGGAGCGCGCCGCCCTCCGCCTCCGCCGCCTCGATCGCCGCCCGCCAGCGCGCCGCCTCCGCTTCCGCGGCCTCGATCAGCTCCGGGATGCGCTCCTCGGCCCGCGCCAGCCGCCGCGCCTTCTCGTACAGCGCCTCCGCGTTCTGGTGGGGGCGCAGCGTGGGGTCCAGCTCCACCTCGATCTCCCGCTGGCCGTCCTCCAGGTCCGGGAGCCGCGCGGTCGACGCGCCGGGGGGCACCAGGTGCAGGTGCGCCAGGAGGGTGTCGCCCAGCCGGCGCATCCGCTCCGCCTCCCCCGCGGATTCCAGCTGGCGGTAGAGGCTGCGCGCCCGGCCCTCCGCCGCCACCAACCGCCGGCGGGCGCCGCGCAGCAGCTTCTCGGCGTCGCGGCCCTCGTCCGCCGGCTCCACGGCCGCCTCCGCCGCGGCGGCGTCCATCGCCGCCAGCAGCGAGGCCGCCGGGCGCGAGGGGATCCCGGGGAGGGCGAGGGGGAAGGGCTGCACCCCGCGCTTCCGCTCCAGCAGCACCGAGCCCGCCCCCTCGCCGGTGCGCAGCGCCCACCACCGCCCGAAGGCCGCCTCCAGCTCGCCCTCGTCCGCCGAGCGCGCCGCGCCGTCCAGCACGGGGCCGGCGGTGAGCGGGCTCGTCCAGGCGAAGTTGCGCACGGCGGCGGTGGGGCGGTCCGCCGGGGCGACGCGGCCCATCAGCGTGCGCCACGCGTCCCAGGCGTCCTCGCGCGTCTCGCCGCCGGTGCCGAAGCGGTGCGAGGGCGGGGGCGAGCGGTAGCGCGCCCCGATGCGGAGCGCCCGCTCCCCCGCGTCGCGCCCGCGCAGCACGGCGATGATGCGCTCGTCCTCGCCGGCGGTGAGGAGCGCGTTCCACTGGTTGGTGTGAAGCTCCACGACCATCCGCCGCCGCGAGCTCCCGAAGGAGGCCGGGTCGGCGAGGCCGATGAACAGGACGCGCTCGTCCGGCGGGGCGGACACGCCGGTGATGCGCGCGTCCGGCTCGTCGTCGGCGTCGTCGGGGGCGGGTACGATGCGCGCCCAGCCGCGGGCGGGGTGGAGGTCGAAGCGCAGCGCTTCCCGCCCGTCCAGCACGAGCGTGGCGGAAAGGTCCGGCGAGAACAGGAGGGACGGGCTCGCGTGGCGGCCGCGGAGGCGCTCGTCCAGCTCGCGCGCCAGGGCGCGGACGAGCACGGGATCGTACCGGATCGGGTTTGACACCCCCCCAAAATGGGATTAGCTTTTCGGGCGGTCAACCCGCCAGAGAGGAGCGGAGAAGCTCGGCGCCGTGACGGGTGCGCGACGTGTGTGTCACGGCGCAATTTCCAGGTGCCGGAGAGCTTATGTCCGTTCAGAGCGCGGGTTCGGGCCGGGGCGTCACCACGACGACGCTCCGGGAGATGAAGCGGCGTGGCGAGAAGATCGCCGCCCTCACTGCGTACGACTACCTCTTCGCCCGGCTGGTCGACGAGGCGGGCACGGACGTGGTGCTCGTGGGGGATTCGCTGGCGCAGGTCGTCCTGGGGTACGACTCCACCCTCCCGGTCACCCTGGACGACATGATCCACCACGCGCGCGCCGTGCGCCGCGGCGTGCGCCGCGCGCTCCTGGTGGTGGACCTCCCCTTCCTCACCTACCAGGTCTCGCGCGAAGAGGCCATCCGCAACGCCGGGCGCGTCCTCAAGGAGACAGGCGCTGCCGCGGTGAAGCTGGAGGGCGGCTCCCCGGAGATCGCGGACACCATCCGCGACCTGGTGCGGGTGGGGATCCCCGTCATGGCCCACGTCGGGTTCACCCCGCAGTCGGTGAACACCATCGGGACGCGGGTGCAGGGGCGCGAGGAGGGCGGGCTCGACCGGCTGCTGGCCGAGGCGCGGGCGGTGGAGGACGCGGGCGCGTTCGCCGTGGTGCTGGAGCTGGTCCCCGGCCCCCTCGCCGCGGCGGTGACGGCGAGCCTGTCCATCCCCACCATCGGGATCGGCGCGGGCGCGGGGTGCGACGGGCAGGTGCTGGTGCTCCACGACATGCTGGGGCTCAACGAGGGGTTCACGCCGCGCTTCCTGCGCCGCTTCGGCGAGCTGGGCGAGGCCACGCGCGCCGCCGTCGGCGGCTACGTGGAGGCCGTGCGCTCCGGGGAGTACCCCGCCGCCGAGCACACCTTCGAGTGAGGCTTCGGCAAATGGGCCGGCTCCGCGTTGCTGCTCGTCGCCCCTCCCTGCGGCGTACAAACGCGTACGCCTCAGTCGGGCGCTCCTCGCGCGCCTTGATCCGTCCCATTTTCCTGTGCCTGGGAGCCGGGGAGCTGAGGCGGGAGCGATGAGGGTCGTCCACACCCGGGCCGAGGTGCGCGCCGCGACCGCCGCGGCGCGGGAGGAGGGGCGCCGCGTCGGGCTGGTGCCCACCATGGGCTACCTGCACGAGGGGCACCTGTCGCTGGTGGACCGGGCGCGGGCGCGCGCCGGGTGCGTGGCGCTCTCCATCTTCGTCAACCCGCTCCAGTTCGGGCCGGCGGAGGACCTGGACCGCTACCCGCGCGACCTGGAGCGCGACCTGGCCCTGGCGGAGGCGCGCGGCGTGGACCTGGTGTTCGCGCCGTCCGCGGCGGAGATGTACCCGGGCGGCGAGCCGCGGGTCTCGGTGGTCGCCGACCCGTCGCTGGAGGACCGGCTCTGCGGGGCGGCGCGCCCCGGGCACTTTCGCGGCGTGCTCACGGTGGTCGCCAAGCTGTTCGGCGTGTTCACGCCGGACGTGGCGGTCTTCGGGCAGAAGGACCTCCAGCAGGCGCTCCTCGTCCGCCGCATGGTGGCGGACCTCGACATGCCGCTGGAGGTGGACGTGGCGCCCATCGTGAGGGAGCCGGACGGGCTGGCGATGAGCTCCCGCAACGTCTACCTGTCGCCCGAGGAGCGGGAGCGGGCCCTGGCCCTGCCGCGCGCGGTGGAGGCGGTCCGCTCGCTCTTCGCCGCCGGGGAGACGGACGGCGGCGTCCTGCGCGACGCCGCGCGGAGCGCGCTCGTGGTACCCGGGGTGCAGGTGGAGTACGCCGAGATCGTGGAGCCGGCCACGCTGGCGTCTGTAGAGCATGTATTTCCCGGCACGGTTTGCGCCGTGGCCGCGCGGGTCGGGAGCACCCGGCTCATCGACAACGGCATCCTTTGACCACGCCCCCCTCCGGAAGGAGTCCCATGCAGCGGACCATGTGCAAGTCCAAGATCCATCGCGCGACAGTCACCGGGGCGGATCTGAACTACGTGGGGTCGATCACCATCGACCTGGACCTCATGGAGGCCGCCGACCTCGTCGAGTACGAAAAGGTCCAGGTGGTCGACATCAACAACGGGGCGCGCTTCGAGACGTACGTGATCACCGGGGAGCGCGGTGCGGGGGAGATCTGCCTCAACGGCGCCGCGGCGCGCCTGGTGCACGCCGGGGACCGGGTGATCATCATGTCCTACGGGCAGTACGACGAGGCGGAGCTGACGAACTACCGGCCCACCTTCGTCTTCGTGGACGAGGAGAACCGGATCGTGGGCAACTCCCTCCGGGCCCACGCGCCCTGAGCCCCATGGCCGCGGCCTGGACCGGCATCGTCCTGGCGCGCTCGGAGCCGGACGACGACCGGATGGCGTCACGGCTTCCCACTTTCCTGCACCCGCTCGCCGGGCGCCCGCTGGCCTGGCACGCCGTGTCCGCGCTGGCCGCGCTCCAGCCGGCGCCGTCGCGCATCCTGCTGCTGGCCGACCGCGAGGCCGGCCCGGAGCCCTTCCAGGACGCCTGGAACGGGATCCGTGTGTTCGAGCGCTCCGGGGAGGACTTCTGGAGCGCGGTGGAGGAGGCGGGCGACCCGGACGAGCGCTTCCTGCTGGTGGACGCGCGGGCCCCCCTGCTGGCCTCCGGGCTCCAGGCGCTCCTGGACTCCCCCTCCGCCCTGTTCCTGGCCGACGGCGAGGGCGTCGCCGCCGCCCGCATGGACCTGGCCGCCGCGCGCCGGAGCCTGGGCCGCTGGCGGGGCTTCGCCGCCCTGGCCGCCGAAGCGGGGGACGCCCCCCGCCTGGCGGGCGGGGAAAGCGCGCTGGTGGTCCGCGACCGGCGCTCGCTCGCCCGCGCGTCCGAGCTGCTGCGCGACCGGCTGGTGGGGGCGCTGATGGACGCGGGCGTCAGCTTTCTCCTGCCGCACACCTCGTGGGTGGACCTGGACGTGCGCATCGGCCGCGACACGGTGGTCTACCCGGGAGTGGTGCTGGAGGGGCAGACCAGCATCGGCGAGGAAACGGTGGTGGGGCCGGGGTGCCGCATCGTCGACAGCCGGGTGGGGAGCGGGGTGGAGCTCAAGGGGTGGAACTACCTTTCCCACACGTCCATTCGCAACCGCGCCATCCTGGAGCCGTATGCCCGACGCGGCTACGACTGATCCCACGCGCGACCTCCCGGAGGTGGTGCGCGCCGCCGCGGCCGGCGAGCTCCCGCCGTGGGCCGAGGCCGGCCCGCGCCGGCGCGCGCACATCGCCCGCGTGAGCGCGCTGCTCGCGGAGTGGGCGGCCACGGCGGGGCTGGACCCCGCCGAGCGCGACCGCTGGGTGGCGGCCGGGTGGCTTCACGACGCCCTGCGCGAGGCGGACCCGGAGCGACTGCGCGCCGCGGTGCCGGAGCGCTTCCGCTCGCTCCCGGGCGCGATCCTGCACGGACCCGCCGTGGCGGAGCGCCTGGCGGGGGTGGCGGACCCGGAGCTGTGCGACGCGCTGCGCTACCACACGCTGGGGTGGGCGGGGTTCGGGCGCCTGGGGAAGGCGCTGTACCTGGCGGACTTCCTGGAGCCGGGGCGCGACTTCGAGCGAGAGTGGCGGGCGTCGCTGGCCGCCCGCATGCCCGCGGAGATGGACGAGGTGCTGGTGGAGGTGCTGGGCGCGCGCATCCGCAACCTTGTGGAGCGCCGCAGGCCGCTGAGCGCGGAAACGGCGGCCTTCTGGAGCGCGGCGGTGGGAGGGGAAAGCAGATGAAGCGCGCGCAGACGGCGGCGCTCGCCGCGACCCTGCTGCTGGTCGCGGGGCTGGTGATTTCCATGGCGATGGGCCTGGGCCCGGGGGGCGGCGGCGATCCCGCCCTCGCGCCGGAGGACGTCCCCGACGTTCCCGCCGCCCGGGCGCCCGCCGGGGAGCGGGTGCGGGTGGAGGTGCTGAACGCGGCCGGGATCCCCGGGCTGGCGCGGGTGGCCACGCGGACGCTGCGCGAGCGCGGCTTCGACGTGGTGTACTTCGGCAACGCGCGCGGCTTCTCGCCCGAGAGCACGCTGGTGATCGACCGCGTGGGCCGCGAGGAGACCGCCCGCGAGGTCGCCGACGCGCTGGAGGTGGAGCGCGTGCGGAGCCGGCCGGACTCCACGCTGCTGCTGGAGGTGACGGTGGTGGTGGGACGGGACTGGAAGGGCGCGGCGGAAATGGCGGCAAGCGCGGCGGACACGACGACGGCGCCCTGACGACCGCTCCGCCGGGAGCGAGAGAGGCGGCCCCCCACCCGGGAGGCCGCCTCCTGTTTTTTCCGCCCCCGGCGCCAGCCGGGGGCACGCCCGAACCCCGCAGTCGAATCAGTCCCCCGCCGTCGCCTCCCGCCCGGGCCGCGCCCTGAGGGTGGAGCCCGGGGTGATCTGCACCGGCTTCCGCCCCTCGGTGGCCTCCGCGCGCAGCTGCCCGCACGCCGCCGCGATGTCCCGCCCGCGCGACTCCCGCACCGCCGCCGAGATCCCGCGGTTCCCCAGCCGCTCCACGAACAGGTTGAGCCGGCCGCGGGTGCTGGGCTTCCAGTCGGTCCCGGGGATGGGGTTGAAGGGGATCAGGTTGACGAAGGCGTTGAACTCGCTCACCAGCCCCGCCAGCTCGTCCGCCATCTCCGGCGCGTCCGTGACCCCGTCGATCATCACGTACTCGAAGGTGATGCGCTTTCCCCCCGCCTCGTCGAAGCGGCGCAGCGAGTCCAGCAGCTCGGGGAGCGGGTGCTTCTTTTCCAGCGGGATCAGCTTCTGGCGCAGTTCGTGGTTCGGGGCGTGCAGCGACACCGCCAGCCGGTACTGCTCGGGCATGGAAGCCATCTCCAGGATCCCCGGGACCACGCCCACGGTGGACACGGTGATGCGCCGCGCCCCCAGCCCGTAGCCGCGGTTGAGGATGGCGAGCGAGGGGAAGACCGCCCGGCGGTTCATCAGCGGCTCGCCCATCCCCATGTACACGACGTTGGTGATCTCGTCGTAGCCGTTGTCGCGGGCCCAGGCGCGGGCGCCGCGGAACTGCGCCACCACCTCCTCCGCCGAAAGCTGCCGCCGGTAGCCGGACCACCCGGTGGCGCAGAAGGAGCACGCCATGGCGCACCCCGCCTGCGAGGAGATGCACAGCGTCAGCCGGGTGGAGGTGGGGATCAGCACCGACTCGATCAGCTCCCCGTCCCCCAGCCGCCACAGGTGCTTGGCGGTCCCGTCGGTGGAGCGGGAAAGCTTTGCGACCTCGGGGGCGGTGAAGTCGAACGCTTCCGCCAGCGCGTCGCGCTCCGCCTTCGGGAGGTCGCTCATCTCCTCGAAGCCGAAGGCGAGCCGCTCGTACAGCCAGCCCAGCACCTGCTTCGCCCGGTAGCGCGGCTGCCCGCGGCCGGCGAAGTGCTGGACGAGGGCGGCCTCGGCGTCCTCGGGGAGGAGGCCCACCAGGTCGGTCCTGCTTTCGGAAGCGCTCATCTTGCACCTGTTCTGCGAAAAGGGCGGGGAGATGCGTCCCCGTCCGCCCCGGTCCGGATCATCCGCCTTTATGCCCCGCAGCGGGGCCCGGGTTCCCCCGGAAAACGCCGCGCGCTCGCTTGATGCGCGCCAGGCGTGGCGTTACCTTTGCAACCCTTGCGCCCGCGGGGGGAGCGTCCCCCCGCGCTGTCCGTTTCCGGCCCTGGGGAGACCGAGGCTTTCCGTGCTGCTTTCCGAGCTTCTCCCGCCCGGGCGGGTCCGCATCCCGCTGGCGGGGGCCACCAAGGACGACCTCCTCCGCGAGCTGGTGGAGGTGCTCCACGCCGCCGGCGAGGTGGGGGACGCGTCCGAGGTGCTGCGCGCCGTGCGCGAGCGCGAGGCGGTGCTCAGCACGGGGATCGGCAACGGGGTCGCCATCCCCCACGGCAAGTCCGCCCAGGTGAGCGCCCTCGCGATGGTGGCCGGGGTCACGCGCGAGCCGGTGGACTTCGAGGCGCTGGATGGGCGGCCGGTGAGCCTTTTCTTTCTGCTGGTGGGGCCGGAGAGCGCGGCGGGCGACCACGTCAAGGCGCTGTCCCGCATCTCGCGCCTGGTGCGCAGCGACGCCTTCCGCCGCCGCCTTGCCGAGGCGGCCTCGCCCGAGGAGTTCCACCAGGTGCTGACCGAAGCGGAGCAGTCGTGAGCCGCAGGGCGCTGGCGTGGGCCCCGGCCGTCGCCTGGGCCGCCGCGATCTTCGTGGTGAGCTCGCGGCACTCCGTGGGTATTCCCTCCTTCTGGAGCGCCGACAAGGTGCTCCACTTCGCCGCGTACGCGCTCCTGGGCTTCCTGGTGGCGCACGGCGCCGCCGCGACGGGGCCTGGGCGGCGCGGCGCCGTGGCGGCGGGGTGGGCGTACGCCTTTTCCGACGAGCTCCACCAGGCGTTCGTCCCAGGACGCTCCGCCGATCCCGCCGACTGGGCCGCCGACGCGCTCGGCGTCCTGGCCGGCACCTTCGTGTACGCACGCCTTCGGGCCTGGCTCCGGGGTCGCACCCCGGCCATGGCCGGCACGGACCGATGACCGAGAGCCCGCTCCGCACCGCCTTCCGCGACCTCCCCGCCGGGGAGCTGCGCGCCGAACACGCCGGGACCCCCGTCCGCCTCGCCGGGTGGGTGCACCGCATCCGCGACCTGGGGGGCGTGGCGTTCCTGGACCTGCGCGACCGCGCCGGGATCGTGCAGGTGTCGTTCGACCCGTCGTGGACCCCCGCCGACGTGCTGGCCGCCGCGCGCGACCTCAAGCCCGAGTCGGTGGTGCAGGTGGAGGGCACGGTGGAGCGCCGCATCCGCGAGAACCCGCAGCTCCCCAGCGGCCAGGTGGAGGTGCGGGGGACCGTGCTGCGCGTGGTCACGGTGGCCGAGGCGCTCCCTATCCAGGTGGACTACGCCGCCGACGAGGAGCTCCCCGCCGAGGAGCAGCGGCTGAGGCACCGCTACCTGGACCTGCGCCGCCCCGCGCTGCAGCACAACCTCATGCTCCGCAGCCGCGCCGCGCAGACGGTGCGCAGCTACCTGTCGGGGCAGGGGTTCCTGGAGGTGGAGACGCCGCTCCTCACCAAGCCCACGCCGGAGGGCGCGCGCGACTTCCTCGTGCCCTCGCGGGCGTACCCGGGCGAGTTCTTCGCGCTGCCGCAGTCGCCGCAGCTGTACAAGCAGCTGCTGATGGTGAGCGGCTTCGACCGCTACTTCCAGATCGCCCGCTGCCTGCGCGACGAGGACCTGCGCGCGGACCGGCAGCTGGAGTTCACGCAGATCGACGCCGAGATGTCCTTCGTGGACGAGGAGGACGTGTTCCGCGTGGGCGAGGGGATGATGGCGGCCGTGTGGCGCGAGGTGCTGGGGGTGGAGCTGGCGACGCCCTTTCCGCGCCTGAGCTACGCCGAGGCGATGGAGCGCTACGGCACCGACAAGCCGGACCTGCGCTTCGACCTGCCCATCGTGGACGTGACGGAGGTGTTGCAGGGCACCGCGTTCCGCCTGTTCGAGGCGACGCGGGGAACCGCGCAGCGCATCCGCGGCATCCGCGTTCCCGGCGGCGCGCGGCTTTCCCGCAAGGAAACCGACGAGCTGCAGGAGGTGGCGAAGCGCGGCGGGGCCGCGGGCGCCCTGTGGGTGAAGCGCACGGAGGAGGGGCTCGCCGGGCAGTTCGCAAAGGCGCTCGGCGAGGGCGAGGCGCAGGCCCTGTACGCCGCCACGGGGATGGAGGCGGGCGACCTGTTCGTCGCAGTGGTGGGCGGCTTCCGGGCGGTCCGCGCCGGAGCCGGGGGCGGCGCCGGCCCGGCGGTCGGGCTGGAGCCGGCGCTGGACGAGCTGCGCCGCCACCTGGCCCGCAGGATGGAGCTGGTGGACCCGGACCGGCACGCGTGGCTGTGGGTGACCGAGTTCCCGGCGTTCGACTGGGACGAGGAGGCGGGGCGGCTGGTGGCCGCGCACCACCCCTTCACCATGCCGCACCCCGACGACGTCGCCGCGCTCATGGAGGCCACGGCGGGGGAGGGGCCGCTCGCCGCGGAGGCGGCCCGGCGCCTGTACACGCTCCCGGTACGATCCCGGGCGTACGATGCGGTGTACAACGGGAACGAGCTGGCCAGCGGGTCGGTCCGCATCCACGATCCCGAGCTCCAGCGCCGCATCTTCCGGGCGGTGGGGATCGGGGACGAGGAGGCGCGCACCAAGTTCGGCTTCCTGCTGGAGGCGTTCCGCTACGGGGCCCCGCCCCACGCGGGGTTCGCCTTCGGCTTCGACCGCATGGTCATGCTCCTGGCGCGGGCGGGGAGCCTGCGCGACGTCATCGCGTTCCCCAAGACGGCATCCACCCGGGCCCTGTTCGAGGGCGCCCCGGTGAGGGTGCCCGACGGGGAGCTCACGGAACTGCACATCCGTACGCTGGGAGGGGAGACCGCCTGACGGTCGCCTCGCCGGCGTCGCACCGGTCTCATAATGGCGAACACGGAAGTCCAGACGGTCCAGCACCGACTCTCCACCGAGGGAGCCGACCCCCTCACCGTCGGGGGAATCAACGACGCCCACCTCACCGAGCTGGGGCGCCTCGCGGGCGTCCGCGTGGTGCTGCGGGGCGACCACCTCCTCCTGTCCGGCGGGGTGGACGAGGTGGAGCGCGCCGTCCCGGTGGCGCAGCACATGATCGAGCTCGCGCGCGGCGGCCAGCCCTTCGGGCAGGACGACGTGGAGCGCTTCTGGGACGAGGCCACCCACGCGGCCGGGGGCGCGGCGCGCCTGGGCGAGGGCGGCCGCATCGTCATCCCCGGGGCGCGCAAGACCATCAGCCCCAAGTCGGCCGGGCAGCGCGACTACCTGGAGGCGATCGCCGACAACGACATCGTGGTGGGCGTGGGCCCCGCGGGCACGGGGAAGACGTACCTGGCGATGGCGATGGCGGTGGACGCGCTCGCCAAGAAGCGCGTCAAGCGCATCATCCTGGCGCGCCCCGCGGTGGAGGCCGGCGAGAACCTGGGCTTCCTCCCCGGCGACCTGCAGGACAAGGTGGACCCGTACCTCCGGCCGCTGTACGACGCGCTGGAGGACATGATGCCCGCCGACCGGCTGAAGCGGGCCATGGAGTCGCGGACCATCGAGATCGCCCCGCTGGCGTACATGCGCGGCCGCACCCTCCAGGACGCCTTCGTGATCCTGGACGAGGCGCAGAACGCCACCGGCCTGCAGATGAAGATGTTCCTCACCCGCCTGGGATTGAACTCCAAGGCGGTGATCACCGGCGACCCCACGCAGGTGGACCTGCCGCGGCGCGACGACTCGGGGCTGCTGCAGATCGAGCGGATCCTCAAGGGAATCGAGGGGATCTCCTTCGTCTACATGAAGCCCACCGACGTGATCCGCCACCGCCTGGTGCGCGAGATCATCCGCGCCTACGCCGCCGACGCGGGGCAGGACGCGGACGCGGAGCAGGGCGCAGGATGAGCCCGGAGCGGGCGCGGGCGGCCGGGGCGGGACGCCGGGCCGCGCCCGCGCCCCGCCCGGCGCCGGAGCCGCGCCGCGCCCTGCGCGTCGTGCACGACGGCCTCCGCGTCCTCCTGCTCTTTTCGGTGGCGGCGGCGGTCTACCTGTTCTTCCCCCCGGCGCGGATCTCCGAGTCGGCGGCGCTGGAGCGGGGGATGGTCGCGCCCGCCGACGTGGTCGCCGAGTTCGCCTTCCAGGTCCCCAAGGACCCCGCCGACCTGCGCCGCGAGCAGGAGGAGGCGGCCCGCAGCGTCCCCCCCGTGTACGACTACCGCCCCGCCGCCGCGGACAGCGTGCTGGCGGGGATCGGCGGGTTCTTCGCCGCGGTGGCGGCGCCCGCTCCCCCCGGCACCGACCCCGCCGCGGCGGCGCAGGGTGCGCTGCGCGGCAGCCGGGTGGGGGCCACCCCGGGCTCGGTGGAATTGCTGCTGGACCCGGGACGGCGCGCCCGCCTGCAGGAGGCCACCGCGGGCGCCGTGCGGGCGCTCCTCCCGCTGGGGGTGGCGTCCACCGCGCTGGAGCGCGAGGGCATCTCCGCCGTGCGGGTGCGCGGGGCGGTGGGCGGGGAGCGCATCGTCCCGGTGGACTCCATCGTCACGCCGGACCAGTTCTACCGGCTGGCGTCGTCCCGCCTCCCGTCGGAGCTGGGCCCCGACGCCGCCGAGCTGCAGCGCCTCCTCCTCATCCGCTACTTCCAGCCCAGCCTCGCCTTCAACGAGCGCGAGACCGAGGCCGCCCGCGCCCGGGCCCGCGCGGCCGTGGAGCCGGTGGCCGCCAACGTGCTCCGCGGCGAAAAGATCGTGGGCGCCCGCGAGCAGGTGGGCGAGCGCGAGGAGGCCCGCCTGCGCGCGTACCACGACGCCCTCGCCGAGCGCGGGCTGGACGAGCGCGGCGAGGACACGGTGCCGCGGGCGCTGGGCGCGATCCTGTTCAACGCCTCGGTGCTGGGGATCCTGGGGCTGCTGCTGCGCTTCTCGCGCCGGCCGCTGTACGACGACCTGCGCTCGCTCTTCCTGCTGGGCGTGCTGGTGACCACGGTGGCGGGGACCGCCGCGCTGGCGACCTGGGCGGCGCTCCCCCAGGAGCTCATCCCGGTCACCTTCGCGGTGCTGGTGGTCGCCACGCTCTGGGGCGGGCGGCTGGGGCTTTCCGTGGCGCTGATCCTGGCGCTCCTGCTGGGCGGGCAGACCCCCTTCCTGGGGGTCAGCGTCCCCTTCACGGCGGCGGTCACCGGCGCGGCCGCGGCGTTCAGCGTGCGCGCGGCGCAGCGCCGCTCGCAGACCTGGCTGTTCGTGGTCATCATCGCCCTGGCGTACGCGCTCTGCGCGGTCTCGCTGGGGCTGCTGCGCTCCCGCCCCGCGCCGGAGATCCTGCACGACGCGGCCTGGGGGGTGGCCAGCGCGGTGCTCTCGTCGGTGGTGGCCATCGGCTTCCTGCCGCTGCTGGAGTCGTTCGCGCGCGTCACCACCGACGCCATGCTGCTGGAGCTTTCGGACACCAACCGGCCGCTGCTGCGGCGGCTCCAGCGCGAGGCCAACGGCACCTTCCACCACACCATCAACGTCGCCAACCTGGTGGAGGCCGCCTGCCACGCCATCGGGGCCAACGCCCTGCTGGGGCGCGTGGGGGCGTACTACCACGACATCGGCAAGGTCGCCAAGCCGCAGTACTTCATCGAGAACCAGCCCCGGGGGCGCAACCCGCACGACAAGCTCAAGCCCGCCATGAGCGCGGCCATCGTGCGGAGCCACGTGGTGGAGGGGCTCCGGCTGGCGGACGAGGCGAGGCTCCCCCCCGCGGTCAAGGCGTTCATCCGCGAGCACCACGGGACGCAGAAGATCTCCTTCTTCTACGACCGCGCCCGGGAGGCCGACCCGGACGGCGCGGTGAACCCCCAGGACTTCACCTACCTGGGCCCCCGGCCGCGCACCCGCGAGACCGCGGTGCTGATGCTGGCCGATTCCGTGGAGTCCGCGGCCCACGTGCTCCCCGACCCCTCGCCGGAGCGCCTGCGCGAGATGGTGGAGCGCATCGTCACCTCCAAGATCGCTTCCGGGCAGCTGGACGACTCGCCGCTGACGCTGCGGGACGTGCAGGTGGTCAAGGAGCAGCTCGCCCGCGTGCTGGCGGGGATGTACCACCACCGCATCGACTACCCCGCCGCCCCCCCGGCCGCCGCGACCGAGGACGCGGCCGCGCCGGCGGCGGAGCCCGCCCCCACCCGCGCCTGAGGCCGCCCATGGGTTCCATCGATGTCGAGGTGAGCCTGGGCGAGGGCGTCGCCCTCCCGCTCCCGGAAGAGGCCGTGGAGCGCGCCGTCCGCGCGACGCTGCGCGACGGGGGCCACGACGCCGGCGAGGTGTCCGTGGCGTTCCTGGACGACGCCGCGATCACCTCGCTGAACCGCGAGTACCTGGACCACGACCGCCCCACCGACGTGATCTCCTTCGCGCTGCACGGCGAGGGCGAGCCGCCGCTGGGCGACGTGTACGTGGGGGTGGACCAGGCGCTCCGGCAGGCGGGGGAGCTGGGGGTGGACCCGCGCGAGGAATTGCTGCGCCTTGCCGTGCACGGCACGCTGCACGTGCTGGGGTGGGACCACCCCGAGGGCGAGGAGCGCCTGGAGTCCGAGATGTTCCGCCGCCAGGAGGAGATCCTGCGCACCCTCCCCGCCGCGGACGTGCGCGGGTGAGCGCCGCCACGCCGCCGCCGCCCGCGCCCCCGGCCCCCGTGGACCCGCTCGACCGGCTCCACGAGCTGCTCGCCGCCGGGGACGACGCGGCGCTCGGCGCGTTCCTTTCCGACTTCCACGGCCCCGACGTCGCGGACCTGCTGGAGGCGCTGGACGAGGAGGACCGCGCCCGCGTGGTGGGCGTGCTGGGGGACGAGGACCCGGCGCTCGCCGCCGAGGCCCTTTCCGAGATGGAGTGGGAGGAGCACCCCGAGGACTCGCTGGCGGCGCTGCAGCCGGAGCAGATGGCCGCGGTGCTCGCGGAGCTTTCCGACGACGACGCCGCCGACATGATCGGCGAGCTGGACCCGGAGGACCAGGACCGGGTCCTCGCGGCCCTGTCGCTGGAGGACGCCGGCGACATCCGCCAGCTCCTGGAGTACGACGAGGAGTCCGCCGGCGGGATCATGACCACGGAGATGGTCTCGGTGCGCGACTCGCTGAGCGCGGCGGAGGCCATCGAGGAGGTGCGGCGGCAGGGGCAGGAGATCGGCGAGTTCTACAGCATCTTCGTGGTGGACGACGGCAACCGCCTGCTGGGCACCCTCCCCCTGCAGACGCTGGTGATCGCCCGGCCGGGCGCGCGGGTGGTGGAGATGGTGGAGGAGGTGGTCGCCAGCGTGTCCCCCGAGACGGACCAGGAGGAGGTGGGGCGGGTTCTCGCCCGCTACAACCTGGCCGCCGTGCCGGTGGTGGACCACCACGGGCACCTGCTGGGCCGCATCACCTTCGACGACGTGATCGACGTCATCGAGGCGGAGACCACGGAGGACATCCTCAAGTTCGGCGGCGTGTCGCAGGAGGAGGAGATCCGCGGCGGCTGGGCGGACGCCGTCCGCTCCCGCCTCCCCTGGCTCTTCCTGAACCTGGTGACCGCCGCCGGCGGCGCCACGGTGGTCTCCATCTTCCAGGACACCATCGCGCGGCTCACCATCCTGGCCGCGCTGATGCCGGTGGTCGCGGGGATGGGCGGAAACAGCGGGACCCAGGCGCTCGCGGTGACCGTGCGGCGCCTGGCCCTGTCGCAGGAAAGCACCAGCACGCGGTGGTCCATCGTGGGCAAGGAGTTCCTGGTGGGGCTGGGCAACGGGCTCGCCATCGGCCTCACGGTCGCGCTCTTCGCCATCGTCCTGGAGGGAAACCCCACGCTCGGCCTGGTGGTGATGCTGGCCATGTGGATGAACCTGACGGTGGGGAGCTTCGCCGGGGCCTTCGTCCCCATCGTGCTGGAGCGCTTCGACGTGGACCCCGCGATCGCGTCCTCCATCTTCGTGACCACGTTCACGGACATGGTGGGCTTTTTCCTGCTGCTGGGGCTGGCGAGCAAGCTGCTGCTGTAGACGGCCCTCACCCGGCTCGCTTTAGGCTCGCCACCCTCTCCCTTCATACGGTTCACGCGAAGCGTGAAGCGCCATCCTGGGAGAGGGGGCAACGGCGGACGCCAGCGCGAGCCCCGCGTGAGGGATTTCGGCCCGAAGGGGCGAGACCCGGCGGCAGTTTGCCGGGGCTCGACTCCGTTGCAAACGGTCGTATCGTTTGCTACGGAGCCGAAGCCCGACCCGGCGCCAGCCGGGGCACGCCCGAAACGTGCAGTAACAAAGCCGTCCACAAAGTCCGAACCGCTCGCTGCCTTCGGTGTATCTTCGCGCATGCTTTCCGAGCTCCGCATCCGCAACTTCGCGCTGATCGACCAGCTTTCCGTCCGTCTCGCGCCCGGGCTCAACGTGCTCACGGGCGAGACCGGGGCGGGGAAGTCGATCATCGTCGGCGCGCTTTCCCTGCTGCTGGGCGAGCGCGCCTCCGCCGACGTGGTCCGCGCCGGCTCCGACCGCGCCTCGGTGGAGGGCGTGTTCGAGGTGGGCGGGCGCGACGACATCGCGCGCCTCCTGGACGACCGCGGCGTGGAGCCGGAGGACGGCGTGGTGGTGCTCAAGCGCGAGGTGGCCGCCGAGGGGCGCAGCCGCGCCTGGATCAACGGCTCGCCCACCACCGCCGGCGTGCTGGGCGAGCTGGGGCGCGCGCTGGTGGACCTGCACGGGCAGCACGAGCACCAGACGCTGCTGCGCCGCGAGGAGCAGCGCGCCATCCTGGACGCGTACGCCGGGAGCGAGGCGCTGGCGGGCGGGGTGGCCGAGGCGCACCGCGTGCTGCTGGGCGCCCGCCGCGACATCGAGGAGCTGGAGCGGCGGCGGCGCGAGGCGGCGCAGCGGGTGGACTTCCTGCGCTTCCAGCTGGAGGAGATCGAGGGCGCGAAGCTGCGCGCCGACGAGGAGGAGGAGCTGGACGCCGAGTCCAGCCGCCTCGCCCACGCCGAGGAACTGACCGCCATCGCCGGGAGCCTGTACGAGGCGCTGGCGGGGGGGAGCGCCTCCATCGGGTCGCGCCTGGGGAGCCTGCAGCGCCCGCTGGACCAGCTGGTGCGGATCGACCCGGCGCAGGGCGCGCTCCAGGAGCTGTACGACACCGCCTACTACGCCCTCCAGGAGCTGGGCGAGCGGATGGAGGACTACACCCGCTCGGTGGAAGCCGACCCGGAGCGATTGGAGGAGATCCGCCGCCGCCAGGACCTGTTCTTCCGGCTCAAGACCAAGTACGGGCCGGAGCTGGCGGACGTGGTGGAGACGGGGAGCAAGGCGCGCGGCGAGCTGGACCTGCTGGAGGGCGCCTCCTTCGAGCTGGAGGAACTGCAGCGCCGCGAGCGCGAGGCCGGCGAGGAGCTGGGCCGGCTGGCCGGCGAGCTGAGCCGCCGCCGCGCGAAGGCCATGGGCGCGCTGGCCAGGGAGGTGAACGCCGTGCTCCCCGAGCTGGGGATGACCGGCGGCCGCTTCGAGGCGCTGGGGCTGCCGCTGCCGGCTCCCGGGGCGCACGGCGCCGAGGAGGTGGAGTTCCGCGTGTCGCTCAACAAGGGCTTCGATCCCCGGCCCATCGCGCAGGTGGCCTCGGGCGGCGAGCTGGCGCGGGTGATGCTGGCGCTCAAGACCATCCTGGCGCGGCTGGACTCGGTGCCCACGCTGATCTTCGACGAGGTGGACACCGGGATCGGCGGGCGGGTCGCGCTTCAGGTGGGCGACAAGATGCGCGCGGTGGCGGGGAGCCACCAGGTGTTCGCCATCACGCACCTGCCGCAGATCGCCTCGCGCGCGCACAACCACCTGCTCGTGGTCAAGCGCGAAAAGGCGGGCCGCACGACCACCGAGGTGCTCGCTCTTGACGACGAAACGCGGGTGCAGGAGATCGCGCGCATGCTGGGCGGGGATCCCGAGAGCGCCGTGTCTTTGGAGCACGCGCGGGAATTGCTGGAGCGCGGCGGGGTTGGCGTAGCGTAATAATTCGTCTGGTTTTCGCGGGCCGCGCCGGAGGGAGCCTCGCCAAACTGCCGGCGAGTCTCCCTCCGAACAGACTTTGGGGGGTACTGCGGAACAGCAAAAAGCGCCCCCGCCGGGATCTCCCGGCGGG
>JBEVLE010000575.1:0-14767 GCA_040509335.1 Longimicrobiaceae bacterium | reverse complement strand
CGGCGCTCGCGGCGTACGGCTCGGGTGACCTGTCGCTCGTGGAGCTGCTCGACTTCGAGCGCGCCCGGGCGCGCGCAGAGATCCAGCGCGTCCGCGCCCGCATCGAGGCCGCGGACGCGCTCGCCGAACTGCTGTCCTCCGCCGCCGGGAACGCCGGGGGAGAGACCTCCACCTTCCGCCTGCCGAGCGACGATGACCGATAGATCGAAGACCCCGCCGCGCTTCCTCGCCGCGGCCCTCCTCGCGCTCCTCGCCGCGCTCCCGGCGTGCTCGTCCGGGAGCGGGGAGGAGGGCGACCCCGATGCCGCGCACGCGGAGGCCGCCGAGGGGGGAGAGGCGGCGGAGGGCGCCGCGGAGGGCGCGCAGCCCGGGCGGGTGACGCTCTCCGAGGCCGCGTTCGTCACGGCGCGGATCGAGACGGGGGCCGTGGCGAGCGAAGCGGCCTCGGCCGTGGGCGCGGGGGGGCTCCAGGCCCCCGGCCAGGTGGACTTCGACCTCGCGCGCGTGGCCGTGGTCTCCCCCCGCACCGCGGGCCGCATCGAGAGGCTCACGGCCGTCCCCGGCGACCGCGTCGCCTCCGGGGAGACGGTCGCTCTCGTCTCCAGCCGCGAGTACCTCACCGCCCAGTCCGACCTGGCGCAGGCCGCCCGGCGCGCCCGGCTCCTGGCCGGCACGGAGGACGAGCCGGGCGCCCGCGCGCTGATGGAGGCCGCGCGGCGGCGCCTGCGGCTCCTGGGCGCGGGCCCGGCCGCCATCGCCCGGCTGGAGCGGGGCGGTGAGCCCTCGCCGCTCCTCGGGGTCCCCGCGCCGTTCGCGGGGAGCATCCTGGAAACGCTGGCCCCGGCGGGGAGCGCGGTGGAGGCGGGCACGCCGATCTTCCGCATCGCGGACCTGTCCACCGTGCTGGTCGCCGCCGACGTGCCGGAGCGCGCGCTGGGCTCCCTCCGCACCGGGCAGGGCGCCACGGTGCGGCTCGCCGCGTTCCCGGACCGCAGCTTCTCGGGCCGCGTGGAGCGGATAGGGGACGTGGTGGACCCGCAGGCCCGCACCGTCAAGGCGATGGTCCGGGTCCCCAACCCCGGCCTGACGCTCCGCCCGGGGATGTTCGCCACGGTGGGGCTGGACGTGCCGGGCGCGGAGGCCGCGCCAGCGGGGGGCGTGCTGACCATCCCCTCCACGGCGGTCGTCACGGACGGGGACACCCGGTACGTGTTTGTGGAGGTGGGCCCGCGCACCTACGAGCGGCGCGCCGTGGAGCTGGGCGCCGGGGGAGCCGGGGGGCGGATGGTGGTCACCAGCGGCCTGGCCGGCGGGGAGCGGGTGGTCACGCGGGGGGCGTTCACCCTCAAGTCCGAGCTCGGCAAGGCCGAGTTCGGCGAAGACGAGCACTAGGAGACCGCCATGATCGAGAGACTAATCGACTGGGCGGTCAAGAACCGGGTCCTGGTGCTGCTGGCCGTCCTGGGGCTGATTGCCGGGGGCGTGACCGCCTTCCGGGGCCTGCGCGTGGACGCCTTCCCGGACCTGACCAACGTGCAGGTGCAGGTGCTGGTGGAGGCGCCGGGGCTCTCGCCGGTGGAGGTGGAGCGCCTGGTGGCCTTCCCCGTGGAGGTGGCGCTGAACGGCCTCCCGCGGGTCACGGAGGTGCGCTCCACCAGCAAGTACGCCTTCGCCATCGTCACCGTGGTCTTCGAGGACGGCGTGGACGTGTACTTCGCGCGCACCCTGGTCTCCGAGCGGCTCCAGGGCGTGCGCGAGTCGCTTCCCGAAGGGGCCGAGGCCGAGCTGGGGCCGCTCGCCGGCGCCACCAGCGAGATCTACCTGTACACGCTGGAGGGGGGCGGGCTGGACGGGATGCAGCTCCGCACCTTGCACGACCGGGTCGTCCGTCCCCAGCTCCGCGCCATCCCCGGCGTGGTGGAGATCAACGCCTTCGGCGGCCTCGTCCGCCAGGTGCAGGTGGTGGTCTCCCCGGAGCGGCTGGGGAGCTACGGGCTCTCCCTGGACGACGTGGTGGAGGCGACCGAGGCTGGGAGCCAGGTCCCCGCGGGCGCCTACATGGAGGCGCGCGACGAGCAGTTCATCCTGCGGGGGCTGGGGCAGGCCGCGAACCTGGACGAGCTGCGCCGGACCGTGATCCGCTCCGAGGCGGGGGTCCCCGTGCTGCTGGGCGACGTGGCCGAGGTGCGCTACGGGGGCGAGGTGCGGCAGGGCGCCGTCACGCGCGACGGCCGGGGCGAGGTGATGAGCGGGATCGTGATGATGCTGCGCGGCGAGAACAGCCGCGAGGTGGTGCGCCGGGTGCGCGAGCGGGTGGCGGAGATCAACCGCTCGCTCCCCGAGGGGGTGCGGCTCTCCTCCTACTACGACCAGACCGACCTGGTGGAAGGGACGCTCTCCACGGTGGAGCACAACCTCCTCTACGGCGGCTTCCTGGTCATCGCCATCCTGCTCCTCTTCCTGGGCAACGTGCGCGCGGCGCTCCTGGTGGCCGCCACCATCCCGCTCTCGCTGCTCTTCGCGGTGATCGGGATGCGGTGGCTGGGGCTCTCGGCCAACCTGATGAGCCTGGGCGCCATCGACTTCGGGATGATCGTCGACGGCTCGGTGGTGATGGCCGAGAACTTCGTCAAGCGGCTGCACCACGACGAGGAGGCGGGACACCTGCCGCAGGGGCGGGAGGCGCTGTCCGCGCGCGTCTCCGAGATGGCGCGGGAGGTGGGGCGCCCCATCGCCTTCGGGGTGCTCATCATCATGCTGGTCTACGTCCCCATCCTGACCCTGCAGGGGCTGGAGGGGCGCATGTTCCAGCCGATGGCGCTCACGGTGGGGTTGGCGCTCTTCGGGAGCCTGCTGCTGGCGATGCTCTTCGTCCCTGCCGCGGCGACCTGGCTCTTCCGGAAGGGCGCGGCCGAGTCGCGCTACGCCGTCCGGCTCTCGGAGTGGATGGACCGGCGCTACGTGCCGCTCCTGCGGCGCTCCCTGGACCGGCCCCGGGCGACCCTGGGCGTGGCCGTGGCGGTGTTCGCGGCGGCCCTGCTCCTGGTCCCTCGGCTGGGGACCGAGTTCCTGCCGGAGCTGGACGAGGGCTCGATCCTGATCCAGCCGACCCGCGACCCGAGCATCTCGCTCACCCGCTCCGTGGAGGTGGCGGGCGACGTGGAGCGGGTGGTCCGCCAGACGCCCGAGGTGGCGACGGTGGTGAGCCGCATCGGCCGGCCTGACATCGGGAGCGACCCGATGGGCGTCAACCAGTCGGACGTGTTCGTGATGCTCAAGCCCCGCGACCAGTGGCGGCCGGGGCTGGACAAGGAGGACCTGGAGGAGGAGCTGGAGGAGCACCTGAACGAGCGGGTGCCCGGGGTAGCCTTCGGCTTCACCCAGCCCATGAAGATGCGGCTCGACGAGCTCATCAGCGGGGTGCGGAGCGACCTGGCGGTCAAGGTGTTCGGGGACGACCCGGCCCAGAACCAGCGCGTGGCCGAGCAGGTGGCCGCGGCGATCCAGGGCGTCCCCGGGACCGCGGAGGTCGCGGTGGAGCAGACGGCCGGCCAGGGCTACCTCACGGTGCGGATGGACCGGAACGCCATGGCGCGCTACGGCGTTCCCGTGCGGGAGGTGCAGGAGGTGCTGGCGACCGCCATCGGCGGGCGTCCCGTCGCCCAGGCCCTGGACGGGAGCTACGCGCTGGACGTGACCGTGCTATACCCGGACTCGGTGCGCTCCACGCCGGAGGCCATCGGATCGCTGACGGTGCTTTCCCCCGGCGGCGCCCGCGTCCCGCTGGCGCAGCTCGCCGACGTCCGCATGGAGTCGGGCCCGGTGCAGGTGAGCCGGGAGCAGGCGCAGCGGCTGGTGATCGTCCAGTCGAACGTGCGGGGGCGGGACCTGGGCGGCTACGCGGCCGACGTGCAGCGGGCGGTGCGTGAGCGGGTCAAGCTCCCGGCAGGGGTGTTCCTCACCTACGGCGGGCAGTTCGAGAACCAGGAGCGTGCCATGCGCCGCCTGCGCTTCGTGGTGCCCGTCTCCATCGCGCTGATCGCGCTCCTCCTGTTCGCCTCGCTGCGCTCCTGGAGCCTGGCGGGGCTGGTGCTGGTCAACCTCCCCTTCGCCGCCGTGGGCGGAATCGCCGCCCTCTGGCTGCGCGGGCTGCACCTGTCCGTTTCGGCGTCGGTGGGCTTCATCGCCCTCTTCGGCGTGGCGGTGCTCAACGGGCTGGTTCTGCTCACCACGGTGCAGCGGCTCCGGCAGGCGGGGGCCGACGCGCCGACGGCGGCGGTGGAGGGGGCGCGCGAGCGGCTGCGGCCGGTGCTCATGACCGCGCTGGTGGCGAGCATCGGCTTCGTCCCGGTGGCGGTCTCGTCCGGGACCGGCGCGGAAGTGCAGCGCCCGCTGGCCACGGTGGTGATCGGCGGGCTGGTCACCTCGACGCTGCTCACCCTGCTGGTCCTCCCGACCCTCTACGCCTGGATCGAGGGACGGCGGGACCGGCGCACGGCGCGCTCCGCCGCGGCGGAGCGCACGGTGCTCCAGGAGGCGTAGCGCCGTGGGCACCCGCGACGGCTACCTGCGCGCGCTGCGCTTCCGGACGCTCACGCCGCTCTACGATGCCCTGATCCGGTGGACCATGCCGGAGGACGCGTTCAAGCGGCGCCTGGTGGCGCAGGCGGAGCTCGGCCCCGGCCAGCGCGTGCTGGATCTGGGGTGCGGGACCGGCACGCTGACCCTGCTGGCGAAGGGGACCGTCCCGGGCGCCGAGCTGGTGGGCATCGACCCGGACGCGGACGCGCTGGAGATCGCGCGCGCCAAGTCCGTCCGCGCGGGACTGGAGATCCGCTTCGACCGGGGGAGCGCGACGGCGCTGCCGTACCCGGAGGGCGGGTTCGACCGGGTGCTCTCCAGCCTGGTGCTCCACCACCTGGACCCGGAGGGGAAGCGGGCGGCGGCGCGCGAGGTGTACCGGGTGCTCCGCCCCGGCGGGGCGCTGCACGTCGCCGACTGGGGCCGGCCGCACAACCCGCTGATGCGGGCGGCGTTCCTGGGCGTGCAGCTCGTGGACGGCTTCGCCACCACGGCCGAGAGCGTGGCCGGCCGGCTCCCCAGGATCCTCCGGGAAGCCGGCCTCGAGCGGGTGGAGGAGCGGGGCCGGTTCGTGACCGCGTTTGGTACCCTGGCGCTCTACAGCGCCCGCAAGCCGGGTGGCACCCGTGCCGCCCGCGGAATCGAGCGCCCGGGGTCGGGGGGACGGCCCGCGGGCGAGCACTCATAGACGGTTCCGGGTGGAACCGGGGAGAAGTGACATGCTGCAAGCGTTCATCATCGTGCTGCGGGAGGGCTTCGAGTCGTTTCTGATCGTCGCCATCACGCTCGCCTACCTCCGCAAAACGGACCGGGCCGCCCTCGCGCCGGCGGTCTACTGGGGGGTTGCGGCGTCCGTGCTGGCGAGCGCCGCCCTGGGAATGGTGCTCATGCGGGGCGCCAACCTCCCCCTCTGGGAGGGGATCTTCGGGCTGGTGGCGGCGGTCTCGGTCGTCTCCCTCGTGGTCCACATGTGGAGGACCGGACCGAACCTCAAGCGGGAGATGGAGCGGGAGCTGGGGGAGGCGGCGGCGCGCCCGTCACGGGGCGGGGCCTGGCTGGGCGTCTTCCTCTTCACCGTCTTCATGGTGGCCCGGGAAGGGATGGAGACGGCGCTGATGCTCTTCACCGTGCGTCAGGGCAACCTGGTCGCCGGGGCGCTGCTGGGGCTCGCCGCCTCCGGCGCGCTCGCCTGGGCGTGGGCGCGCTACGGGCACCGGATCAACGTCCGGCGCTTCTTCCAGGTCACGGGCGTCTTCCTGGTGCTCTTCGCGATCCAGGTGACCGTCTACGCCCTGCACGAGCTGTCGGAGGCCGGGATCTTCCCCGCCGAGCTGGCGATGCCATTCCACACCGCCACGGAGGCCTACTCGCCGTACGGCGTCTACGGCCGGTGGTTCTCCCCCGTGCTGGTGACGGTCTGCGCGCTGTGGCTGGCGGCCGGGTGGCTGGCCGACCGGCGCGGTCCGGCGCTGAGTGCGGCCGGCCGGTGAGCCCCGCCGCCTGGAAATCGGCGCTGGCTGCCGGGCTCGCCCTCTCGGCCGACCTGCTCACCAAGTCGTGGGCGAGCACCGCGCTACCTCCGCACCGGTCGGTACCGGTGGCGGGGGAGTTCTTCCGGCTCACCCTGGGCGCAAACCCGGGGATCGCCTTCGGACTCCTCGGCGGCGGCGGCGCGGGCGTGCTCGTCCTCACCGGGGCGGTGATCCTGGTCCTGTCGGTCTGGGTGGTGCGCTCGCTCCGCGCCGGCACGCTCCCGGAGCCCGGGGCCTGGGCGGCGTGCGCGGTGCTGGGCAGCGCGGTCGCCAACTTCGCGGACCGCCTGGCCAACGGCGCCGTGACGGACTTCCTGGACGTCGGGATCGGCTCCGCGCGGTGGCCGACCTTCAACCTGGCGGACACCGCCATCGTGCTGGGCGCCGTCGCGCTCGCCCTCACGTCGAGCCACCCATCGCGGCCCGAGGATGACCATGGGTGACACGCGCCTGGAACGATGGGAGGTCCGGGCCAGGTACCCGGACCGTTCCCACACTACCCGCATTGATCGCGGAGGGATCTCATGATGAAAGAACCGGCGCCCGCCGCGCGGTACCGCGTGATCGGGATGGACTGCGCCTCCGACGCGGCCGAGATCGAGCAGGCGGCCCGCGCGGTCCGCGGGGTGGAGACGGTGAAGGTCTCCACCGCCTCCCATATCATGACGCTCCGGGTCGAAGATCCCGGCGCGCGGCTGCCCGAGGTCGAGGAGGCCGTCACCCGCCTCGGGTACAGGCTCGACCCGGTGGGTGGGACGGGGACGGAGAGTGCCGGAGACGACGACGACCTGCCCAAGGACCTGAGCCACATCACCCCCGCGTACAAGCGTGCGCTGTGGATCGTCGTGCTCCTCAACGTGGGCTACGGCGTCGTCGAGATGGTCGGCGGCTTCCTGTCCGGGTCGCAGGCCCTCAAGGCCGACGCGCTCGACTTCCTCGGCGACGGCTTGATCACCTTCCTGGGGCTCCTTGCCATCGGCTGGACGCTCCGCTGGCGCGCCCGGTCGGCGCTGATCCAGGGCCTCTTCCTCGGCGGGCTGGGCCTGGGCGTGCTCGCCAACACGGCTTACCGCGTCCTCGCGCAGCAGCCCCCGCAGGCCGAGCTGATGGGGGCGCTGGGGCTGGTGGCGCTGGTCGTGAACGTCGCGGCGGCCCTCGTGCTGATCCCGCACCGGACGGGGGACGCCAACGCGCGGGCCGTATGGCTGTTCTCGCGGAACGACGCCATCGGCAACGCCGCCGTGGTGGTCGCCGCGGCCGTCGTGGCGTGGACGGGATCCGCGTGGCCCGACCTGGTGGTGGCGGTCGTGATCGCCGGGCTTTTCCTGCAATCCTCGTGGTCCATCGTCCGCGATGCGCGGAGCGACCTCCGGGAGGCAGCGGAGTGACGGGATCCCAGGGCTGAGATGGTCGGAGCGTGACACACCAATGCGTGAATCACGATTTTGTGTCACGCTCTCCCAGTTATGAGTCACGCTGCCGTGCTATCTGTCAGGCAGGCAAGGAATCAGCCCGCCGACGCTCTCGCCAGCCGCCGCCAGCGCATCTGCCGGTACCGGAAGACGACACGGGAATACGCCCAGACGAGCGGCGTCAGCATCCCTGCGCTGATCCGCACCTCGTCGGTGTACCGGCACCCGTCGCCCTCCGACTGGATGCGGATCCGGTGGTTCCAGGCGGTGATCGGGCCGCCTGCCTCCTGGGTGCGGATCTCCCGCGTGCGGGAGTCCACCGCCGTGACGCGGATCTCGTGGGTCCACCCCGGCACCAGGTGGAAGAGGACGAGCCGACCGCGCGAGGCGCGGCCTTCGCGCCACAACTCCGGGAGCGGCTCGGGGCTGCGGAACCCCAGCACCCCGCGGGTCACGTAGCGGAAGGTGTCACTCCGTCGGGCGAGCTCCCAGGCCCGGTCGGCGGGCACGTCCAGGTGCGTGGAGACCCGGACCGTGCCGATCACGGCGCCTCCTCCACGTGCCGGACGCCCTCGTCCAGGAGGCGGACGATGTGGTCGTCGTCGAGGCCGTAGAAGACGGTCCGTCCCGCGCGGCGGACGCGCACCAGCCGGAGCTGCCGGAGCGCCCGCAGGGAGTGCGACACGGCCGACTGCGACATCTCCAGCCGCTCGGCCAGGTCGGTGACGCTCATCTCCCGGTCGGAGAGGGTGATCGCGATCCGGAGACGGGTCGGGTCGCCGAGAGCGCGGAAGGTCTCGGACAGCGTCTCCACCACCCGCGCGTCCCGGGCCGCGCTGCGTACGTGTCTCGCCGCGTCACCGTGCGGGTCCGGGGCGGGGTCGGCGGGTTGCGGGGTGCGATCCTGCATGCTAAATTCGTGAAAGTATGAATGCCTGCTCATGTGTGCAGGATAGCAGCCCGGCGCGGACCCTGCAACCCGCCCGCGGCGCTCACACGAGAAACCTCTGACCTCGGCCCCGTGCTCCTGCGCCGTCTGCTCGCTTTCGTGATGCTCCTCGCCCTGGCCGTCTCCGCCTCGGAGTCGGTCCTGGGCGAGCTGCGCGACGGCGAGGTGCACCACGAGTCGAGCGCGGCGGCGGCCGCGCACGGGCTCCACGCCTCCGGCGAGCACGGGCACGAGGACGGCTCGCCCCCCGGGCACCCGGCGGACAGCGGCCACCGGCACGGGCCCGGCCACCACCACGGCACGGGTGCGGACCACTGCACCCACCAGCACGGGATCCCCCTTCCCGCGAGCTTCGCGTTCGACCTCCCCCTGCGAACGCTGCCCCAGCCTTCCTTCGAGCCCCAGGTCCACACGGCCCGGGTCTCCACTACGCTCTTCCGGCCTCCCCGGGCGTAGCCTCGCTGTGCGGCCGCAGGCGCGCCTCCGCGCGCCCGTGGCCCTCTCTGGCGTAGTTCCCCAACGAATCCAGAAAACCCGTTCCTGGGGCGACGTGTGTCCGCCCCGGTGCAATCGCGCACCGGGTCCGATGCCGCGCACCGGGAACCAGCGAGGCACGGATGAGACGATTCCTGGTAGGTGCGGTCTGCGCCGCAGCCGCCTCGGTCGCCCCCATGGGGGCACCGGCGGCCGGGGCGCAGGACACGATTTCCACCCGGCGCGCGGAAGCGTCCGCCGGGGACACCCTGACCCTTTCCCTTCCCGAAGTGCAGCGCCTGGCGCTGCGCGGCAACCCCGACCTGCTGGCCGAGCGCCAGGAGACGGCGGTGGCGCGCGCGGAGCTCCGCCAGGCGCGGCTCCCCGCGTTCAACCCCCAGGCCGAGCTGGAGCTGCCCGCCGCCGCCACCGGCGGGGTGGGCCAGTTCGAGGCGTCGCTCTCGCAGGAGATCGAGGTCGCTGGCCAGCGCTCCCTGCGCGGCCGGGCGGCGCAGCTCGGGGTCTCGCGCGCCGAGTCCACCGTCCGCAACGCGGCGCGGGAAACGGTCGCCGAGGCCAGCGCCACGTACTTCGAGGCGTTCTCCACGCGCCAGCAGCTCCGGCTCGCCGAGGCGACGCTGGCGCTCAACGAGCGCCTGCTCTCCGCCGTCCGGATCCAGGCCCGGGAGGGCGAGATCAGCGCCCTGGAGGCCGACCTGGCCGAGATCGACTACGGCAGGTCCCGCGCCCGGGTGCTCTCCTCCCGGCGCGAGGCCACCCGCGCCGAGCAGGAACTCAAGCGCCTCGTCGGGATCGCCCCCGGCCAGCCCCTCCGCCTCGCGGAGGACTTCCCCGGCGCGCCGGTCCCCGGCGCCCTCCACGCCGACTCCCTCATCGCCGTCGCGCTCGCGCGACGCCCCGACCTCGCGGCCCGCTCGGCGGCCGCGGAGCAGTTCCGCGCGCTCGCCGGCCTGGCACGCCGCGAGGCGCTCCCGAACCTGCGCGTCGGCGTGGTGGCTGAGCGCGACGAGGACGGCGGGAGCCCCCGCTTCGGGGTGGGGGTCGGCGTCCCCATCCCCGTGCTCAACCGCAACCAGGGCCGCGTCGCCGAGCAGCAGGCGCGCGCCGAGCAAGCGACGCTGGAGTCCCGCGCCGTGGAGGCCCGCATCCGCACGCAGGTGACCGAGGCGGTGCGGGCGTACGCCTCGGCGACCGAGGAGGTGGAGGTCTACGAGTCCACCGTCCTGGAGCCGGCGCGCCAGAGTCGGGAGCGGCTGGAGACCGCGTACCGGTCCGGCAAGATCGGCCTGACGACGCTGCTGCTCGTGCGCAACCAGCTCCTGGACGCCGAGACCGGCTACTGGGACGCCTGGCTCGCCCGCCGGCGGGCGCTGGTCGACCTCCAGTCCGCCACGGCCGGCCTCGCGACCGACACCCCCGACATTCCCTCAGCGCAGGCAGATAGATCATGACGACGACGGAACTTCAGAGGCTCGGCCGCCGGGCCTGGATGCTCCTCCTCGCCGCGGCGCTCGCCGGGAGCGTGGGGGCGTGCGGAGGCGGCGACGCGGAGGCGGAGGGGGAGGAGCACGCCGAGGGCGAGGCGGGCGAGGCCGCGGCGGGGGCGCCCGACGTGGTGGTCCTCGACACCGCCGCGCTCGCCGTCGCCGGGATCCGCGTGGGCCCGGCGGAGAGCGTGCAGACGAGCGGGCTCGCGGTGACCGGGGCGATCACCTACGACGCCGACCGGGTGACCCACGTCGGTCCCCGCACGGCCGGGCGCATCGCCCAGCTCCGCGCCGACGTGGGCCAGCGGGTGGCCGGGGGGCAGGTGCTCGCCACGCTGGAGAGTCCGGACGTGGGCCAGCTCCGCGCGGACGAGAACGAGGCGGTGGCGCTGCTGCGCATCGCCCAGGAGAACTACGCGCGCGAGCGCCGGCTGGAGGGGCTGGGGATCTCCAGCCGCAAGGAGGTCCTGGAGTTCGAGGCTGAGCTGCGCCGGGCGCAGGCCTCCCTGCAGAGCACCCGCGAGCGGCTCCGCGCCCTGGGTGCCAGCGGCGGGAGCGGTGGACGCTTCACCGTGACCGCCCCGTTCGCGGGGACGGTGGTGGCGCGCGACGCCAGCCTCGGCGAGATGGCGGAGTCGGCGGACACCCTGTTCACGGTGGCCAACCTGTCCCGGGTGTGGATCGAGCTGGACATCTTCGAGCGCGACCTCGGCCGCGTGAACGTGGGCCAGCCGGCGGCGGTCAGCGTGGCCGCCTACCCGGGGCGCACCTTCCCGGGCCGGATCGTCTACCTGGGGGACATCGTGGACCCCCAGAAGCGGACCGTCCGCGCCCGCGTCGAGGTCCCCAACGACGACGCGGCGCTCAAGCCCGGCATGTTCGCCAACGCCCGCATCCAGGTGGGCGGGACGGGCCCCGCCGGCGTGGCCGTCCCGCAGGACGCCCTCCAGGAGCTGGAGGGGAGGCAGGTGGTGTTCGTCCCGGGGACCCGTCCGGGCGAGTTCCGCGCCGTGCCCGTTCAGGTCGGGGAGACGCTGGACGGGAACCGCGTCCTGGTCCGCTCCGGCCTCAAGGCGGGCGACCGGGTCGTGCTGGCGGGCGCCTTCTCCCTGCGCTCCGAGCTCGCCAAGGGCGAGATCGGCGAGCACGGGCACTGAGGAGCGACCCCCATGCTACATAAAATCATCGCGTTCGCTCTCAAGAACCGCCTGCTGATGGTGGCGCTCACGGCGCTGCTGGTCGGCTGGGGCGTGTGGTCCGCGCTGCGCCTCCCGATCGACGCGGTGCCGGACGTGACGAACGTGCAGGTGCAGATCAACACCAACGCGCCGGCGCTCTCCCCGCTGGAGGTGGAGCGCCAGATCACGCTCCCGGTGGAGCTCGCCATGTCGGGGCTTCCGGCCGTCGAGGAGGTCCGCTCCCTGTCCAAGTTCGGGCTGTCCCAGGTGACGGTGATCTTCCACGAGGGCACCGACATCTACTTCGCCCGCCAGCAGGTGCAGGAGCGCCTGCAGGAGGCCCGGGACGAGATCCCGGAGGGGCTGGGCACCCCGGAGATGGGGCCGATCAGCTCCGGCCTGGGGGAGATCTTCCAGTACTCGCTGGAGTCGAAGACGGTGGACGCCACCGAGCTGCGCACGCTCCAGGACTGGGTGGTGGCGCCCCAGCTCCGGGGGGTCCCCGGCGTCGCGGAGATCAACTCCTTCGGCGGCTACGCCAAGCAGTACCAGGTGCTGGTCCGGCCCGAGGCGCTGGTGCAGTACGACCTGACGCTCGACCAGGTGCTGGAGTCGGTCGCCGCCAACAACCTGAACGCGGGCGGCGGCTACATCACCCGGGGCGCGGAGCAGCTCGTCATCCGCGGCGTGGGGCAGGTGCAGGACCTGGAGCAGATCCGCAACATCGTCCTCACCAGCCGGGGTGGCACCCCGGTGCGGGTGGGCGACGTGGCGGACGTGGCGATCGGCCACACCATCCGCCAGGGCGCCGTCACCCAGGACGGCCGGGGCGAGGTCGTCACCGGGATCGTGATGATGCGCATGGGCGAGAACTCCCGCACCGTGGTCGACGCGGTCAAGGAGCGCTTCGCCACCGTATCGCGGAGCCTCCCCGAGGGGGTGAAGATCCGCCCCTTCTACGACCGTACGGAGCTGGTCGACCGCACCATCGCGACCGTCGAGAAGAACCTGCTGGAAGGCGCCATCCTGGTGGTGGCCGTGCTCTTCCTGCTGCTCGGCAACATCCGCGCGGCGCTGGTCGTGGCGCTGGCGATCCCGCTCTCCATGCTCTTCGCCGTCGGGATGATGGTCAAGGCGGGGATCGCGGGGAGCCTGATGAGCCTGGGCGCCATCGACTTCGGGCTGGTGGTCGACGGCTCGGTGGTGATGGTGGAGAACTCCATGCGCCACCTCTCGGAGCGCAAGGACAAGGGATTCCTGCGCACGGTGCTGGACTCCTGCGCCGAGGTGGCCCGCCCCATCCTCTTCGGCGTGGGGATCATCATCGTGGTCTACCTGCCCATCCTCTCCCTGGAGGGGGTGGAGGGGAAGATGTTCCGGCCGATGGCGCTCACCGTGGTCTTCGCGCTGGTGGGCTCGCTGATCCTCACCTTCCTCCTCACCCCGGTGCTGATCTCGCTGATGCTCCGCGGCAAGGTGGAGGAGAAGGACGTGTGGCTGGTGCGCCGGGCCAAGCGGATCTACGAGCCCGCGCTGGAATGGACGCTCGGAAACGCCAAGAAGGTGCTCCTGGGCGCCGGGGCGATGGTGGCCGTGGCCGTGGCGACCTTCCCGTTCCTGGGCTCGGAGTTCATCCCGCGCCTGGACGAGGGGTCGCTCGCCGTCCAGGTGATGCGGCTCCCCAGCATCTCGCTGGAGGAGTCGATCCGGCAGTCGTCGCTGATGGAGCGGCGGCTCCTGGCTGCCTTCCCCGACGAGATCGAGGACATCGTCGGCAAGACGGGCCGGGCGGAGATCGCCACCGACCCCATGGGCGTCAACATCAGCGACGTGCTGGTGATGCTCAAGCCCGAGGACCAGTGGAAGCGGGCGGAGAGCAAGGCCGAGCTGGAGGAGAAGATGGGCGAGGTGCTGGAGGACATCCCCGGGATGGTCTTCTCCTTCAGCCAGCCGATCGAGCTGCGCGTCAACGAGCTGATCGCCGGCGTGAGGAGCGACCTCGCGGTCAAGATCTACGGGGACGACCTGGAGGTGCTGAAGGCGAAGGCCGACGAGACGGTAGCCGCCGTCTCCCGGCTGGAGGGTGCGACGGGGTTTAAGGCGCAGCAGCTGACCGGGCTGCCGCAGCTCCAGATCAGCGTGCTCCCGGACCAGCTCGCCCGCTACGGGATCAACTCCGCGGACGTGATGCGCACCGTGGAGGCGATCGGCGGTGCCGAGGCGACCACCGTGCTGGAGGGGCAGCGGCGCTTCGCGCTGACCGTGCGCTTCCCCGAGTCCGCGCGGCAGAACGTGCAGACGATCTCCAACCTCCTGGTCAGCGCCCCCGGCGGGGAGCGCGTCCCCGTGGGGCAGCTCGCCCGGATCGAGGAGGTGCAGGGTCCGGCCGACATCAGCCACGAGAACGGCTCCCGCCTGGTCATCATCGAGGGCAACGTCCGCGGCCGGGACATGGGGTCCTTCGTCAAGGACGTGGAGGCGCTCTTCGAGTCCGGCCGCGTCACCCTCCCACCCGGCTACCGGGTGGACTTCGGCGGGCAGTTCGAGAACCTGGAGCGGGGGACCCGGCGGCTGATGCTGGTGGTGCCGCTCTCGCTGGGGCTCATCTTCCTGCTGCTCTTCGCCACCTTCAACTCGCTCCGGCAGGCGGCGCTGGTCTTCAGCGGGATCCCGCTCGCCACGGTGGGCGGGGTGCTCGCGCTGCTGCTGCGCGGGATGCCCTTCAGCATCTCGGCCGGGGTGGGCTTCATCGCCCTGTTCGGGATCGCGGTGCTGAACGGGGTCGTGATGGTCTCCTACATCAACGAGCTGCGCCAGCAGGGCCGCCCGCTGGAGCAGGCCGTCCGCGAGGGCGGGATGACCCGCCTCCGCCCCGTGCTGATGACGGCGATGGTGGCGAGCCTGGGGTTCATCCCCATGGCGATCTCCAGCGGCGCCGGCGGCGAGGTGCAGCGGCCGCTCGCCACGGTGGTGATCGGCGGGCTGGTGACCTCCACGCTGCTCACCCTGCTGGTGCTCCCGCTCCTGTACCTGATGTTCGAGCGGAAGTCGGACTCGCTGCCGTCGAAGGCGGCGGAGGTGGATACGCTTGAGCCGGCCACGGTGTGAACGGGGGGGCGGCGGTCCGCGCGCG
>JBEVLE010000574.1:0-3768 GCA_040509335.1 Longimicrobiaceae bacterium | reverse complement strand
CACCTCGGCATCGAGGTGGGGGCGCCGTTTTGCCGTTGCAGGCTATTCCCTGTTCCCTATTCCCTGTTCCCTGTCCCTTCCGCGGCCGGCTGCGCCATCGCCCCGGAGGGGCGGATGTCGGGGAGCGGTGCGGCGGTGGGCTCCGGGCGGGTGCGGCGGGCGGCGCGGCGGGGTGCCGGCGTCGGCCTGGGGGCGTTGGTGGGCTCCACGTCCTCCATGCGGGGGACGGGGTGGCCGTGCTTCTTGTTCAGGTAGTAGTCGGCGATGCGCGCGGCCACGGGGGCGGCGGCGCCGGAGCCGGAGCCGCCGTACTCCACGATCACCGCCACCACGATCTCCGGCGCCCCGCCGCGCGGGCCGGCGAAGCCGGTGAACCAGGCGTGGTGGTTCTTGGCGTCCTGCGCGTTCTGGGCGGTGCCCGTCTTTCCGTACAGCTTCCAGCGGCGCAGCTCCACCGCGTGCGCCGAGCCCCCGGCCTCCACCACCCGGGCCAGCCCCTGGTGCACCGCGGCCAGCGTCGTGGGGCTCATGCGCAGGTCCGTTTCCGGGGCACCCCCCGGCCTGCGCGCCACGATGTGCGGCGCGGCCGCGGTGCCGTCCCCCGCCAGCGCGGAAAAGAACTGCGCCATGCGGATGGGCGTCTGCGAGTTGGGCCCCTGGCCGATGGCCAGGTTCATCACCTCGCTGGGCGGCGGCGTCCACCCGAAGCGCCTCTTGTACCACTCGCGGCTGGCGGGGAAGGTGCCCACCTTCTCGCCCGGCAGGTCCAGCGACGTCTTCCGGGAGAAGCCCAGGCGCGTCCCCTCCTGCGTGAGCAGCTTGATCCCCAGCCGGATCCCCAGCTGGTAGAAGTACACGTTGCAGGAGTTGGCGATGGCCTGGATCAGGTCCTGCGGGCCGTGGCCCTCCTTCTTCCAGCAGCGCGAGTAGCGCCCGGCGTACGGCATGCCGCCCGTGCAGGCGATGGGCATCTTGTACTCCGGGGTGATCGCCCCCCGCTCCAGCCCGATGATCGCCGTCGCCAGCTTCCAGGTGGAGCCCGGCGGGTAGATGCCGTTGGTCGCGCGGTTCAGGAGCGGGCGGCTGGTCCCGTTCAGCTCCTTCCACACCGCGGGCGAGATGCGGCCCACCAGCAGGTTGGGGTCGTAGGTGGGGGCGGAGTACATGGCCAGGATCTCCCCCGTGGACGGGACCATGGCCACCACCGCCCCCTTCATCCCCGCCGGGAACACCGCCCGCACGTAGCGCTGCAGCTCCACGTCCACGGTCAGGCGGAGGTCGCCCCCGGCCTGCGGCGGCTTGGTGAGCTGCTCCGCGAAGCGTCCCACCAGCCGGCCGCGCGCGTCCACCTCGATGTAGCGCGTCCCCGGCGTCCCCCCCACCACGCGCTCGTACTGGCGCTCCACCCCCGCCTTGCCGATCTGCTGCCCCAGCTTGTAGCCCTGCCAGGTGGGGCTGGCCAGCTCCCGCTCGTTGATCTCCGACACGTAGCCCACGATGTGGGCGGTCGCGTCGCCGTACGGGTAGCGGCGCACCGGGCGCGCCTCCAGGAGCACTCCGGGAAGGCGCGCCGGCTGCTCCTGCAGGCGCGACAGCTGCCGGAAGGTGAGCGCGTCCGACACCACGACCGGCTCCTTGGGGTCCTTGCGCGCGCGTTCCAGCGTTTCCGCCACCTGCAGCGAGTCCAGCTCCAGCACCGGCACCAGCGCCGCCAGGCGCGCGCGCACCGAGTCGCGCGGCCCCGGCTCCAGCGACAGCGTGTAGCCGGTGACCGTTTCCGCCACCACCTTGCCGTTGCGGTCGAAGATCGTTCCCCGCGGCGCGGGGATGGGGACCATGCGGAAGCGGTTGTCCTCCGAGCGCAGGACGAACTCCGAGTTGCGGACGATCTGCGTGCGGAAGAACGCGGCCCCCAGCGTACACAGCATCACCGCGATGGCGAGCGTGGCCTGCACCGCGCGCCGCTGGCGGGCGTGCGGGTTGAACGGGCTTACCGAAGCTCCGATGATCCGGCCGTACACGGGGTGGGGCAGGGGAGGCAACGCGTTGGGAGTGAATGTTTTCGCTTCAAAGGTAAAAGCTTTCCCCCCGGTCGCGCCAGTGGCGCGTGGCGGGATCCCCGCGGACGTGGCGGTGTATGGATGACGGAAGCCTTGCGGGAGCAGGGGGAACGCTTATCTTCCCCGTCTCCCACGCCGCCCTCCCTGACCCGCCCCGTCGGTCGCAGCTCCGCGGCACGCAATTTGACACCCAGCGGCTTCCGTCCGAGCCACAACTGCAATGGTGACGCCCCGCCTCCGGACCCCGGAGGCGCAAGCGCGCCTCGGCACCCGATAAAGAGCACTAGATGAGTCTGTCCGCACACTCCCCGGCCACCCCCCGGCCGGAGAACGGACCCTCCGCCGAGGCGGAGGGGATCCTCGAAGTACTGTCCAGCGGAAGCGGCTTCCTGCGGTCCGGCGCCCACGGGTACCAGACCGCCGACGGAGACCCCTTCGTCCCCCAGTCCGTGATCCGGCGGCTCGGGCTGCGGACGGGGGACCGCATCGTGGGCGAGGTGGGCACCGCTCCCGGGCGCGGCAAGAGCCCGCCGCTGGAAAGCGTCCGCAGCGTGAACGGCCTCCCCCCCGAGCAGGCCCGCGGCCGCCCCGAGTTCAACTCCCTCCCCGCCACATACCCCGACGAGCGCCTGACGCTGGAGCACGCGGTGGAGGGGCGCGCCAAGCGGGATCCCACGCCGCGCATCATCGACCTGATCGCCCCGCTCGGCAAGGGGCAGCGTGCGCTGATCGTCGCGCCCTCGCGGGCGGGGAAGACCACCATCCTCCAGTCCATCCTCCGCGGCGTCCACTCCAACTACCCGGAGGCGGTCCTCCTGGTGCTGCTGGTGGACGAGCGCCCGGAGGAGGTCACCGAGATGGAGATGCTGGGGCACGGCGAGGTGATCGCCTCCTCCTTCGACTGTCCCGCCGACCGGCACGTCGCCGTCGCCGAGATGACGCTGGAGCACGCCCGCCGCCAGGTGGAGAGCGGGCGCGACGTGGTGCTGGTGCTGGATTCCATCACCCGCCTGGCCCGCGCCTACAACAACACCGAGCGCGGCAGCGGCAAGCTGCTGTCCGGCGGCATCGACGCCACCGCGCTGGAAAAGCCGAAGCGCTTCTTCGGCTCCGCGCGCAAGGTGCGCGGCGGGGGTGGGTCGCTGACCATCATCGCCACCGCGCTGATCGAGACGGGGAGCCGGGCCGACGAGGTGATCTTCGAGGAGTTCAAGGGAACCGGCAACTCCGAGATCGTGCTGGACCGCGAGCTGGCGGACAAGCGGATCTTCCCGGCCATCAACATCGAGAAGAGCGCCACCCGCCGCGAGGACCTGGTCATCCCCGAGGAAGACCTCGACAAGGTGCACCAGCTGCGGCGCGTGCTGCACTCGCTTTCCGCCGCGGACGCGCTTCAGCTGCTGCTCAAGCAGATGAACGACTCCAAGACTAACGCGGAGCTTCTCGCCAAGATCCGTTAAGCTCTTCAGGGTTGGTTCGACGTTTCGAGGCGGCTCCGGGTGTATCCGGGGCCGCCTCTTCGTTTTCCTCCGGGTTCGGCGGGCCGCTCCGGAGCCGGACGATACAGCCGTCCGTCTCCTGCGCGGGCTCCGGGAACCCCGCCAAACGGCCGGCGGGTTTCCCTTCGCCGGAGTGAGCCAGCCAAACTGCCGGCTGTCTCCCTCCGTACAGATAGGTATGGGTACCGCGGAACGGCAAAACGGCGCCC
>JBEVLE010000573.1:0-12319 GCA_040509335.1 Longimicrobiaceae bacterium | reverse complement strand
GGCGGGACGCCGCCGGGAACGGGAGGGGAGCTATGCCGCCCCGGGGCCGTCGTCCGCGACGCCCAGCTGCTCCAGCACGTGGTTGAGGGCGGCCTCCTGCTTCTTGAGCGCCTCGCGGAAGTCGAACGAGTCGGTTCCCGCCACCTCCACCCGCAGGTCCGAAAGGTAGGACCGCAGGGCGGTGGCCAGGTACTGCGCTTCTTCCGCGTCGATCGTGATCTGCGCCATCTGGAGTCTCCGTTGGAAATGGTTCGTGGGGCGCCGGGCCCCGTCCCGGCCGCCGCCCGCGCCCGCTACTCCGCCACCAGCTCGGCGTACTCCGGGTGGCGGCGCAGCCACACCCTGGCGTACGGGCAGAAGGCGACCACCTGCATCCCCGCCCCGCGGGCGTGCTCCAGCGCGGCGCGCAGCAGCTCGCCGCCCAGCCCACGCCCGCCCAGCGCCTCGGGCACCTCGGTGTGCATCAGGTACAGCCTGCCGTCCATCTCCGCGTAGGAAAGGTAGGCGGGCTCGCCCCCGGTGCGGATCTCGAAGCGCTCCTCCGCGGGGACGCGGACCACCTCCACGGCGTCGGGGCTCCCGGTCATGGCTCCCTCCTGGGGGTGCGTGCTGCGGGGGACGAACGCAAACTCCGCTCCCGGCGCCGTGCGCACAAGTGCGGCGCGGTCAGGGCGCGGGGGCGCCGGGGTAGCCGCTTTCCCGCAGGATCCCGGCCGGGTCGTCCAGCCGCAGCAGCGCGCGGAAGGCGGCCGGCTTGTCGGCGGCGCGGGCGTAGTATTCCTGGGCGATGCGGTACCCCACGAAGTACCCCAGGTCCGCGGGCCACGCTTCGGTGGCGGTGCCGTTGTTGCCGATCCACCCGCGCCAGTCGGTCTGGTGCATCTCGGCGGCGAAGGTTTCCCACACCTCGCGCTCGTGGGCCGTGCCCCAGGTGCGGTAGAACGGCGGGGTGCCGCGGGGCGCCACCAGGTCGGCCAGGAAGTCGGCGCCGCCCTCGCGAAGCGCGCCGGCCAGCAGCGTGCGGTCGCGGAGCGGCGCCTGCTGCACGTGCACCAGCTCGTGCGCCACGGTGTGGGGGAGGTCCTCCACCGGGCCCACGATGCGGCGCAGCCCCAGGTGAAGCTCGTCGGTGGGGGTCTCCGGCGTCACCCCGTACATCTCGGTGCCGATGAGCAGCCCGCGCCCCGAGACGGTGCCGCCGGAGCTGAGCCGCCCCACCACCAGGTACACGTCGGGGAACACCGCCTCCGGGTACAGCGCCTCCAGCCGCGCGAAGACGGCGCGGATCTCCGGCTCCATGTGCGCCGCCCGCAGGGTGCTCGCCCGCACCCCGCCGTAGAAGCGCGGGTGGCGCGCCACGAACGCGCCCAGCTGCTCGGGGTTGCCGATCTTGAGCCGGTAGTAGTCGAGCAGCCCCGGGGTTCCCCGCTCCAGGTACTCGCGCAGGAACACCGCGGCGCGGGAGCGGTCGCTCTGGCGGCGCGCGGCCATGTCGTAGGCGCGCCAGAAGCGCTCCACGTCGTCGGCCACCACGCGGGCGTTGGCGGGGTCGCCGCGCTCGGCCCGGTAGCGCTCCTCGTTGCCCCGGGCCCCGGCGAGCAGCGCGTCCCAGCGGGGGTCGCCGTGCAGGGCGCGCAGGTCGGGGTCGGCGGCCATGCGCCCGGCGCCGCGGAACCCCGCCGCCACGGCGCGCCCCAGGTAGTCCAGCGCGGACGCCGCGTCCCCGCCCAGGGCGTAGGCGCAGGCGGCGCCGTAGAAGGCGGCCTCGCGCCGCCAGTACCCGGGCGCCTCCGCGGCGCGGGCGAACAGCCCGGCGGCGCGCGCGTGCCTGCCGCGCTGGTACGCCCCCGCCGCGCGGGCGAACAGGGCGTCGGCGGCGGAAAGCGCCTCCAGCGACACCTGCGCCGTGGCGGGCGAGGGGTCGGGCGGGGGCGAGGGGGCGCAGCCGCCCAGCAGGAGGAGCCCGGCGGCGAGGGCGGCACGCCGCGCGGGCCCGGCGGATCTCCGGAGACGGAGCATGGCGAGCCTCCTCCGGCGGACGGGGGTGCGGAACGGGGGGACGGCCTCCGGGGAGGCGGCCCACGGAAAGGGGAGCAGACGCAAGCTCCGGGCTACGCGTCCGCCGCGGCGGGCTCCACGGCCAGGTGCCGCGCCAGGTAGGCGCGCACCGGGTCGGGGTGGCCCTCCGCCAGCACGGTGGCGACGTACGCCTCGCGCTCGAACCAGAGCACCTGCAGGTCCCACACGCAGAACGATTCGCCGCCCTCCGCCGGCCGCCACGCCCCCTCCCCGCCGGCGGGGCGCACCCACACGCGCATGGGCAGCTCGTTCTCGTGGTCCCACCACGCCAGCACCACGTACCGCATGCTGCGCCCGGCGTGCGCGACCAGGAAGGCGGCGCCCGGGCGCCCGGCGGCGACGGCGGGGAGCGGCAGCGCCCGCTCGGCCAGCGCGATCCCCGACTCGAACTCCGCGAGCGCGGGCGGCGCGCCGTCGTGGGTGATGGAGTACAGCTTGAGCCGCCACCCCTCGCGGTGGCGCAGGCCGTGGAAGCGGACGGGTCGCGGACGAAAGGGCTGCATGGGACCGGGAGCCGGGTGCGGGAGGGGCCGCATTCACGATGCGACGGCGCGGCGGGGACGGCAAGTGGGCGGCGCGGGGAAGCTCCCGCTTGCGCGCCGGCGCGCGGCGGCGATCTTGGAAGGGCGCGGCCCGCCCACCGGCACCCTCCCGTCCCCTTCCTCACCCCCGCGGCACATGACCTGGGACTTCGTCGTCGTCGGCTCGGGGTTCGGCGGCAGCGTGAGCGCGCTGCGGCTGGCGGAAAAGGGCCACCGCGTGCTGGTTCTGGAAAAGGGGCGGCGCTTCCGCCCCGAGGACTTTCCGCGCAGCAACTGGAACCTGCGGCGCTGGCTGTGGATGCCACGCCTGGGGCTGCGCGGCCCCTTCCAGATGAAGTTCCTGCGCCACCTGACCGCCGTGTCGGGGGTGGGGGTGGGGGGCGGCTCGCTGGTGTACGCCAACACCCTCCCGGTTCCCGGCCCGGCCTTTTTCGAGGCGCCCGGCTGGCGCCACCTGGCCGACTGGCGGGCGGAGCTGGCCCCCGCCTACGCGCGCGCCCGCCGCATGCTGGGCGCCGCGCGCTACCCGCGCGCCACCTTCCCGGACGAGGTCATGGCCGCCGTGGCGCGCGACCTGGGCCGCGAGGACCGGCTGCGCCCGGTGGAGGTGGGGGTGTTCCTGGGGGAGCCGGGGGCGACGGTGCCGGACCCGTACTTCGGGGGGGAGGGGCCGGCGCGGACGGGGTGCACCCACTGCGGCGGGTGCATGCTGGGGTGCCCGGTGGGAGCCAAGAACACGCTGGACCGCAATTACCTGTACCTGGCGGAGCGGCGCGGGGCGGAAGTGCGCCCGGAGCACGAGGTGGACTGGATCCGCCCGGTGGAGGGGGGCTACGAGGTGGAGGTGCTGGAGGGGCCGGTGCGCCCCTGGCGCCGCCGCCGCCGGCGCGTGCTCCGGGCGCGCGGCGTGGTGCTGGCGGGCGGGGTGCTGGGGACGGTCCCCCTCCTCCTCCGCCTCCAGCGGAGCCCGCGCGGCCTCCCCCGCCTTTCGGAGCGGCTGGGCGAATACGTGCGCACCAACTCCGAGGTGCTGATGGGGGTGGTGAGCGAGCGGCGCGACCGGGCGATGTCGGAGGGGGTGGCGATCACCTCCATCCTGCACACCGACGACTGCTCCACGCTGGAGCCGGTGCGCTACCCCGCGGGCTCGGGCTTCTTCCGGGTGCTGATGGCGCCGCACGGCCCCGGCTCCACCGCCGGGGAGCGCATTCGCGGCGCCGTGCGCGCGGTGGCGCGCTCGCCCCGGCGCGCGCTGCGCGCCGCCCTCAACCCGGACTTCGGGCGGCACTCGCTGATCCTGCTGTACATGCGCACGCTGGACAGCCACCTGTCGCTGCGCCCCGCGCGCTGGGGGCGAGGCGCGCGCAGCGTGCTCGCCCACGGCCCCGCCCCCACGGCGGCGATCCCGGAGGCCACGGCGCTCGGCGAGCGGGTGGCCGCCCGCGCCGACGGATTCCTGGCCAGCCTGGCCACGGAAACGCTCTTCGGCATCCCCACCACCGCGCACGTGCTGGGGGGCTGCGTGATGGGCGACTCGCCCGAGACCGGCGTGATCGACTCCGGGCACCAGGTGTGGGGCTACCCCGGCCTGTACGTGGTGGACGGCTCCGCGGTCTCGGCCAACCCGGGCGTGAACCCGTCGCTCACCATCTGCGCGCTGGCCGAGCGGGCGATGGAGCGGATCCCGGGGAAGGCGGAACGGAAGTGCGAAAGTGCGTGAGTGCGAAAGTGCGGAAGTGAACGGCAGTACGGAGTACGAAGTACGTAAAAGGCGCCCCCGCCGGGATCTTCCGATGGGGGCGCCTTTGCCGTCCAGGGGGTGGCGGGTCAGCGGAGCAGCGGCGCGAGAGCTCCGTCCGGGCGGACGTACGGCCGCAGTTCGGACCAGGACAGGAAGTAGTGCGCGGGTTGAAAAGGGGCCATGTCAGGGAAGGCGAACTCGAAGTAGAAGGTGATCCCCTGCTCGTCGACGGAGAAATTGCCGAGGTCCTCCTCCCGGAAGCGCTTCGGCGCCCCCGTGTCGTCCAGGTAACCCCAGTCGCCGTCATGCTGGTCGCGGGCGATCTGCTTGGTGATGTCGGCCTGCAGGCGCCGGTCGAGCTGCTTGGCGAGCGCCGGAAGGGCGGCGGGATCGAACACCTGCCTCGCGAGCAGCCGCTCGCCAGTGCGCAGGTCCACGACCCGGTTCCGGTACCCGTACCGGAACCTGCCTCCGGAGTGGACCGTGAGCGAGTACCCCACGTCCAGGAGATACCCGCGCCGGAACCGGACCGAATAGCCGATGTCGTAGCAGAGGTAGTCGTCGGTCAGGATCTCCTTGCGGGCTTCGCCCAGCGGGATGTCCAGCACCGATTCCAGGCTGAGCGTCTCCTGGAGCGCGTCGCGCAGTTCGGGGGTGGAGCCGCCGGTCACCAGGGGATGCGTGATCTCGCACTGGACGCCGCGACGGTTGGTGAGGGCGACCCGCTTCGGGCGCAGGACGACGTCGTTCCCCAGGGGGATCGCCTCGAACGGCTTGCGCGCGGTGTCCTCGCCACCCGCCTGCGCGGCCAGCCCGCCGGCCAGCGCCGGCAGCACGGCGGCGGCCGCCGCGATCCTGGGCCAGATCCTGAACATGTCGTAGCGGGAGCGAGGGTGCGGAGCCCGGACGCTGGAAAGGCGCAATCTACCCGGGGGGCGGGGCGGAGCGAAAGTACGGAAATGGACAGGCGCCTCCGCGGAATCTCCTCGCGGGGGCGCCGTGCGCGTGAGGGATTTCGGCCCGGAGGGGCGAGACCCGGCGGGGCAGTTTCCGCCGGGGCTCGACTCCGTTGCAGACGGTTGTTTCGTCTGCTACGGAGCCGAAGCCCGACCCCGGCGCCAGCCGGGGGCACGCCCAACGCCGCCGTTCAGAGCCGTAGCCGTCCTCAGCGCCCCGGGTCCTTTTCCGCCTGGGTCCACAGCAGCACCACCCCGCACGCCAGGTTGGCGGTCCTGTACTGCGGCGGCACCTCGGCGCCGTTGCGGTACACCTCGATCGCGACGACGTCGCCCGTGCGGAGATGCCGGTCGATGTCCTGGCCCTGGTCGGGGCTGTCGCTCATGATGCGCACGCCGTCCAGGAACACCGGGAAGAAGCACTGGTCGGCGGAGCGTTCGTTCGAGCCCTCGCTGAGGCGCACGCTCGTGTTGCTCCGGCTGGAGACCAGGCGGGTCTCCATGGGGGGCGCCGTGCCCATGCGGCCGGGCGGCTGATGCCGGATCACCCGGATCCCCGGGATGGTGCGTATCACGCTGGACAGCGGGGCGCCGCGCCGGAAGTCCTCCTCCGTCAGGAAGACGCCCCACCCCATCCTCCGGCGGTCGTAGAACCCCACGGCGTCCAGGGAGCGGCGCTCCCGGCTCGCTTCCACACGCAGCGGGTCCAGGGTGTACGGGGTGGTCACCAGCGCGGCCAGCCGCATCCCCTCGCCCAGGCGCAGCTCCAGGTCGGAGGTGCCCCCCTCCACCACGGTCTTGACGGTGCGCGTGCCGTGCGCCGGGTGCGCGACGGTCACGTCCTGGCTGCCGGCCACCACGCCGCGCACGGTGAAGCGGCCCTGCGCGTCGGTGGTGGCCGCCGCTCCCCCGCCGCCCAGCACCACCCTCGCCCCGGCCAGCGGGGCGCCGTCGGGGCCGCCGAGCACGCGGCCGGTCACCACGGCCCGCGCGCTCGCCGCCTGGCCGGGACGCGGCGCCGCGGCGGCGACCCGGGGCGCCACCGTGAAGTCCTGGAGCACCGGGCCGCCCTCCAGCTGGAGCGTGGTCCGCACCAGCGCCCCGGCGGCCTCCACCCGCACCGCCACGGGACCCGCCGGCGCCCCGCAGAAGCGGTACGCGCCGCGCGCGTCCGTCTTCGCCTCCATCGCGCGCCCGCCCCCGGCGAGCGTCACCCGCGCGCCGGCGAGCGGCGCGTCGGTGCCGCCCTGCCGCACCACGCCCACCAGGATCCCGCTCCCGGCCACGCTGCTGTCCGCCCCCGTGGCGCCCATGGCGGAGCACGCGGCGGCCAGCATGCGCACCGGCGGCGGCACCGCCAGGTCGCGCCGGGTGGTGGCCCCCCGCGCCAGCGTCACCGTCACCGGCGCCGGCGCGTACCCCAGCGAGTCCAGCCGCGCGCCGCCGAAGCTGACCGTGTAGCGCCCCTCGGGGAGGTCGGCCAGCTCGTAGCGCCCGGCCGAGTCGGTGTGCGCGGCGTACTCCGTGCCGCTCAGCCACACCCGCGCCCCCGCCAGCCCCGCCCGGCGCGTGCTGTCGTAGACCATCCCCGCCAGGCGCGCCCCCGCGGCGGCCAGCACCGGCGACCCGTCGCGCCGCGCCACCTGCGTGAGCTCGCCGCCCTTTTCGCGCACGCCCAGCAGCGTCCACTGCTGAACCGGGCGGATCTCGGAGCCGGGCATGGGCTGCGCCACCGAGATCTGCTGCACCCCCATCAGCGGCATGCGGATGCGCCACCGGCTCACGATCCAGTCGCCGGAGGGGAGCCTGCGGAACTCCATCTCGCCCCCGGCGTTCTCGGCCGCGCGCCGGCTGTCCAGCCCGGTGTAGCGGTACTCCATGCGCCGCAGCTCGCTGCTGGCGCGGTCCAGCCACAGCACCCCCTCGATGTCCGGCAGCCGCCGCGTCCGCACCGGCTCGAAGGCCAGCCCGATGGTCTCCTCGTCCCCGGAGGGCGGCGCCTGCAGGCGGAAGCAGTGCTGCTCCAGGAAGGCGTCGGAAAGCAGCGCGGCGGCGTCGGGGGCGTGGAAGAGCAGCGAGTCGCCGTCCTCCTCCATGTACCCCTTTTCCGCCAGGCGCTGCAGCGGCACGGTGGTGAACGGGGTGCCGCTCATGCCGGCGCGCGTGGTGGCCTGCTCGGCCCGGACCGTGGCGCTGCGCGGGTCGATGTCGCGCTCGAAGACCTGCGCCGAGTAGCGGTACAGCCCCTCGCGCGCGGCGCTCTCGGTGCCCTGCAGCGCCCGGCGCGCCGCTTCCCACACGGTGTGCACCGGCTCGCCCGCGGGGGGCATGGTGCGGCAGCGCGCGCGCTCCCCGCCGCGCACCACGATTCCCTCCAGCGAGCTTTCCTGCGGACGGGCTTCCAGCCGCTGCTCCAGCGTCTCGCCGGCGGCCAGGCTCAGCAGCGGCGACACCGCCCGCGCGAAGCCGATGCGCTCGGCGGACACGGTGTAGCTGCCGGCGGCGGGGGCGCGCAGCAGGAAGCCGCCGGCCGCGTCGGTGACGCCGGAGGCGACGAGCCGGCCGGACACGTCGCGCAGCTGCACGTGCGCGCCGGGAACGGGCGCGCCGGAGCCGCCGCTGCGCAGCGTGCCGCGCACGGCCTGGGCGGACAGGGCGGCGGGGATGCCGAGGAGCAGGGCGACGAGGAGGAGGAGACGGCGAGGCATGGAGGACCCTCCGGACCGGTGGAGACACGGCGGGGACCCACCCACATTACGCCGTCACGCGCAGAACTACAACACATCGGCCAGGATGAGCCACTTGTTGCCACGGTGCCGAGGGCGGGCGACGGCGCGGCGGGCGCTGGTGGCAGGTGCCTCGCCCGCCTACCTTTGCGGCGCACGCGACACCGCGCCCGGAGTCGCTTCCCCGCATCGCCGCCCATGACAGACCACGCGCCGGACCCGGACCGCGCCGCCCTGCTGGACCGCATCGCCCGGCTGGAGCGCGCCGGGCGCCCGCTGGACCCCGGCGCCGGCCGCCGCAGGCGGCTGCGCGACGCGGTGGTCGCCTCCTCCGAGCGGTTCCTGCGGGGGATCGGCTCGCTGCCGGGGTACCGGGAGGCGGAAGACCCGGGGATCGGGGTGCTGGCAATACCCATCCCGGAGCACGGGGTGCCGCTGGAGGAGGCCATCCGCGTGCTGGAGGACTCGGTGGCGGGGCCGGGGGGAAACCCGGCCTCGCCCGGGCACCTGGCCTACATCCCGGGGGGCGGGCTCTACCACTCGGCGCTGGCCGACTACCTGGCCGCGGTCACCAACAAGTACGCGGGGATCTTCTTCACCGGGCCGGGGCCGGTGCGCATGGAGAACCTGGTGATCCGCTGGGTGGCGGACCTGGTGGGCTACCCGGCGGGGGCGGGGGGCAACATCGCGTCGGGGGGGAGCATCGCCAACCTGGCGGCGATCACCACGGCGCGGGACGCCCACGGGCTGAAGGGGGCCGACTACGCCCGCGCGGCGGTGTACACGACGGCGCAGGCCCACCACGCCATCGACAAGGCGCTCCGCATCGCGGGGCTGGCGGAGGTGCAGGTGCGCCGCGTGGCCATGGACGAGGGCTTCCGCATGCGCGCGGACGCCCTGGCCGAGGCGGTGGCCGCGGACCGCGCGGCGGGGCTGCGCCCCTGGCTGGTGATCGCGGCGGCGGGCACCACGGACACCGGCGCTGTGGACCCGCTGGACGCCATCGCCGACGTGGCGGAGCGGGAGGGCTGCTGGTTCCACGTGGACGCGGCGTACGGCGGCTTCTTCCTGCTCACGGAGCACGGCCGGACGCTGCTCCGGGGGATCGAGCGCTCGGACTCGGTGGTCCTGGACCCGCACAAGAGCCTGTTCCTCCCCTGGGGCTCGGGGATGGTGGTGGTGCGCGACGTCCGGCCGCTGGCCGCCACGCACCACTACTCCGGCAACTACATGCAGGACGCCCTGCGCGAGCCGGGCGAGGTGTCTCCCGCGGACGTGTCGGCGGAGCTCACCCGTCCCTTCCGGGCGCTGCGCATGTGGCTGCCGCTGGTGCTGCTGGGGGTGGCGCCCTTCCGCGCGGCGCTGGAGGAGAAGCTGCTGCTGGCCCGCTACTTCCGCGAGGAGGTGCGGGCGCTGGGCTTCGAGGTGGGCCCGGAGCCGGACCTTTCCGTGGTCACCTTCCGCTGGGCGCCCCCGGGGATGGCACCGGACGAGGCCGACCGGGTGAACCAGGACCTCGTGGACCGCGTGCGGCGCGACGGGCGGGTGTTCCTGTCGTCCACGCTGCTGGACGGCCGCTTCACCCTGCGCATGGTGGCGCTGTCCTTTCGCACCCACCGCCGCACCATCGACCTGGCGCTGCGCATCCTGCGCGACGAAGCCGCCGCGCTGACGGGAGAGGAGGGGAGTAGCCCCGCGTGAGGGATTTCGGCCCGAAGGGGCGAGACCCGCGGGCAGTTTTCGCGGGGCTCGACTCCGTTGCAGACGGTCGTTTCGTCTGCTACGGAGCACTATTAGGTACTTGGCGCACAATAGCACCGGAGAGCCCCGGCCGGGGTGAACGGTCCAGGGAAACAGACGGGGGAATCTCGCGGCGAGATTCCCCCGTTTTCGTGCGCTAATACCACCAGCAGTGGCAGTAACCAAACACGTTGCATTCACCACCCCACGCCCCGTCCCCCCAGCAAGAGTAGTAACATTCCTCAGGGAAGCAATAAGGTCTGGACGCCTGCTGTGGCGCCGCAAACGCCTGGGAAACTCCAAAAGCCATGGAGCCCACGAAGGCGATGCCGAAGAGCCCCCGGCGCAGGTGGGAAAGCGAATGGCTCATAACGTCCTCCGGATGTGAGGTGCAGCACAGCAGGGAGGAAGCACATTAAGCGCCATTTTACCGAGGAGCAATAGTCTCGATCGTGCTACCCCTCCGCAGGCTTCCCAGGCGAGCCCCTACGCTTCCGCGTGGGCTCCCGGTCCGGCACTCCACCCGGCGGGACAGGAGCACGGAGGATGCGCGCTACGGCGTCCTCAAACGTCGTGTTCAGCTTCAGGGACTCTGACTCCGCACCAGGCTTCCGACGCTCGCTGGCGGGCTTCTCTGCGCTCTCTGGCATCGTCCACACCTCACAGTCGATAGGTACCCTTGAAAGGTGCGGGGCGTGGTCTGGCGCGTCAACTGTAGACGAGCACAGCCGCCCCGATCGCCAGAAGTGCACCCCAGTCTGGCACGACTCGCGCAAGGACAGTATCGTTCAGGGACGTGTGTTACGCCTAGCATGGGAGCGTTGATGCCGGTAGAGGTCTTTCCAAACGCACCAATTGAAGAGGCGATCATCGCCGTCCGGGTCTTTCGTTTGGACGACCTGACGTCGTCGGCAGAGCACTTCCACCGCGCAGTAATTGATCTCCTCCCTGAGCGTGAAGAGATCACTGACACCCCAATCCCGCAATTCAGCCCCGAGCGGGCGCCACGCGTTACAGCGGCGCGTGGCGGACCAACAGGTGTGCGGTTTTCGTCGCCGGATCGTCTACAGGCGGCAGCGATCACCAGAACAGGGTTCTCATTCCACAGGCTCCGCCCTTACGTGCGGTGGGAGCAATTCGAGGAAGGGCTGTGGCCTGCCTGGCGTGCGTTTGTTTCGTATTTCGGGCCTGAGAGCATTGAAGAACTCAGGTTGCGGTATTTGAATCGAATTGTAATTCCCCGGACTGACTTCGAACTGGCGGATTACTTCAATACCCATCCCAAGTTGCCGCCTTCCCTCGACACTGGAATGAGGGGCTTCCTAACCCGCCTATCTCTGTTCGATTTGGATATTCCGGCTGAAGCCACAATTACACTCCACTCAGTGGAGGAAGAAGCTCAAACTGGCCTCTATCCTGTGATTTTTGATATTGACGTCGCTACAATGCTTCCGTTCCGACCCACTGACGCCGCGTTGATGGAACGGGTCCGCAGCCTCCGGAACTACAAGGATCGGCTGTTCTTCGACAGCATCACAGAGGCGACGCGGGAGTTGTTCCGGTGAAGATAGTTCCGCTGGACCCGCAGGCGATCCGCAGCGGCGGCATCTTCCGTCGGGCAACGCCAGGGTTGAGTGAATTTGCTCACCTGGTGGATAATTCAGTTGAGAGCGCGCTGTGGCATTCTCAGCAAACGCTCACAAGCGAACGGAAGTCACTACGTGCTCGGTTCAGGCAGTTGGCGGAGGAGTGGAAGGAAGCAACGGAGTACGAGTCTTCGCCGGAGCGGATCGCGAGACACCCGGCCTATCAGGAAATCATGCTAATGGGTTGGGAGGCGGTCCCGCTCATTCTAGAAGACCTAGAAGCCACCTCAGCGCCTTGGTTCTGGGCGCTACGCGCCATCACGGGAGAAGATCCGGTGCCGTATGAAGATCGCGGCTACCTTGATCGCATGACTCGCGCATGGATTACATGGGGAGTACGCAAAATTCTGATCTGAGACGCGAGGAATTAATTCGGAAGTACCCTAACCTTGCCACCTCGCATTTCCGCTTCACGAGTCCTGATGATCGCGGTTACAATTGCTTCGCATATGCAGGGGATGATACGCGCCGCAACTGGCATCCGTCCGCGTACGGCGGCCTTTATTGGCCCGGCGGCGAGACTGACGTTCGCACCCTAGAAGCGTACGTGACAGGTTACGGGCATCTCGGGTATAGCCCAACCGACTCTGCGGAACTAGAAGACGGGATCGAGAAAATCGCGATCTACGCGCGTCAGGACGGCCCGAGCCACGCCGCACTACAGCTCACCAACGGCTACTGGACGAGCAAACTAGGTCACAGGGAAGACATAGAGCACGAGCTGCACGGGCTTGAAGGTGAGCGTTACGGGCGTGTGGTTGCGATTCTGGCCCGGCCTAGGGACGCACAGGGGGTGCTACCCTTGAACGACCATCGCCGCCCTGGATCAGCATCGGCCAAGCCCAAGTAAGTACGACCATGCGCCAACGGCAGGGGCCGCGCGGATTAT
>JBEVLE010000572.1:0-7809 GCA_040509335.1 Longimicrobiaceae bacterium | reverse complement strand
AGGCGCCGCCCCGGCCCGGCGGCGGCGGCCTCCAGCAGCACCCGGTAGTGCTCCGCCAGGCGCGCGATCGTGTCGGCCTCGAACAGGTCCGTGCTGTAGCCGATCCCCCCCGCCAGCCCCTCCTCCCTCGCCTCCAGCGCCACCACCAGGTCGAACTTGGCCGTGCCCGCCTCCACCTCCAGCTTCTGCGCCTCCACCCCGGGCAGCCGCAGCCCCTCGCCGGGCGCGCTGCGCAGCGCGAACAGCACCTGCACCAGCGGGTTGCGGCTGAGGCTGCGCTCCACGCCCAGCTCCTCCACCAGCTTCTCGAAGGGGAGGTCCTGGTGCTGGTAGGCGCCCAGGGTGGCCTGCCGCACCCGCCCCAGCAGCTCCCCGAAGGTGGGGTCGCCCGACAGGTCCGCCCGCAGCGCCAGCGTGTTGACGAAGAAGCCGATCAGCCCCTCCGTCTCCTCGCGCGTGCGCCCGGCGATCGGCGAGCCCACCACCAGGTTCTCCTGCCCCGAGTACTTCCCCAGCAGCACCTGGAAGCCGCCCAGCAGCAGCATGAACAGCGTCACCCCCTGCGCGCGCGCCACCGCCTCCAGGCGCCGCTCCAGCCCGCCCGGCAGCACCAGCTCCTGCCGCGCCCCCCGCCCGCTCTGCACCGCCGGGCGCGCCCGGTCCGTGGGCAGCTCCAGCAGCGCGGGCGCGCCGGCCAGCTGCTCCTTCCACCAGGCCAGCTGCCGCTGCAGCACCTCCCCGCCGAGGTGCTCCCGCTGCCACAGCGCCCAGTCCGCGTACTGCACCGGCAGCTCCGCCAGCGGCGATGCTTCCCCGCGCGTGAAGGCGGCGTACAGCTCGCCCAGCTCGCGGTAGAACACCCCCAGGCTCCAGCCGTCGCCGACGATGTGGTGCATGCTCCACAGCAGCGCGTGCTCCTGCGCGCCCAGGCGCACCAGTCCGGCCCGGAACGGCGGGCCCGCCTCCAGGTCGAAGGGGCGCTGCGCCTCGTCGCGCGCGAGCCCCCGCAGCGACTCTTCCCGCTCTGCCTCGGGCATCCGCGAAAGGTCGTGCACGGGCAGGCTCAGCGGCCGCGGCGCGTGGACCACCTGCCGGGGCTCCCCGTCGTGGCTGCGGAAGACGGTGCGCAGCGCCTCGTGCCGGCGCACGACCTCCTCCAGCGCGCGGCGCAGCGCCTCCACCTCCAGCCGCCCCCGCAGACGCACCGCGCCGGGGATGTTGTAGGCGCTCGCCGCGCCTCCCATCTGGCTGACGAACCAGAGCCGCTGCTGCGCGAAGGAGAGCGCGACCTCGCTGCCGCGCTCCGCCGGCCGCAGCGGCACCCGCTCCCGGCGCTCCCCCCCGCGCAGGGCGGTCTCGACGTGCCGGGCGAGGCCCGCCACGGTGGGGGTCTCGAAGAGCGCCCGCAGCGGCACCTCCACCCCGAAGCAACGCTCGACGCGGAACTGCACGCGCATGGCCAGCAGCGAGTGCCCGCCCAGGGCGAAGAAGTCCTCGTCCACCCCCACGCGCCCGTGCCCGAGCACCTCCGCCCAGATCCCGGCCAGCAGCTCCTCCGTGGGGGTCCGCGGGGCCGCGTACGCTCCCGCCGCATGCTCCCACCCGGGGGCGGGGAGCGCCCGGCGGTCCACCTTGCCGCTGGGGGTCGTGGGGAGCGCGTCCAGGAGCACGAACGCCGAGGGCACCATGTACTCCGGCAGCCCTGCCCGCAGCGCCTCCCTCACCGCTCCCGTCGTGAGCGCCGGGTCCGCCGGCACCACGTAGCCCACCAGGCGCTTCTCGCCGGCGTCCTCGCGGACCTCGACCACGGCCCCGGCCACCCCGGGCAGCGCCACCAGGGCGGCCTCGACCTCGCCGGGCTCGATGCGGAAGCCGCGGATCTTCACCTGCTGGTCCGCGCGCCCCAGGAACTCCAGCGTCCCGTCCGCCAGCCAGCGCACCCGGTCGCCCGTGCGGTACAGCCGCTCCCCCGCCTCGCCGGAGAACGGGTCGGGGACGAACGTCTCAGCCGTCAGCTCCGGGCGCCCCAGGTATCCGCGCGCCAGCTGCGCCCCGCCCAGGTACAGCTCCCCCGGAATCCCCACCGGCACCGGCTCCCCCGACCGTTCCAGCACCCGCGCCCGCACATGGTCCACCGGCCGGCCGATCGGCACCGTCGCGCCCGCCCCGCCCCCGGCGTACGCGTGCGTCACCGAGTCGATGCACACCTCCGTGGGCCCGTACAGGTTCACCACCTCGGCGTCGAGGATCGCCCGCGCGCGCGCCGCCATCGCGGCCGGGAGCGCCTCGCCCCCGCAGAAGAGGCGCCGCAGCGACGTGAATCCCTCCAGCGCCCCCGACTCCAGCAGCGCTCCCAGGAGCGAGGGCACCACCTGCAGGATCGTGATCCGCTCCCGCGCCACGGCTCGCGCCAGCGCGGCCGGGTCGCCCTGCACCCCCGGCGGGGCGAGCACGAGCGTGGCGCCGGCGAGGAGCGGAGCGTGGAACTCCCAGACCGAGGCGTCGAAGGCGACCGAGGTCTTCTGGAGCACCCGGTCGCCGCCCGCGATAGGGTGGACGCGCTGCATCCAGGCCATGTGGCGGGCCAGCGCGCGGTGTGGGATCCCCACGCCCTTGGGGGTCCCCGTGGACCCCGAGGTGTAGATGACGTAGGCGAGCTGCGCGGGGTCCACCTCCACCCCCGCCGGCGCGGCATCCGGCGGCCCTCCCTCGTCGAGCCCGTCCACCTCCAGCACCCGGGCCCCGGTGGCGGGGAGCCGCGCGCGCAGGCTCGCCTGAGTCAGCACCACCGCGGCCCCCGAATCCCGGAGCAGGTAGGCCACGCGCTCGGACGGGTACTCCGGGTCGACGGGCACGTAGCAGCCGCCCGCCCGGAGCACCCCGAGCAGGGACACCACCAGCTCGACGCCGCGCTCCATGAAGAGCGCCACCCGCCGCTCCGCCCCCACGCCCTGCCCCCGGAGGAGCCTCGCCATGCGCTCGGCCCGCGCGGTCAGCTCCGCGTAGCTCACCCGCTGCTCTCCGGCGAGCAGCGCGGTCGCCTCCGGGGTGCGCTCCGCCTGCTCCGCGAAGAGCACGTGCACGCAGCGGTCGTCCGGCGGGGGAGCCGCGGTGCCGCCGAAGTCGACGAGCACCTGCCGGCGCTCGGCCCTGCCCAGCAGCGGCAGCTGCGAGAGGCGCCGCCCCGGGTCGGCGGCCGCGCCCTCCAGCAGCGTACGGTAGTGCCCCGCGAGGCGCGCGATCGTGGCCGCCTCGAACAGCTCCGCGGCGTAGACGATCTCCCCCTCCAGCCCCCCCTCCGCCGCCCGCAGCTCCATCACCAGGTCGAACTTGGCCGCGCCCGGCCCGACCTCGATCTCCCGCGTCTCGATCCCCGGGAGCCGGAGCCCCCCGCCGGCCGCGTCGCGGAGGGTGAAGACGTTCTGCACCAGGGGGTTGTGGCCCAGGCTCCGCTCCACGCCCAGTTCTTCCACCAGCCTTTCGAACGGCACCTCTCCGTGCCGGTACGCCCCCAGGGTTCCCCGCCGCACCCGCCCCACCAGCTCCCCGAAGCCCGGGTCGCCCGACAGGTCCCCCCGCAGCGCCAGCGTGTTCACGAAGAAGCCGATCACCCCCTCCACCTCGGGGCGGGAGCGCTCCGCGAACGGCGAGCCCACGACCAGGTCCTCCTGGTCCGCGTACTTCCCCAGCAGAGCCTGAAAGCCCGCCAGCAGCACCATGAACAGCGTCGCCCCCTCCGCCCGCGCAACCGCCTCCAGGCGCTCCCGCAGCTCCGCCGGCAGCTTCACCGGCAGGGACGCACCGCGCCAGCTGCGCACCGCCGGACGCGGCCGGTCCGTCGGCAGCTCCAGCAGCGTGGGCGTCCCTGCCAGCTGCTCCCGCCACCACGCCAGCTGCGGCTCCAGCGCTTCGCCGCTCAGCCGCTCCAGCTGCCAGTGCGCCCAGTCCCCGTACTGCACCGGCAATTCTTCCAGCGGCGACGGCTCGCCCCGCCCGAAGGCGCCATGGAGCACCCCGAGCTCGCGGAAAAGCACACCGATGCTCCACCCGTCGCTGACGATGTGGTGCACCTCGCAGAGCAGTGCATGCTCCTCCGCTCCCAGGCGTACCAGCGCGGCGCGGAAGAGCGGCCCCGCCTCCAGGTCGAAGGGCCGCCGCGCCGCCGCGCGGACCAGGGTCCGCAGCGCCGCCTCGCGCCCGGTCTCCGGCAGGGCCGTCAGATCCAGCAGCGGCAGCGGGAGCGGCGCGGGCGGGGCGACCACCTGCACCGGCTCTCCGTCGCGGGCGCGGAACGTGGTGCGCAGAGCCTCGTGGCGCCGCACGACCTCCGCCAGCGCGCGGCGCAGGACCCGCGCATCCAGCGAACCGCGCAGGCGCACGGCGACGGGCACGTTGTAGGCGGCCGCCGCCTCCTCCATCCGGCTGACGAACCAGAGCCGCCGCTGCGCAAAGGACGCCGGGAAGACGTACATCCCGGTGGGGCTTCCCGGGGCAGGCGACGCAGAGTCGTTCATCACCAGAAAGCTCCTTTGGATGGCTGCTACCCGCCGCTTCTGTCCCGATACGATCCCCGCCCGGGCGCGGGCTCGCCGCCGGGTCGTCCGTCGGCACGCCGGGTCCGGCGACGGCCCTGGCCAGCAGGTCCGGGGCTGGAATTCCGGTGGAGCCGGGGATCGGCCCGGTGGCCGTGTCTCCCGTAGTCCTCCAGCTGAGCCCATCCTGCGGAAGAGCGCGCCGGCTTCCGATCCCGGCCACGGTGACCGACCTTCATTTAAAATACCTGTCGGATTATGTACTACCATTATTCCGCTGTCAATCCATGTCTGAATTTATACTATCCTATCGGGGCTTAAAGCACTCTGGCGATTACCAGAGGCCGGAGGTCGTGGACCGGACCAACTACGAGACGTTGCGGCGCCTCGGACGGCCGGCGGCCTGAATCCGGGCCAACTGACACCCAAGAGTGCGAAGCCGGAAAGCAAAAGCCCCGATACTGTATAAGCAGCACCGGGGAAATCACTTGAAGCTGATGGGCCTGGGCCGATTCGATTCGATCCAGTCGCCAGGTTGCCGCCCGGTTCTGTCTCCCGCCGTATCGCTCCGGCCGGATGCGGGATGAGAAACGGGTCCTCCTCTTCACACGAGGCGATTGGTCCCGCGTGAAGGCGCTCCGCCCTTGCGTCCGCCCGCCCCCGAGCACCAGCTTGCGGTCCGCCCACCCGTCGTACGATCCCCATCCATCCGCCACGAGGAGCGTATGCGCGAGCAGCTGGAGTCGGTCACGATGCTCGGGCCGTTCCGCGGGGGATCGGGCTACGACCACCACACGCGGGAGTTCGTCCGCGAGTTCGTGCGGCAGGGCGTGGCGGTGCAGCTGCGCGAGCTGCGCGGCTGGAGCCCGCCGCTCCCGCCCGAGCGGCAGGACCCGTTCTTCGACGGCCTCGCCGCGCCGGTGCCGGCGCGGGTGGAGGTGCAGTTCGCCATGCCGCACCAGGTGATGCCCACGCCCGGGCTGCCGTGCGTGAACTACACCATGTTCGAGTGCGCACGCATCCCCGACTGGTGGGTGCGGCATGCGGAGCGGTGCACGCGCGTCGTGGTCCCGGGGCGCTCGTCGTACGACGCCTGGGTCCGGAGCGGCGTCGCGCCGGAGCGGCTGCGCATCGCGCCGCTGGGGATCCGCCGCGAGCTGTACGACCCCCTCCCCCCGCCGCTCCCGCTGGCCGACGGCGCCGGCCGCCCGGTGGAGAGCTACGGCGCGCGCTTCCTGAACGTGGCGGAGCTGAGCCCGCGCAAGAACCTGCTGGGGCTGCTGCGCGCCTGGCTGCGCGCCACCCGCCCCGGCGACGACGCGATCCTCCTCCTCAAGTGCAGCATCTGGCGCGAGGGGATGTGGGAGCTCTTCCGGGCGGACTTCGCGGAGGTGTGCCGGGAGGAGGGGCGCACGCTCGAGGAGGCCGCGCCGGTGCTCCTGCTGATGGACTACGTCCCCGACGCGGAGATGCCGCGGCTCTACCGCGCCGCCACCCACTACGTGAGCCTGTCGTTCGGCGAGGGGTGGGACATGCCGATGACGGAGGCGGCGGCGGCCGGGCTGTCGCTGGTGGCGCCGCGGCACAGCGCCTACCTGGACTACCTGGACGACGGCTCCGCGCACTGGATCCCCGTGCGGGAGGTGGAGGTGGACTTCCGCGGGTACCTGGCCCAGGCGGACGTGGCGCTCTTCGACGGGATGCGCTGGTGGATGCCGGACGAGGACGCCGCCGCCGCCCTCCTGCGCGAGATCATCGACGGACGCGCCCCGCCGAAGCAGGCGCGCGCGCGGATCCTGGAGCGGTACGGCTGGGACGCGGTCTCGCGCCAGCTGATCGAGGTGCTCGCCGAGCTGTGACCCGCGCCGGACGCCGCCGCCCGCGCACGAAAGTGTTGTCGGACGCGCGCGGGCGAAGCATCTTACCCGGTGCCCGCGCCGCGGCGCGGCTGCTGACCTCGCGCTGGTTCACGCCGAGCCTCGTCGACTACTGGGTGCCCGACCGGGACTACTGGAAGGCGCCCACCATCACGCAGGAGCTGGCGGCGCACATGGCGCTGGCCGGCTCCTCCGACTATCGCCCGCTGCTGGACTGCGTGCGGCAGGCCGGCGACGGGTACCTGGCCACCTCGTCTTACCTGGACGACGCCACCGTGTGGGGCCGCTCCCACATCACGGTCCACGACTGGATCACCGCCGCGGGGGGGAGCGGCGCGGACGACTACCTGCGCGACGCGACCACCGTCTTCGAGGGGCTGTGGAAGTGGATCCAGGGCTCCGGGCTGATCGACGCGGAGGGGCTGGTCTGGGGCGGGTACACGCCGGAGTGCGCGCGCGACGACGAGAACAAGCCGGTGGTGGCGCTGCAGGGGAACCCGCTGACGCCGCTCTGGTGGATGTACCAGGCCACGGGCGACGCCTGGCGCAGGTCGCACCAGAACGACGCCATGTTCAAGGGCGTCTTCTGCGGCTGGGTCGGGCTGCGGCTCCGTTGGACACGATACTACCGTGTCCAACGGAGGCGAGCCCCCGGAAACTGCCCCGGGGTCTCGCCGCTTTCGCGCTCGCATCCCTCACGCGGGCCACGGAGCATGTCCCGGCTCCGCAACCACAAAAACCCCTCTCCCAGAATTGGGAGAGGGTGGCGAGCATCCAGCGAGCCGGGTGAGGGCATGCTCGCGGTCCGATTCACCCGGATCCCGGCCTGAGGAGGAGGCGCCATGAGCGACCAGCGACCCGGCGGTACCGACATCCCCGGACCCCCCGGCCCGACCGGACCCACAGGACCCATGGGACCCACGGGATCCACCGGACTCCGGGGCCCGACGGGCTCGACCGGGCCCAGCGGCCCGGCCGGAGCCAGCGGCCGAATCGGGCCGACGGGCCCGGCGGGACCCAGCGGCAGGACGGGCCCGACAGGACCGGCCGGGGCCAGCGGCAGGATGGGCCCCACCGGCCCGACCGGCCGTCCCGGGCCCACCGGCCCTGCCGGCCCTTCCGGCTCGATGGACCCGCGGCAGCTGGTCGCGACGCTGCAGTCCGCCCTCGCCGAGGGCCCCAGCGGCTACGCCTGGGGGCTGGTGACCACCCTCAGCCGCTTCATCACCGGCACCGGCCCCGTCGGCCCCACCGCGCCCACGGGCCCGACCGGACCGACCGCGCCCACCGGCCCCACCGCACCCACGGGGCCGACGGCACCGACGGGTCCCACCGGACCCACGGCGCCCACCGGACCGACGGGCTTCGGCAGGTGAGGAAAACGGCAGCGGGCGGGCACC
>JBEVLE010000571.1:0-7356 GCA_040509335.1 Longimicrobiaceae bacterium | reverse complement strand
CCGTAAGGCTGGGCGCTTTGCCGTTCAGGCTGGGGCGTCGGCGGGCGCTAGCGCGAAGCCCGACCCCGGCGCCAGCCGGGGGCACGCCCAAATCCGCAGTTTCGTGCCGTTCGAAGTATCAGCCCACCACTTCGCGCACCGCCCGGATCACGTCGTCCACGTCGTCGTCGGACAAGAACGGGGACAGGGGAATCGACACCGTTCGCTCGCTGATCCAGGTGGCGTTGGGAAAGTCCCCGGGCCGGTAGCCGAAGGTGTCGCGGTAGAACGGGTGGAGGTGCACGCCGATGTAGTGGCACCCGGTGCCGATCCCGCGCTCGTGCAGCGACTCCATGAAGCGGTCGCGCGAGATCCCGCAGCGCGCCTCGTCCACCAGCAGCGTGTACAGGTGGCGCGCGTGCAGCTGGTCGGGCGGGGGCGGGGAGGGACGGGCGACCGGGAGGTCGGCGAAGGCCCCGTCGTAGCGCCGCCACACCTCCTCGCGGCGGGCCAGGCGCGCGCCCAGCTGCGGCAGCTGGTGGATGCCGATGGCGGCCTGCAGGTCCATCATGTTGTACTTGAAGCCGGGGTACTCCACCTGGTAGTGCCGGTACCCGGCGTCGGCGAAGCGCCGCCACGCGTCGTGGGACAGGCCGTGCAGCGCGTACGTCTTGATGCGGGCCGCGAGCTCGGGGTCGTCGGTGGCGACGGCGCCGCCCTCGCCGGTGGTGAGGTTCTTGGTGACGTAGAACGAGAAGCAGGTGAGCTGCGAGATGCTCCCCACCTTGCGGCCCCGGTACGCGGCTTCGAGCGCGTGGGCCGCGTCCTCGATCACCAGCAGCCCGTGGCGCCGGGCGATGTCGCCGATGGCGTCCAGGTCGCACACCCGCCCGGCCAGGTGCACCGGGATGATGGCCCGGGTGCGCGGGGTGACCGCGTCCTCGATGCGCTGCGGGTCGATCAGCTGCGACTCCCGGTCGCAGTCCACGAGCACCGGGGTGCCCCCGGCGTGCACGATGGAGCTCACGGTGCTGGCGAAGGTCATCGGGGTGGTGACGACCTCGTCGCCGGCGCCGATCCCCGCCGCGACCATGGACAGGTGGAGCGCGGCCGTGCACGAGTGCAGCGCCATGACGTGCTCGGCCCCGGTGTACGCCCGCAGCATCCCCTCGAACCGCTGCACCTTGGGGCCGGTGCCCAGCCAGCCGCTGCGCAGCGAATCCGCGACCTCGGCGATCTCGTCCTCCCCGATGCGGGGAGCGCCGAAGACCAGGTAGGGCTCGCGGGGCGGGGGGGTGCTCAAGCGTGGGCGGCGTGGCTGGGGGGTGCGGCGGGCGGAGGAGGCGCGGGGAATCTCGCAGGATGCGGGCGGGCCGGAAAGTGGCTCCGGCCTCCGGCCGCAGGGATCCGTTCCGGGGTGCGCTCCGCGCTTGCGGCCCCCGGGGGACGGCGCTACCATTCAGCCTTCTCACCCGCGGCGATCCGGTCCCGCCGCCGCGGGCCCGGGGCGACTTCCCCGTCCGCTCCCCTCCCGCCGAATTGTCCCCGTGCCGTCCGTAGTCTTCCTGAACCGGTTCTACGCACCCGACGTCGCCGCCACCGGGCAGATCCTGGCCGACCTGGCGGAAGACCTCGCCGCGCAGGGGTGGGACACCACCGTGATCACCGGCCGGACCCGCTACGAGGGCGAGGGCGAGCCCCTGCCGCGCACGGAGATGCGCCGGGGGGTCCGGGTGCTCCGGGTGTGGACGGCCACGCTGCGGCGGTCGCCGATGCTGGGGCGCGTCCTGGCGTGCGCCACCTTCCTGCTGAGCACCTTCCCGGCGCTGTGGCGGGTCCCCCGCGGCTCGGTGGTGGTCGCCATGACCGATCCGCCGTTCCTGCTGGTTCCGGTGCTGCTGATGGCGCGCCTGCGGGGCTTCCAGGTGGCGGCGTGGGTCCAGGACGTGTACCCGCAGCTCGCGGTGGCGCTGGGGGTGCTCCGCCCGGACTCGGTGCTTTCCCGTCTCCTGCACGACGTGGCGCGGGGGACGTACCGGCGCTGCGACGTGGTGATCACGCTCGCCCCGGCGATGTCGCGGGTGATGACGGCGATGGGCGTGGCGCCGGACCGGGTGGTGCACGTGCACAACTGGGCGGACGCCGGCTCCATCCGCCCCCTCCCGCTGGCCCAGAACCCGTTCGTCCGCGAGCACGGCCTGGCGTCGCGCTTCGTGGTGCTGTACTCGGGGACGGCGGGGCGCGCCCACACCTTCGACGCCGTGGTCGCGGCGGCCCGCGAGCTGAGCGCGGACCCGGAGATCCTGTTCCTGTTCGTGGGCGGCGGCGCGCAGATGCCGCAGCTGCGCCGGGAGGTGGAGCGCTGCGGGGCGTCGCACGCGGTGCGCTTCCTCCCGTACCAGCCGCGCGAGGCGCTGGCGGCGAGCATGTCCTCCGGCGACGTGGCGCTGGTCACGGAAAAGCCCTCGACCGCGGGGCTGCTCCTCCCCAGCAAGACCTACGGGGCCATGGCGAGCGGGCGGCCCATCCTGTACGTGGGCTCGGAGGACAGCGACGTGGCGAAGCTGGTGTGGGCGCACGAGTGCGGGATCGTGGTGCGGCACGACGACCCGGCGGGGATCGTCCGCGCGGTGAGGACGCTCAAGGCGGACCCGGTGCTGCGGGAGCGCATGGGCCGGGCGGGGCGCACGGCCGCCGAGGTGCTGTACGACCGCCGCCACGCGACGCGGCGCTACGGCGCCGTCCTGGACCGGCTGACGGTGGGGTCCGCCCCCGCGGCGCAGGAATACGCGGCGGAGGGCGCGTGAGCGCGGCCGCCGGGCTCGCCGCGCCCGCTCCGCGCGAGGAGCACCGCCTGCGCATCGAGCCGGCGTCCGGCTGGCCGGGGTTCGGCGCGCGCGAGCTGTGGGCGTACCGGGACCTGTGGCGCCTGCTGGTGTGGCGCGACCTGCGCGTGCGCTACGCGCAGACGGCGCTGGGGGCGGTGTGGGCGGTCCTCCCGCCGGTGCTCACCACCCTCCTGTTCACCGTGGTGTTCGGGCGCTTCGTCAGGGTGCCCTCGGACGGGGCGCCGTACGCGGTGTTCGCCATGGCGGGGCTGGTGCCGTGGACGTACTTCTCCGGGGCGCTGTCCGCCGCGGGGGCGAGCACCGTGTCCAGCGCCCACCTGTTCACCAAGGTGTACTTTCCGCGGCTGGTGATCCCGCTGGCCCCGGTGGTGGGGACCGGGGTGGACTTCGGCGTGTCGCTCGTGCTGCTGCTGGGGCTCATGGCGGCGGCGGGGATCCGCCCGCTCCCCGTGGCCCTGGTCGCGGTCCCCCTCCTGCTGGTGCTGATGATGGCGGCCGCGGCGGGGGTGGGGTGCTGGCTCGCGGCGCTCAACGTCCGCTTCCGTGACGTCAAGCACCTGACGCCGCTGCTGGTGCAGCTGTGGATGTACGCGTCGCCGGTGGCGTACCCGCTGTCGGTGGTCCCGGAGCGCTGGCGCGCCGTGTACGCGCTGAACCCCATGGTGGGGGTGGTGGAGGGCTTCCGGACGGTGCTGCTGGGCACCGGCACGCTCACCCCCGGGCTGCTGGCCGCTTCGGCCGCCGTGTCCGCGCTGCTGCTGGTCACGGGAGCCGCGTACTTCCGCGCCACCGAAGACCGCTTCGCCGACTTCGCCTGACCGTGTCCCAGTTCGCAGTCCGCGTCGAGAACCTGGGGAAGCGCTACCGCATCGGGGCCGCCGCGCGCGGCGCCGGGACGCTCCGCGACGCCATCGTCCACGCCGCCGGGGCGCCGCTGCGCGGGCTGCGCGCGCTCGGGCCGGGCGGCGGCGGTGCGGCGGCCGATTCGGTGTGGGCGCTGCGCCACCTGTCGCTGGAGGTGCGCCACGGCCAGGCGATGGCCATCGTGGGGCGCAACGGGGCGGGGAAGAGCACCCTCCTCAAGATCCTGTCGCGCATCACCCGCCCCACCGAGGGGTGGGCCGACGTCCACGGCCGGGTGGGCGCGCTGCTGGAGGTGGGGACGGGGTTCCACCCGGAACTGACGGGGCGCGAGAACGTGTTCCTGAGCGGCTCCATGCTGGGGATGCGCCGCGACTACATCGCCCGGCGCTTCGACGAGATCGTGGAGTTCGCGGGGGTGGAGCGCTTCCTGGACACCCCGGTGAAGCGCTACTCCAGCGGGATGTACCTGCGGCTCGCCTTCGCCGTGGCGGCGCACCTGGAGCCGGAGATCCTCATCGTGGACGAGGTGCTCGCCGTGGGCGACGCCGAGTTCCAGCGCAGGTGCCTGGGGAAGATGGACCAGGTGGAGCGCGAGGGGCGCACGGTGCTGTTCGTGTCCCACAACATGGCGGCCGTGTCCCGGCTCTGCGACGAGGCGGTGCTCCTGGAGCGGGGCACCGCCACGCTGCGCGGGCCGGCGAGCGCCGTGGTGGCCCACTACCTGGCGGCCGGGAGCCGCGGGGCGAGCCAGTTCGCCGCCCCCGACACCCCGGAGGCCCCGGGGAACGGCGACTTCCGCCTCCTGGGCGTGAGCGTGGCCGACGCGGCGGGCGGCGCGGCCGGCACCTTCGACGTGCGCGCCCCCATCCACGTGGGGATCGAGTACCGGCTCCTCCACCCGGTCCGCGGGCTGCGGGTGGGGTTCCGCCTGCTGGCCGCGGACGGCACGGTGGTGCTGAGCACCACCGACCTGGACGCGGGCGAGCCGCGCGCCCGGGAGCGGGGCGTGTACGTGAGCCGCTGCGAGATCCCGGGCGGGTTCCTGAACGCGGGCGGCTACAGCATCTCGCTGGGGGTGGACGTACCCATGGTGGAGTCGGTGGTGTTCATGGACAGCGTGGTCTCGTTCACCGTGGAAAACACGGGCGGGGCCGCCGGCACGGTGCCGGACGGCCGGCTGGGGGTTGTGTGCCCCCTCCTCCCCTGGGCGGTGGACACCCTGGCGGCGGTGTGAGCGGCGTGGCCGCGCCCGCGTCCTCCTGCCCCGCGTGCGGCGCCGCGGGCTCCGCGCCGGCCGAGCCGCTGGACGGCGGCGCCGCGTACCTGCGCTGCGGCGCGTGCGGCGTCGAGCGGGTGGATCCGCTCCCCCCGGGCGTCCCCGTGTTCGTGGACTTCACCGACGCGGGCGAGGCCATGTTCGCGGAATTGCGCGCGGGCGCCTCCCTTGCCGACGCGCTCACGCCCAACGAGCGGCTGGTGCTCGCCGCGCTGCGGCGCGCGCTGAAGCCCGGGGCCGCGGTGCTGGAGCTGTGCTGCGAGTCGGGACGCTTCCTGGCGGCGCTGCGGGCGGAGGGGTTCCGGCCGCTGGGGATGGACCCGCTCCCGCGCCCGGCGCCCATGCTGCGCGCGCAGGGGCTGGACGCCGCGCGGGGCGGCCCCGCCGACGTCCCGGCGGAGTGGCCGGAGCCGGAGGCGGTGGTGCTGCTGGAAAGCCTGGTGCGCTTCCCCGACCCGGTGGCGCTGCTCGCGGAGGCGAGGGCGCGCTTTCCGCGCGCCGCGCTGCACGTGGCGGTGTCCAGCCCCCGGCAGTCGCTCAAGCTCCCCGAGTTCGACCGCCGCCACGCCTACCCGCCGCACCACCTGACGCGCTGGACCGAGCGGGGGCTGGCCGCCGCGCTGGAGCGCGCGGGGTACGCCGTGCGGGTCCGCACCACGCGCGCGTGGATCGACTGGCCCAGCCGCCGCGGCGTGTTCGGGAACACGCTGGCGGTGGCGCTCCGCCTGGCGGGCGAGGCGGAGTACTCGTTCGTGGCCGCGGGAACGCCCCGGTGAGCGCCGCGGCGACGGACTGGGTGGGGCGCCTCCTGGGGCTGGGGCGCAGCGTGGTCCCGGCGCCCGCAAAGGAGCGGCTGCGCCGCGCGTACGGGGTCCTCCCCGCCTCGTGGCGGCACACCCCGGAGTTCCGCGCGCTCGCGCGGGAGCTGCGCGCCGCCGAGGGGTGGAGCGCCGGCCGGCTCGCGGCGCTCCAGCTGGAGCGCCTGCGCGAAGCGGTGCGCCGCGCCGAGGCGCACGTCCCCGCCCACCGGGAGCGCTTCGCCGCGGCGGGGGTGGGGGCGCACTCGCTGCGCTCGCTGGACGACCTGGCCCGCTTCCCGTTCCTGCACAAGGACGACCTGCGCGCCCCCGGCGCGGACTTCCTGGCGCGCGACCTGGCGCCGGAGCGATTGGAGCGCGTCGCCTCGGGGGGGACGACGGGGGTCCCGGTGACCTTTCACCACGTGGCGGGGGAGCACCAGGACGTCGCGCGCGCCTTCCAGCTCGCGCTGTGGGGGCGCATCGGCTTCGCGTACGAGGCCCGCGTGCTGGACCTGACCGCGTCGTTCGGCGCGCCGTACGGGTACGCGGACGCGCGGCTCCTGCGCGTCGCCATCCCCTGGCTGGACGCCGCGGGTGCGGCGGAGTGGCTGGACGAGGTGATGCGCTTCCGCCCCGCCTTCGTGCTGGGCCTCCCGTCCACCGTCGCCGCGTTCGTGCAGGCGCTGGAGGACGCGGGGGCGAGGCTCGCGGTGCGGGGCGTGGTGGTGGGCTCGGAGGTGCTGCACCCCTGGCAGCGGGAGCGCATCGGGGCGGCGCTGGGGTGCCGGGTGCTCGCCTGGTACGGGATGTCCGAGGGTGCGGGGTACGCCGCCGGGTGCGAGCGCTCGGACGCGTACCACTTCCACCCGCTGGCCGGGGTGATGGAGCTGGTGGACGACGCCGGGCGGCCCGTGACGGAGCCGGGCGCCGAGGGCGAGATCGTGCTGACGGGCTTCCACACCCGCGCCACCCCCTTCATCCGCTTCCGCACCGGCGACCGCGGGGTGTGGGGCGGCGCCGGGTGCCCGGAGTGCGGGCGCGCCCACCCCGTCCTGCGCGCCATCCACGGCCGCACGCAGGAGTTCCTGGTGGCGGCGGACGGGCGGCGGGTGCCGCACTCGGCGCTCAACGTCCACGCGGCGGTGTTCGGGGGGATCCACGGCTACCAGCTGGCGCAGGAGCGCCCGGGCGAGGTGGAGCTGCGCTGGGTGGGGGCGCCGGGTCGTGGCGACGATGCCTGCTCGGAGCTGTGCGCGCGCCTGGAGGCTCAGCTGGGCGCGGGGTTCCGGCTGGCGGCGCGCCGGGTGGATGCGATCCCGCGTACCGCGCGGGGCAAGCACGTGTTCGTGGTGCGTAGCTTCGGGGAGTAGGGCGAGCTGGGTGAAAACCGGGCTTCGGGCGTGCCCCCGGCTGGCGCCGGGGTCGGGCTTCGGCTCCGTAGCAAACGATACTACCGTTTGCAACGGAGTCGAGCCCGCGCAAACAGCCGCGCGGTCTCGCCCCTTCGGGCCGAAATCCCTCACGCGTGTTTGGCGCTGGCGTCCGCGAGGGTGGACCCCCTCACCCCCCGGCCCCCTCTCCCCCGCAA
>JBEVLE010000570.1:0-3011 GCA_040509335.1 Longimicrobiaceae bacterium | reverse complement strand
TCTTCGGCACGCTGTGCTGGGGCGGGCGGCTGGTGCTGGTGGAGAACGCGCTGGCGCTGCCGGAGGTGGCGGGGCAGGGGATCGTGTACGCGAGCATGGTCCCCACCGCCGCGGCCGAGCTGCTGCGCGCGGGCGGGATCCCGGCGAGCGTGAAGACGCTGAACCTGGGCGGCGAGGCGCTGCCGAACGAGCTGGCGCAGGCGCTCCACGCGCTGGGCACGGTGGAGACGGTCGGCAACCTGTACGGTCCCACCGAGGACACCACCTACTCCACGTACGCGCGGGTGGAGCGCGGCGCAGGCCGCGTGCTGGTGGGCAGGCCCGTGGCGGACACCCGGGCGTACGTGCTGGACGGGCGGCTGCACCCGGTGCCCGCGGGCGTGGTGGGGGAGCTGTACCTGGCCGGCGGGGGGACGGCGCGCGGCTACGCCGGGCGCCCGGAATTGACGGCCGAGCGCTTCCTCCCGGACCCCTTCGGTCCGCCGGGGACGCGCATGTACCGGGTGATGGACCGGGTGCGCTGGACGGCCGGCGGCGAGCTGGAGTACTTCGGGCGCACCGACTTCCAGGTCAAGGTGCGGGGCTTCCGCATCGAGCCCGGTGAGATCGAGGCCGCGCTGCAGCGCCACGAGGGCGTCGCGGCGGCCGTAGTCGTCGCCCGCGCGGACGCGACCGGCGACACTCGGCTGGTGGCGTACGTCGTCCCCGCCGGCGGCGAGGTCGCGGCCGCCGGGCTGCGGGCCCACCTCCGCGCGCACCTGCCGGAGTACATGGTCCCCTCGGCGCTGGTCACGCTCGCCGAGCTGCCGCTCACCTCCAGCGGCAAGCTGGACCGGCGGGCGCTCCCCGCGCCCGAGTCAGGCGACGCCGCGGGCGAGTACCTGGCGCCGCGCACCCCGGACGAGGAGATCCTGGCCGGCATCTACGCGGACGTGCTGCGGGTGGAGCGCGTGGGCGTGGAGGACGGCTTCTTCGAGCTGGGCGGGCACTCGCTGCTGGCGACTCGCGTGGTCTCGCGGGTGCGGCAGGCGTTCGGGGTGGAGCTGCCGCTGCGGGCGCTCTTCGAGGCGCCCACGGTGGGCGCCCTCGCCGCGCGCATCGACGCGCTGCGGGGCGAGGACGCGGGCCCGCAGGCGCCGCCGCTGGTGCCGGTGCCGCGCGACGGATCGCCGCTGCCGCTGTCGTTCGCGCAGCAGCGCCTGTGGTTCATCGACCAGCTGGAGCCGGGATCCGCCGCGTACAACATGCCCTTCGCGCTGCGCCTGCGGGGCCCGTTCGATCCCGCGGTGCTGGAGCGGAGCCTGGCGGAGATCGTCCGCCGCCACGAGGCGCTGCGCACCGTCTTCGCGACGGTGGACGGCGAGCCGGTGCAGGTGGTCCGCGGCTCGGCGACGGTCGCGCTGCCCGTCACGGACCTGCGGGATCTCCCCGAGGCGCAGCGCGAAGCGGAGGTGCTGAGGCTGGCCTCGGCGGAGGCGGCGCGGCCCTTCGACCTGGCCGCGGGCCCGCTGCTGCGCGCGTCCGCCGTGCGCCTTGCCGATGCGGAGTGGGCGGTGCTGTTCACCCTGCACCACATCGTCAGCGACGGCTGGTCCATGGGCGTCCTGGTCCGCGAGCTGTCGGCGCTCTACGAGGAGGCGGAGCTTCCCGCGCTGCCGGTGCAGTACGCAGACTACGCGGCGTGGCAGCGCGCCTGGCTCACGGGAGACGTGCTGGAGGCGCGGCTCGCCTTCTGGCGCGAACAATTGGGAGGCTCCCCCCCGCTGCTGGAGCTGCCGACGGACCATCCGCGGCCGCAGGCGCAGGACCCGCGCGGCGGCAGCGTCGGCATCCACCTCCCCGCGGACGTCGCGCGCGAGCTGCGGGCGCTGTCGCGGCGGGAGGGCGCGACGACCTTCATGACGCTGCTGGCTGCGTGGCAGCTGCTGCTGGCGCGCTACGCCGGGGTGGAGGACGTCAGCGTGGGGACGCCCATCGCCGGGCGCACGCGCATGGAAACGGAGCCGCTGATCGGCTTCTTCGTCAACACGCTGGTGCTGCGGACCGACCTGTCCGGAGAGCCGACGTTCGCGGAGCTGCTGGCGCGGGTGCGGGAAACGACGCTGGGCGCGTACCAGCACCAGGACGTCCCCTTCGAGCGCCTGGTGGAGGAACTGGCGCCGGAGCGGACCCTGGCGCACACGCCGCTCTTCCAGGCCATGCTCGTCCTCCGGAACGACGACCCGGGCGAGCTGCGCATGGGCGGGCTGGACGTGGAGCCCCTGGGCGCCGGCGCGGAGGGGATCGCCAAGTTCGACCTGACGCTGGGGCTGGCCGCGGACGAGCAGGGGATCGGCGGCTCGCTGACCTACCGCGCGGAGTTGTGGGAGCGGGCGACCATGGAGCGCATGGCCGGCCACTTCGCCCGCCTGCTGGAGGCTCTGGTCGCGGACCCGGCGCTCGTCGCCGCGGACGCCGCCTTCCTGGGCGACGGGGAGCGCGAGCAGCTGCTGGTGGAATGGACCGACACGCGCGCCGGCGATCCCGCGGGGGAGCTGGTGCACGACCTCGTCGCCGCGCAGGCGCGGCGCACGCCGGACGTCGTCGCGCTGGTCCATGGCGGGGAAGCGACGACGTACGCGGAGCTGGACGCCGCGGCCAGCCGCCTCGCCCACCTGCTGCGCCGCCGCGGCGTGGGGCCGGAAAGCCGGGTGGGCGTGTTCCTGGAGCGGCGGCCGGAGCTGGCGGCCGCGCTGCTGGGGGTGCTCAGGGCGGGCGGCGCGTACGTGCCGCTGGACCCGGCGTACCCGCGCGGGCGGCTGGGCTGGATGATCGAGGACGCCGGCGTGGCGCTGGTGCTGACCACCACCCGGCTGGCCGACCGGGTCCCGGGCGCGCCGGTGCTCGCGCTGGACGCCGCGGCCGCGGAGCTGGCCGCGGAGCCCGCCGCCGCGCCGGAAAGCGGCGTGGGGCCGGAGAACCTGTCGCACGTCATCTTCACCTCCGGCTCCACCGGCCGGCCCAAGGGGGTG
>JBEVLE010000569.1:0-29975 GCA_040509335.1 Longimicrobiaceae bacterium | reverse complement strand
TCTTCGGCACGCTGTGCTGGGGCGGGCGGCTGGTGCTGGTGGAGAACGCGCTGGCGCTGCCGGAGGTGGCGGGGCAGGGGATCGTGTACGCGAGCATGGTCCCCACCGCCGCGGCCGAGCTGCTGCGCGCGGGGGCGATCCCGCCGGAGGTGAAGACGCTCAACCTGGGCGGCGAGCCGCTGCCCGCCGGCCTGGCGCGGGCGCTCCTCGCCACGGGCACGGTGGAAAAGGTGGGCAACCTGTACGGCCCCACCGAGGACACCACCTACTCCACCTACGGGCGGGTGGAGCGCGGCGCCGGCCGCGTGCTGGTGGGCAGGCCGGTGGCCGACACCCGGGCGTACGTGCTGGACGGGCGGCTGCACCCGGTGCCCGTGGGCGTGGTGGGGGAGCTGTACCTTGCCGGCGGCGGGACGGCGCGCGGCTACGCCGGACGCCCCGAGCTGACTGCCGAGCGCTTCCTTCCGGACCCCTTCGGTCCACCGGGGACGCGCATGTACCGGGTGATGGACCGGGTGCGCTGGACGGCGGGCGGCGAGCTGGAGTACTTCGGGCGCACCGACTTCCAGGTCAAGGTGCGCGGCTTCCGCATCGAGCTGGGGGAGATCGAGACGGCGCTGGAGCAGCACGAGGGGGTGCACCGGGCCGTGGCCGTGGTGCGCGAGGACGCCGCCTCCGGCGGGGCGGGCGACCGGCGGATCGTCGCGTACGTGGTGGGCTCCGCGGCGGAGGCCGACGCGGCCGGGCTGCGGGCGCACCTGCGCGAGCGGCTCCCCGAGTACATGCTCCCCGCCGCGTTCGTCGCGCTGGCGGAATTCCCGCTCACCGCCAGCGGCAAGGTCGACCGCCGGGCGCTCCCCGCGCCCGAGGCGGGCGAGGCCGCGCGGGAGGAGTACGCCGCCCCGCGCGACGCCCTGGAAGCGGCGATCGCCGGGATCTTCGAGGAGGTGCTGGGCGTGGCCCGCGTGGGGCTGCGCGACGGCTTCTTCGAGCTGGGCGGGCACTCGCTGCTCGCGGTGCAGGTCATGTCCCGGCTGGAAAAGGCCACGGGAGTGCGGCTCCCGGTGGCGGTGCTCTTCACCGCGCCCACGGTGGAGCAGCTGGCGGAGGAGGTGCGCGGGGGCGGCGGCGGCCCCCGGCCGCTGCTGGCGCCCATCCGCCCCGGGGGGAGCCGCCCCCCGCTCTTCCTGGTGCACCCCGTGGGCGGCGACGTCATGGCGTACGCCGCGCTCGCCGCGAGCCTGGATCCAGAGCAGCCGCTGTACGGCCTCCGCGCCCGCGGCGTGGAGCCGGGCGAGAACCCCAACTGGACGGTGGAGGAGATGGTCCGCGACTACCTCGCCGAGCTCCGCAGGGAGCAGCCGGCGGGGCCGTACCGCCTGGGCGGGTGGTCCATGGGTGGCGTGGTCGCGTTCGAGATGGCGCGCCGGCTGGAGGCCGAGGGTGAGCGCGTGGACCGGCTGGTGCTCGTGGACTCGCAGGTCCCCTGGCTGCGCGACCCCGACCGCGAGATGCCGCGCAACGTGTTCGAGCTGGTGCAGCTCTTCGTCAGGGACCTGGGGCTCGCGGACGACCCGCTGCCGCCCGTGCCCGGCGCCGGCGAGAGCGAGTACCTGCACCAGCTGCTGGAAAGCGCCCGCCTGGACGGGACGCTCCCGGGCGGGCTGGACCCGGGCCGCATGCACCACCTGTACGGCATCTTCCGCATCAACCTCAGGGCGCTGTACGAGTACCGGCCCGGGAGCTACGGCGGGCCGGCCACGCTGCTGCGCCCCGCTTCCCGCGCGATCACCGAGCGGCTCCTCGAGCGGAAGACCGTGGGGTGGGAGCGCGTCGTCCGGGGCGGCGTGGAGGTGCGGACCGTCCCGGGGGACCACTACACCATGGTCCGCGAGCCCCAGGCGGCGGCGCTGGCCCGCGAGATCGAGCGGGCGCTGGAATAGAGGGGTGGCCATCCTGGCGGACGCCAGCGCCAAACCCGCGTGAGGGATTTCGGCCCGGAGGGGCGAGACCGCGCGGCTGTTTGCGCGGGCTCGACTCCGTTGGGCTGCGTTGTTTGCAGCCCTACGGAGCCGAAGCCCGACCCCGGCGCAGCCGGGGGCACGCCCGAACCGTGCTCTTTCGTCCCCTAGAGCCCCGAGTAGAACCGCGGAGCCAGGTCGCGCGGCACGTGGGCGAAGCGCGGGTACAGGGCGAGGACCACGGTGCGCAGGTTCGTCGGCGAGCGCAGGTGGGATGCGATCTCGATCAGCATGGCCACGGCGGACTGCTCCAGCGACAGCCGGGCGGCGCCGGTCGCGAGGGCGGGAAACGCGATCGAGCGGAATCCCATCTGGTCGCACAGCTCCAGGCACCTCGCGGTGACCCCCGTGACCAGGTCGACCGTCGTGGCACCCCGGTCCGCGGGGTCCAGGACGGCGGCGTGGAACACCCGCCTGGCGTTCATGCGGCCGGCCGTGGTGACGGCGACGCCGCCCAGCGGGAGCGGGGCCCACGCCCGGGCTTCGCGCTCCATGGACTCGCCGCCCGCTCCGCGGATCGCCCGCGCGACGCTCCCGCCCATGGAAAGCCCGACGTCGTCGGAGCTGACCACCACGTCCACGTCCAGCGCCGTGATGTCGTAGAAGTCCAGGCGCAGCGTGGACTGTTTGATCGTACGCCGGAACGGGCGGAGGGTCGATCCGGGCATCTGCGATCCTTTGGTGAAGTTTCCTGTGACGGGCGTCTCCACCAAGTAGATCATTCTGGGGGCGTTGCGCAAGAGCGGCGTTTTGCGGCGGGGCGGCCGGCAACTTGCGCGCGTGCCCCCCAGGTGAGATAACTGAGAGCCGGCGGCCGGGAAGCTCCTCCCGCGGTGCGGCTCCCGCCGCACGCGCGCGCCGCCGTGAGCCACCCGCGCCAGGAACGCGTCATGACCCAGGACGTTCTGTCTCGCAACAACGTGAAGGTGTCCGGCGCCGGCTCGCAGCCCATGGTGTTCGCCCACGGCTTCGGGTGCGACCAGAACATGTGGCGCTTCGTGGCGCCCGCCTTCGAGGACGACTACCGGGTGGTCCTTTTCGACTACGTGGGGGCGGGCGGGTCCGACCTGGCCGCGTACGACGCCGACCGCTACTCCCGCCTGGAGGGCTACGCGGAGGACGTCCTGGACGTGTGCCGCGCGCTGGAGCTGGAGAACGTCGTCCTGGTGGGCCACTCCGTGAGCAGCATGATCGCGGTGCTCGCCGCCAACCGCGAGCCGGAGCGGTTCGACCGCCTGGTCCTGGTGGGCCCGTCGCCCCGCTACATCAACGACCCCCCGTACGTGGGCGGCTTCGAGCGCGCCGACATCGAGGGGCTGCTGGAGATGATGGACAAGAACTTCATCGGCTGGGCCAACTTCCTGGCGCCCGCCATCGTCAAGAACCCGGAGCGGCCGGAGCTGGGCGAGGAGCTCACGGCGAGCTTCTGCTCCACCGACCCGGTGATCGCCCGCCGCTTCGCCGAGGCCACCTTCCTCGCGGACAACCGCGGCGACCTGTCCGGGGTGCGGGTTCCCGCGCTGATCCTGCAGTGCACGGACGACATGATCGCGCCGCCGGAGGTGGGCGAGTACCTGCACCGCGAGATCCCGGGGAGCACCCTGCGGGTGATGGGAGCGACGGGCCACTGCCCGCACATGAGCCACCCGGAGGAGACCATCCGGGCCATGCGGGAGTACCTGCCGGCCGCGCGCGCCGGGTGAGGCCGGTCCCGGCCGCCGCGCGGGGGGGAGCGTGGAAGAGCTGCTGAACACCGCCCCCTGCGGCTTCCTCGCCTTCGGGGACGACGGCACGGTCGAGCAGGTCAACGCGACGCTGCTGGACATGCTCGGCTACGCGCGGGAGGAGCTGGTGGGGCGGCACGTGGAGCGCGTCCTGACCGTGGGGAGCCGCATCTTCTACCAGACCCACTGGTTCCCGCTGCTCCGGCTGCACGGCCACGCCGAGGAGATCTTCCTGCTGCTGCGCCCGCGGGACGGCGAGGACGTGGGCGTGCTCGTCAACGCGGTGCGGCGGGAGCGCGGCGGCGCGACCGTGTACGACTGCGTGCTCATGCAGGTGCGCGAGCGGCGAAAGTACGAGGACGAGCTGCTGCGGGCCCGGCGGACGGCGGAGTCCGCCCGCGCCGAGCTGGAGGGGCAGAAGCGGGAGCTGGAGCTGGCGAACGCGCTGCTGGAGGCGCAGGCGCTGGAGCTGGAGCTCCAGCAGCAGCAGATGCAGGAGCAGGCGGCCGAGCTGGAGCTGGCGGGCGAGGAGCTCCGGGTGATGAACGAGGACCTCCTCGCCCGGACGGAGGAGGCGGAGCAGCTGCGCGGGGTGGCCGAGGAGGCCAACCAGGCAAAGAGCACCTTCCTGGCGGTGATGAGCCACGAGCTGCGGACGCCCCTCAACGCCATCTCCGGGTACGTGCAGATCCTGGAGATGGGGATCCACGGCCCGGTCACCGCCGCCCAGCGCGACACGCTCGGCCGTATCGACCGCAGCCAGCGCCACCTGCTGCGGCTCATCAACGACGTCCTGAACCTCGCCCGGATCGAGGCCGGGCGCGTGGACTACCTGGTCGAGGCCGTCGCCGCCGCGGAGCTGGTCGCCTCGGTCACGCCCATGATCGAGCCGCAGATGGGGAGCAAGGGGGTGGTGTTCACGGTGGAGGTCCCGCCGGAGCTGGTGGTGCGCGCCGACCGCGAAAAGGCGCAGCAGATCCTGCTCAACCTGCTGGGCAACGCGGTCAAGTTCACCCCGGCCGGCGGCCGCGTCCTCGTGGACGCCGGCCGGTCCGCCGGGGAGGGCCGCGAGCTCCTGCTCCGGGTCCACGACACCGGCATCGGGATCCCGCCGGGGAAGCTGGACGCGGTGTTCGAGCCGTTCGTGCAGGTGGACGCGAGCCGGACGCGCGCGGCCGAGGGCTCGGGGCTGGGGCTGGCGATCAGCCGCAACCTGGCCCGGGGGATGGGCGGGGACATCACCGCCCGGAGCGTTCCCGGCGAGGGGAGCACCTTCACGCTGGCCCTGCCGCTCGCGGGGGATTGACTGATCGGTCGTCGGCATCCGCACCGGCGACTCAGAGCAGCGGGGAGGTGGACAGAGTGGCTGTGGCGTCAGCGGCCTGCGTACCGGAACCCGGCCCAGGCGGCGGGCGTCCGCAGCTCTGGATCGTCTGAATGCAGCAGGGCCAGCTGCGCAGCCCGGAGTGCCTGCGGCCCGTCGCGAGATCCGCGATACTGGCGGTGGAACCCGGTCATCAGCGCGGCGGTGAAGCGGTCGTCCACATCCCACGTGCTCCCCACCGTGCCGCCCACCCCTGCCGCGAGGAATCCCCCGGAAAGTCCTGTAAAGGGCGCAGTCTGGCAGCCCGCAAGCACCACCAGCCGCACGTGCCTCAGGTCGAGCTTCGCAAGTTCGGCGGCAGTGATCTTCCCGGAGCCCGCCTTCCCGGGGGCTGGAGCGAGGACCAGGTAGGACCGCTCCGGGCGTGTCTCGTCGAACACCGCGTGACCCGAGAAGTGGATCATTCCTGCGCGTGCCAGTGCCGATTCCAGGGCTGGCCGGGTGGCAACCGTTCCTTCCAGCACCAACTTGCTCGGGTACTCGCCCGCGATGGAGCGGACCTCCTCCCGGGCGTAAGCCAGACGCTCCAGCCGCGGGTGCTCCCGCCAGTCGAAGGCTGGATCCGCCACGAGCAGGACACCATCCGCCGGCATAGCGGCCGGTCTGGGCTTGGCACCTCGCAGGCTCGGAGCGAAGCGGAGTTGGTGATCCTCTATCAGGTACCGCTTCCGGCGCGAGTCGAGGAGGGCAGGGAAGGGTACTTCCGCCAGGTCGTCGTCGGTAATCACTGTCATCGGAGTGCCGGGCCTGCCGAGCCGCGCCTCGACGGGACGCACCAGCCGGTCGTAAAGCTCGGACAGGGCCAGCCGAACCTCCGCCTCACCGGCCCGCCTTTCGAGCTTCTCTTCCAGGTCCGCCAGCGTCCTGGCGAACTGCACCGTATCGATCACCGTCCGGAATAGCCCGATGTCGCGCGCCGCGATGGTCCACACCAGCAGCGTATCGGCGACCATGGCATACTCCACCGCCACTTCTCCCGATCGCATGGGCATTCTGCTGTCCGGAGCCCAGTCCGAGCCTATTCCGAACGGTGCAAGAGATACTTGGCCCCGGTCCATGTAGTCCAGTGCTTCGGACACGCGGCCCTCCGCGAGCTTCAGCATGGTCATGCGGTCGACCACTGCCCACCCGCCGGTGAAAGCGGTCGTTCCGTGTGACTCCATCCAGATCAGGCTGCGCCGCTGGTCCAGAAGGCGAAACGCTGTGTCGAACCGCTTCGCTGCTCCGCGCAGCTTCCCCTCCGAGAGGCTTGCCTCGGTATCCCTGATTGCCGGGACTATCCCGAGGGTGGAGTCGGCCATGAGCGAAGCAAGCACGGCTTCCTTCATTGGTTCAAACTGGTCGAGCAAGTACGCACGATCGTACAATGCCTCTGGGTTCTGAGGCTCGGACTGGGGCACCTGTTCGGCTGCTTCGAACGCCTTCAGTATGTCACGCGGGCCCTGTGTCCCCTCAACCTGAGACACTAGCGCGGTGGATAGGTGAACCAGCAGTGACGCTGGGCGCTCCGTTGATGCTGTCTCCACCCGGAGGGATATGGATCCGACAAACACTTTCCCATGATTGGTTGCGGGCGGTGTCAGGCGGCCTCTGTGCAATGATGGGGAGCCTGGGCAGTCGGCACTGGAAGTGGAGTGCCCTTCCGGGACTCGTTCCGAGCAGGTGCGGAAGGCGGACGCGATGGGTGGACGCGGCGAGACCCCTGGCGCCGCATCCGGCGTAGCTGCCAGGGCCGTCGAGACTTGGCAGTATCCACCCAGGGTACAGAGTAGTGAAACAAGCCCAGCTAAACGCCGAGGAGCCATACCGGCTGGCACACTTGGAGCATGCGGTCTGCGTCGCATCTTGGTAGCTGGAACAAGGGGAGAGTCAATGCTGAGCCTGCGGTCAAGATGGGCTGCCGGGTAGGGGTGAAGCCCCATATGCATAGTGCTGTGTTGAGCATGGAAATCACAAGAAAGTTCGAGCGCGGAGTATCGGTGTGCGGCGGGAGTAGAACAGAAACGGTGTCGCGGAGTGCACGAGTGTGCCACTCACCGAGATCGCAGCGGAATGTTGGTTGGACAGGCCGATCGGCATGTGGGCCGAACGGCTGAGTCCGGGGCTCCCCGGGCGGTGAAGGCCGATCCCTCCGCTGCAACTCGCAGCGCAGCGTGACCGCTGGGTCCACCGAGGCGAGTAGACGGCTGCGCGGACGCAGCCCCACCTCCTTCGCGTTTCGTGGAGCCGTCCCGTACTTTCCATGCGAAGCTGGCCCGCCGCTTCCCACCCGCCCACTTCACCCGGCTTGTTTCCGTATGCCACGCGGTTCGTCTTCGCTCAACCTCATCATCGGCACTGCCCCCGCCGAAAGCTTCTCGCTGGAGCACGACCTCCGCCTGTTGAAGGTGGCGCTGCTCTATGGCGACCGCGCCCTGCTTTGCAGCCCCGCCGCTTCCCAGCTCTTCGAAATGGCGGGACTGAAGCAGAGCTTCGCCGTTGAGCAGGGAAATCGGATCGAGGAGCCGGATGCGAAGGGACTGGCACTCGTAGTGGTTGCGGCGCTGGTGCTGGCTTACTTCTCCATAGGCAGGGACCAGCGGCTCCACGACCTGAGGCACGCGGAGTGGCTGGGACGACTGCCGCCGGAGATCATCGCCGCGGTGGAGCGCCTGACTTCGGACCTGTCCCGATTGCACCAGGAGATAGACAGGCTGATCGAAGATCCCGAGCTGCGCGCCGCCATCGAAGAGGTGTCGCTGGCCGTCCGGTCCGGCAACGTCGACGTGCACTCGTTCGGGATGGCGAGACCGGAGGAAGCTGTACAGGCATTCGTTACGCGCGTGACGGAAGCGGTCGTGGACGGCGAGAGCTTTCCCTTGTTGGATGCGGCGACCGGGGATCTGATCGGACGCGCGCTCCGGGACCGACAGGCGCCGGATCCGGGCCCTGCTCACCACGCGAAGCACGTCCACCTCGCCGCCCATCTCTTCGAGCGCCTGCCGGCGTTCGAGGACGCCACCGTGGCTGAGATCCTGGACCTGCGGCGAGAGCTGGATCCCCACCTCGTCCGCTTCCGCGCCGCCATGCTCGGCTTCGCGGACAAGATCGCTTCCGCCCCCTGGGACCGTGATTTCACTCGCGATGCCGAGCGGGTGATCCTGCACGACGTCGAGCCCGCCATACTTTCCATTCAGGAAGCCGTGCACGACAACCGCGTGGTGGCCCACCTCCGCCGCCATACGTTCCAGCAGGACTGGAAGCTGGCGGCGAGCGGGACCATCGCGGTGGGGATCGCACAGTGGGCACACCTGCCGACCGTTCTGATCGGCGGTGCGCTCGGTGCCAGCCTGCCGCTGATTCGTCTGGTGAATGGCGCAATGGAAGCACGGCGCCAGGAGCACAGGTCGATCGAGCGCAACGGGCTGTTCTTCTACTACCGGATGCGGGACGAGATGCGTCGTCGCTGATCCGCCGGACCACGGTGTTCGGGATCCGCCCGAGGCGGTGCAGCTTTCCACCTAGACACTCCGCGACGTGGCCCCGGGCGCCGGTCTCTCGCCCGCGGGGCCGTTCGGAGGTATCGTTGACGCTCCCGTGCCGGTGACGACCCCCACCCGAGCTTCCATGGCGAGACCGCCCCGGCCCACCCCGCCCGACGTCCGGCCCGCGGGGGCGCGCACGTGAGCGGACCCCTGGAGATCGCCGCGAACGTGTTCAGCGCCGCGTCGGTGCTGCTGGCCGGCCTCAACCGCGTGCACAACTGGTGGGCGGGCATCGTCGCCTGCGTGCTGTTCGGCTGGGTCTTCTTCGAGGCCAGGCTGTACGCGGACGTCACCCTGCAGGCGTTCTTCCTGGCCACCAACGCCGTGGGCTGGTGGAGCTGGAGGGGCGGGGCACGGGCCGGGGCGCTCCCGGTCCGGCGCACGCCGCTCCCCACCCTGGCGGCGGCGCTCGCCGCGGGCTCGCTGGTGACCGCGGGCTACGGCTGGCTGCTGCACCGCTTCACCGACGCCTACGCGCCGTTCGTGGATTCGGCCGTGCTCGCCTTCAGCGTGCTCGCGCAGCTGCTGCTGATGCGCCGGCGCTACGAAGCGTGGTGGTTCTGGCTCCTGGTCAACACCATCTGCGTCCCGCTCTACCTGGCCCGCGGGCTCACCCTCACGGCGGTCCTCTTCGCCGCTTTCTGGATCAACGCGGCCGTGGCCCTGGTGCGCTGGCGCAGGCTGGTGCAGGCGGCGTGAGCAAGCGATTCCGCTGCGGCCTGGTGGTGGGCAAGTTCGCGCCCCTCCACCGCGGGCACGAGCTCATCATCGGGCGGGCGCTCGCCGAGTGCGACGAGGTGGTGGTCATCAGCTACTCCAACCCCGAGCTCCCCGGCTACCCGGCCGAGGTTCGGGACCGCTGGCTGGCCGCGCTCTTTCCCGGCGTGCGCAGGCTCGTGGTCACCAACGAGCGCCTGCGGGAGTGGGTCCCCGCCGGCACCGGGCCCGCCGAGGTCCCCGCCAACGACGCGCCCGAGCTCACCGACCGCCGGTTCTGCGGCTTCCTCTGCCGGCACGTCCTGGGAACCACCGTGGACGCCGTCTTCAGCAGCGAGGACTACGGAGAGGGCTTCGCGCGCGAGCTGACCCGCTACTTCCGCCTGCGGCAGCCGGACGCGCCCCCGGTCCGCCACGTCATGGTGGACCGCGCGCGCGGCACGGTGCCCATCTCCGGCACCCTGCTGCGCGCGGACGTCCACGCGCACCGCGAGTGGCTGTCGCCCGTGGTGTACGCGTCGTTCGTACGGCGGGTGTGCCTGCTGGGCGGCGAATCGACGGGCAAGACGACGCTGTGCGAGGCGCTGGCCCGCGAGCTGGGCACGCTGTACGTCCCCGAGTACGGGCGCGAAGTGTGGACGGAAAAGGGAGGACGGCTGGACTTCGGGGACATGGAGCGCATCGGCCGAGTACAGGCCGACCGCGAGGACGCGGCCGCGCGGCTGGCGAGCCGCTACCTGTTCTGCGACACGTCGCCGCTGACCACCCTGTTCTTCAGCCTGCACCTGTTCGGGCGGGCCGCGCCGGCGCTGGAGCGGCTGGCCGGGGCGAGACGGTACGACCTGACGGTGCTCTGCGCGCCCGACTTCGGCTTCGTGCAGGACGGCATCCGCCACGGAGGGTCGTTCCGCGACGTCCAGCACGCCTGGTACCTCCGCGAGCTGGCCGCCCGCGGCACGCCGTTCCTGCTCGCGGCGGGCCCGCTTGAGGAGCGCGTCGCCGCCGTTCTCGCCGCGCTGCCGCGCTGAGCGTGGGCGCGCCCCCGACTTCAGCCGCCGCGCCGGGAGGGGAGCGACGCCAGCTCCCACAGGCCCAGGCGCTTGTCGCGGAAGATCCCCCCGGTGTGGGTGCACCGCTCGTCCACCCGCTCCAGCGGGGGCGGGAAGCGGAAGGGCGCCGCCTGCAGGTCCAGCGGCCGCCACGAGCCCGTGCGGATGTCCGCGTTGGCGCCGCGCGCCACGAAGGTGGTGGTGAGCAGGTAGCGGGAGCCGCTCCGGCGGAAGTTGGCGAGCGTGGCCCACACGTCGCGATCCGAGAAGTGCACCAGGCAGTCTCGGCACAGGACCACGTCCGCGGCGGGGAGCGCGTCTCGGGAGATGTCGGCCAGCACGAAGCTCCTCCCGCCGGCCGGGTGGCGGCGCCGGTTGCGCTCGACCAGCTCCGGCACCACGTCCACCCCCACGTACCGCTCCACCGCGTCCGCCGCCTCCGCGATCCAGTTGAAGTCGCCGCACGGCGCGTCCAGGAGGGTGCGGGTCTCCAGCCCGCGCAGCAGCGCGACCAGCTCCGCCGTGAAGTCGGCGCCGCGCGCGCGGGTGGAGCCGGGCCCGGAGACGGATTCGGCGTCGCCCCACTCGTTGCGCCGGAAGATGCCGCCGAAGACGGCGCGGTGGTCGGCGGGCGGGCGGATCCGGGCGAGGATCCTCCCCGCGAGGCGCCGCAGTGGCGTCATGCGAAGCTCCAGGTGAGGAACGTGTGGCGGAAGCGGCCCGTGCCGCGGCGCCGTGCGGGCGTCCGCCGCGGGGCGTAGATTGGGCCTTTCGGCGCCCGGCGAGCCCGCGGCGCGAGCACACCGGCGGACGGGCAGGAACGGCGAGATGATCTCACGTTGGCGTACGTACCCGGGCGCGGCCGATCCGCGGGCCCTGCCCATGCCGGTCGTTGTGGGCTCGCCCCGCTCCGGGACCACCCTGCTGCGCCTGATGCTGGATTCCCACCCGGAGCTGGCCGTCCCGCCGGAGACCGGCTTCCTGGCGCTCGCCCCCCGGCTGCGGGGGAGCGGGGACCGGCTGCGCGAGAAGTTCTTTCACGCGCTGACCACCTACGGAGAGCCGTCGCCGGCGTGGCCCGACTTCGAGATCCCCGAGGCGGCGCTGCGGAGCGCCCTCCTGGAGATCTCCCCCTTCACCGCGGCCGCGGGGTTCCGCGCCTTCTACCGGCTGTACGCGGAGCGCTTCGGCAAGGCGCGCTGGGGCGACAAGACCCCGCTGTACTGCATGCAGGTGGACACCATCCGCCGCGTCCTCCCCGAGGCGCGCTTCGTCCACCTGATCCGCGACGGGCGCGACGCCGCCCTTTCGCTGCGCCGCATGTGGTTCTCGCCCGGCCACGAGATCGAGACGCAGGCGGCGTACTGGCGCCGCTGCGTCCTCGCCGCGCGCCGCGCGGGGGTGGGGCGCCCGGACTACCTGGAGGTCCGCTACGAGGAGCTGGTCCTGCGCACCCGGCCGACGCTGGAGCGCATCTGCGCCTTCGTCGGCCTGCCGTACCACGAGGCCATGGAGGACTACCCTGCCCGCGCCGGCGAGCGGCTGGCCGAGCACAAGGGACGCTCGGCGCCGGACGGGAGCCTGCTGCTGAGCCGGGAGCAGCGCTTCGCCCAGCAGGAGCGCACCACGCACGCCCCCGATCCGGGGCTGGTCGGCGCCTGGAAGGAAGCGATGAGCGCCGAGGACCAGGCGAGGTTCGCGAGGGTCGCCGGCGACCTGCTTCGCGAGCTGGGCTACGAGGTGTGACACGGATTTTCGGGAACGGCGGGTTCGGGCGTGCCCCCGGCTGCGCCGGGGTCGGGCTGCGGCTCCGTAAAGCACGATACGACCGTGCTTAACGGAGGCGAGCCCGCGCAAACAGCCGCGCGGTCTCGCCGCTTCGCGCTCGCATCCCTCACGCGGGCGCCGCGCTGGCGTCCGCGAGTGCCGGCCCTCACCCGGCTCGCTTGAGGCTCGCCACCCTCTCCCAATTCTGGGAGAGGGGGCAACTGCTGGGTTCCGTGTGGTTTTCCCCTCCCTCGCTTGCGGGGGAGGGGTGGCGCGAAGCGCCGGGGTGGGGGGCCAGCGGGCGCCAGCGCGATGCCCGCGTGAGGGATTACGGCCCGAAGGGGCGAGACCCGGCGGGGTAGTTTCCGCCGGGGCTCGACTCCGTTGGGCTGCGTTGTTTGCAGCCCTACGGAGCCGAAGCCCGACCCCGGCGCCAGCCGGGGGCACGCCCGAACCCGCCCTTCCTTCCGCCGTTCGAACCCGAGCTCGTCGCAGCCGGAACAGCAACCCCCGCGGCGTCCGCGTACACCCCCACGACGCCCTCCACGAACGCGCGGGTGGAGAAAAGCTCCTCCGCCCGCCTCGCGCCCGCCCTCCCCATGGCGGCGGCGGCGGCCGGGTCGGACAGCAGCCGCTCCAGCGCGTCCGCGAGCGCGGCCGGGTCGCCCGGCTCCACGAGCAGCCCCGTGGTCCCGTCCTCCACCTGCTCCGGCACCCCGGAGATGCGCGTCGCCACGACCGGGACGCCGAAGTGCATCGCCTCCAGGTTGGTGATGGGGAAGCCCTCGCCCCCCACCACCCGGTGCGACCGCCCGTCGAACCGCAGCTCCTCCGCGCTCACCGAAGGCAGCACGGTGGCGTCGGCGCAGCGGTAGAACGAGAACGGCGAGTCGTGCCAGCCGGTGAAGGTGAGGTTGTCGATGCCGTGCTCGCCCGCCTTTCGCGCCAGCCAGGCGTGGTAGTCCGCGTGGGCGGGGATGATGTCGCCGATCCAGAGCACGGCGAGCCGCTCGCGCCAGCCGCGCGCGTTGAGCAGCGCCAGCGCGTCGATCAGGTGGTGGCACCCCTTGAACGGGGCGAGCGACGCGAAGCAGCAGACGACCCTCACCCCGCGCGCGCGCAGCGATTCCAGGAAGGGAAGGGGGCGCGTGGGAAAGGCGGCGGCGGTCATCCCGTTGTAGACCGTCACCGCCCTGCCCAGGGCCCCGGGAGAAAGCGTGCGGCGTGCGCCGTCGGAGACGGCGATGATCCGGGCGGGGACGTTCTCGGTGACCCAGCGGCCGAGCCCCGCGAACAGGAGCTCGCCGTGCAGGTGCCCCACGACGGGGACCCCCGCCAGGCGCGCGGCGGCGGCGGCCAGCAGCGCGCCGCGCCCGTCGTTGACGTGCACCAGCCGGATCCCCCGGCGCCGGATGAGGCGGCGCAGGCGGAGCGTGAACGGGACCAGCTCGCGGGCCGCGATCCCCAGCCGCGTCGCCAGCGAGGTGTGCAGGAGCCACCCGCCGAAGGTGCTCATGGCGGGCCCCGGCTCGATCACCTCGCACGGGATGCCGTGGGAGCGGAACGCTTCCGCCACCCGCCCGGGGGCGGCGACCACCACGTGCGGCTCGACCCACGGAGGGAGGTTGCGGACCAGCTCCAGGACGCTCCGGTTGGAGCCCGCCATGCGGGTGTGGTCGGCGATCAGGTACAGGACGCGCAGGGGGGCCTCGCTCACGGCGCCCCCCGCGCGGCGGCGCGGTAGGCGTCGAGCGTCTGCCGGGTGCAGCGGTCCCAGCTGAACTCCGCGGCGCGGCGGAGCGAAAGGCCGCGGAGCCGCTCGCGGAGCGCGCCGTCGCCGCGCAGCCGGAGCACGGCCTCGCGGAGCGCGTCGTCGTCGCCGGGCTCCACCAGGATCCCGGCGTCCCCCACCACCTCGGGAATCGAGGAGGCGCGGGTGGCGATCACCGGGGTGCCGCACTGCATCGCCTCCAGCGGCGGCAGCCCGAAGCCCTCGTACAGCGACGGGTACAGGAGCGCGAGCGCGCCGCCGTAGAGCGTCGCGAGCTCGCCGTCCGGGACGAAGCCGGCGGGGACGACCCGCGCGCCGGCCCGCTCCGCTTCCGCGAGCGCCCCGCGCAGCTCCGGGTCGTCGGGGAGCGGGCCGGCGACCACCAGCGCCAGGCCGCGCGCCCCGACCTCGCGGACGGCGCCGGCGAAGGCGCGGACCGCCGCGCCCAGGTTCTTGCGGCGGTCCGTGCCCCCCAGCGCCAGCAGGTACGGCGCGTCGCCCATCCCCAGGCGTGCGCGCAGCGCCGCAGCGCGGGCCGCGTCCACGCCGGGGTGGAAGAGGCGCGGGTCCGCCGCGAGCGGGACCACGAACACGCGCTCCGGGTCCACGCCCCCCAGCTCCTCCAGGTCGCGGCGGGTGGCCCGGGAGGTGGTGATCACCCGGTCCCCCGGGCGCAGGCCGGCGATCCTCGCCTCGGCGAGGTGGCGCTGCCGCGCGCCGTACAGGTGGGGGAGCCGCAGGGGGGCGAGGTCGTAGATGTTCACCAGCCGCTGCGGCGATGTCCCCCGGCGCGGCGGCGGCGGGAGGCGCGCGCCCAGCGAGTGGAACACGTCCACGCCGGGGGGCGCGTCGCTCACGGGGGGGTGGAGCCGGCCGTCCACGCGCCGGGCGCCGTCGCGCAGGAAGCCGGGGAGCGCTCCGCCCGGGAAGAGCGGGCGGAGCGAGCGGTGCACCGCCCGCGTGGCCCGGCCCAGGCGGCCGCCGCCGCCCGCGGACGGCGCCAGGAGCGGGAGGGCGCCGAGGGCCGGGCTGGACCGCAGGTACTCCACGCACCCCGCGAACGCCACGCTCGAATAGTTGGCGCACAGCAGCAGCTCGCACTCGCCGGAGCGCGCCAGCCCCTCGGCGAGGTGCTCGTGCACGCGGAAGGTGCCTCCACGCATCTCCGGAAACGCATGACCCAGACCCAGCACGGAAACGTCGAGCAGGACACGCATCACGTCGAGGCGGCGATGAAGAGGGCGGGAAGTTTCCCAAGGATACCCGTCCTCGCCGTTCCCGGCAACGCCCCGCCGCCCCCTTTGCCCGGTCTGCGCGTGCCGCTACTATACGCGCTCGCCGGGCCCGGCTTCCGCCCGCCGCCCCTCCGCCCGCACGAAAGAACGACGGATCCATGTACACGCTCGCTCACTCCGAAGCCCGCGCCGCCCCGGACCGGGAGCGCTGGAAGTCGGCCATGATGGTGGTGGGCCACCCGGGCCACGAGCTCCGCGTGCACGCGTGGATGGAGATCGCCCGCCCCACCGTCTGCGTCCTCACCGACGGCTCGGGGAGCGGCGGCGAGGGACGCCTGGAATCCACCACCCGGGTGCTGGAGCGCACCGGCTCGCGCCCGGGCCCCGTCTACGGGCGGCTGTCCGACCGCGACGTGTACACCGCGATCCTGGACCACGACCTGGACCTTTTCCGCGGGCTGGCGGACGAGCTGTGCGCCGCGCTGGTGGCGCACGAGGCGGCCTGCGTGGTGGGCGACGCCGTGGAAGGGTACAACCCGTCCCACGACGTGTGCCGGCTGGTCATCAACGCCGCCGTGCGCATGGCGAGCCGCGCGCGGGGCACCCGGATCGCCAACTACGACTTCGTGCTGGTGGGGTCGCCGGACGAGGTTCCCGAGGCGTCGCGCCACCGGGTCGTGCAGCTGTCGCTGGACGACGACGCGCTGGCGCGCAAGCTGGAGTCGGCCGGCGCCTACCCGGAGCTGGCGGGCGAGGTGGAGGCGGCGCTCGCGAAGTTCGGGGTGGCGCCCTTCCAGCGGGAGTTCCTGCGCCCCGCGGACCTGGACGACCGGCTGGGGTGGCCGGGGGACGAGGTGCCGTTCTACGAGCGGCACGGCGAGAAGCGGGTCGCGGAGGGGGTGTACGACCGCGTGCTCCGCTTCCGGGAGCACGTCGTCCCCGTGGCGGAGGCACTCTGGAGCCACAGCACGCGCGGTGGCTGAGCCGGGAGGGCGGGGCCTGCGCGTCCTGATCACCAACCGCACCCTCGCCACGCGGACGGGGACGGAGCTGTACGTGCGCGACCTGGCCTTCGCCCTGGCGGAGCGCGGGCACGCCCCGGTGGTGTACACCCCCCAGCCGGGCGACGTGGCGCGGGAGATCCGGGCCCGGACGATCCCGGTCACCGACGACCTCCTCGCCGTCGCCGAGCCGCCGGACGTCATCCACGGGCACCACGGGCTGGAAACGCTGGCCGCCCTGCTCGCCTTTCCCGGGGTTCCCGCGGTCGCCCTCTGCCACAGCTGGATCGGCTGGTCGGACGCGCCGCTCCCCTCCCCCCGGGTGCTCCGCTACGTGGCGGTGGACCACACCTGCCGCGACCGGCTCCGCTTCGAGCACGGGATCCCGGACGAGCGCATCCGCGTGGTCCTCAACTCGGTGGACCTGGCGCGCTTCCGGCCGCGCCCCCCGCTCCCCGCGCGGCCGGGGCGGGCGCTCGTCTTCAGCAACGCCGCGGGGCCCGGACAGGCGCACCTGCCGGCGATCCAGGAGGCCTGCGCCGCCGCCGGGATCCGGGTGGAGGCGGTGGGCGCGTCCGCGGGGAAGTCGCTGGCCCGGCCGGAGGAGGCGCTGGGCGGCTTCGACCTGGTGTTCGCCAAAGCCAGGGCGGCGCTGGAGGCCATGAGCGTGGGCGCGGCGGTCGTCCTGTGCGACGCGGTGGGGGCGGGGCCCATGGTGACCACGGCGAACCTGGACGAGCTCAGGCGGGTCAACTTCGGGATGCGGGCGCTCCGCCACCCGGTGACCCCCGCCTTCCTGGCCGGCGAGATCGCGCGCTACGACGCGGCGGACGCGGCGGCCGTTTCCCGGGCGGTGCGGGAGTCCGCGGGGACCGGCGCGATGGTGGACGAGCTCTGCGAGCTGTACGCGGAGGTGATCGCCGAGCACGCCGCCGCGGGTCCGGACGACCCGCTCGCGGAGCGGCGGGCCGCCGCCGCGTACCTCCAGGGGCTGTCCCCGCGCCTGCTGCAGCGCGACCTCCTGGCGAGCGCGTTCGGGGCGCTGCTGCGCCGGCCGCTCCTGGGGCGGCTCACCCGCCACGCGGCCGCGTCCTCGCGGCGCACGTGGGTCGCGCAGCTCCTGCGGATGGATGGGCTGGACTGACCCCCCGGGCGGACGGAGCGGGGTGACGCGGGTGCCGGCGCGGCTGCTGCGCCTCCTCCCGGGGCGCGGGGGGATGACGGGGGGACGCTGGGCCCTCCTCGCGCTCACCCTGTCGCTGGTGACGGGCGCGGGGCGCTCCCTGATCGCCGCGCGCCTGATCGGCGCGCGCGAGGTGGGGGCGATGGGGATCGCCCTGCTGGTGCTCGCCGCCGCCGACGCGCTCACCGCGGGGGCTGCGGAAACGGCGCTGGTGAGCCACCCGGGCGACGCCGAGGCGGACCTGGACCCGGCGTTCACGCTGCGCGCGGCGCAGGGGGTCCTGGTGGCGGGGCTGCTGTGGGCGGCCGCGCCGGCCGCGGCCCGCTTCTTCGAGGCCCCGGGCACCGTGCCGCTGGTGCGGGCGCTCGCGCTGGTCCCGCTCCTCCGGGGGCTCGCCAACCCCGCCGCCGTGCTCCTGGTGCGGCGCGTCGAGTTCCGGCGCCTGTTCTGGTGGGGGCTCCCGGAAGCGGTGGCCGGGACGGCGATCGTGGTCGCCGTGGGGCTCCTGCGGCGCGACGCCTGGGCGCTGGTGGCGTCGATGATCGGCTCGCAGGCGGTGTCCACCGCCGTGTCGTACGCCATGGCGCCGCGCGTCCCCCGCCTGACGCTCGGCGGCCCCGGCTTCGCCCGGCTCCTGCACTACGGCCGGTGGATGCAGGGCACGCGGGTGCTCATGTTCGCGGGCCTGTACCTGGACAACCTGCTGGTGGGGAAGCTGCTGGGCGCCTCCGCCCTGGGGATCTACCAGATCGCCTTCCGCATCGGCGAGATCCCCGTGGTCACCGTGGGCCGCGCGGCCGCGCAGGTCTCGCTTCCCGTGCTCACGCGGCTGCGGCGGCGGCCGGGCCGCCTGCGGAGCGAGTACCTGGGCACGCTGCGCCTGGTCCTCGCGGCGAGCGCCGCCTTCGCGGCGGGGCTCGCTCTCGGCCTGCGGCCCGTGGTCGCGCGGCTGCTGGGGCCGGAGTGGCTCCCCGCCGTCCCGGTGGCGCAGATCCTGGCCGCGGCGATGGTGCTCCGCGTCTCCATGATGCTGGCGACCCAACTGTTCTACGCCGTGGGGCGCCCGCGCCTCGTGTTCGCCGCCAACGCCGTGCGCGTGGCGGTGCTGGCGCTTTCCATCCTCCCGCTGCTCCGCCTCCTCGGCGCGTCCGGGGTGGCGCTCTCGGTCCTCCTGTCGTGCCTCGCCGGCGCGCTGGTGTGCGCGGCGGGGACCCGCGTCTTGCTCGGGGCGGGGTCCGGCGGGCTGCCGTAGCCGGGCGGCCCGCCCGCAGCCCCCTTCGAGCCTGCCAGCGTCCCGTCGGCCCGCCCCACGACGCCGCGCCCGGTCATGGGTCCTCCTGGCCCAGGGTTTCGCCGAGGGCGCGGCTGCGCTCCCGCCAGTACCGCTCGAAGGGGCGCAGCCACTCGCCTCCCGCCGGCGAGCGCGCCGGGGTCCAGGTGGTAGCTGCGGTGGCGGCCCCGCGCCCTATACTTCTACTTCCACCGATCTCGACTCGCTTCCGGCACCCCATCCATGACCGGCACCAAGCTGCGCGACGCCCTCGTGCAGGGCCTGACCGAAAAGCTCGGCGAGGGGTGATGGAGTCGTCACCTCCTGACGGACACGTCCTCGCCATCGAGCCCACCGTGCGCGAGGACGAGTGGCTGTGGGGCTGGGACCCCACGCCCGGGATCGTGTCCGTGTGGGCCGAGCCGGACGGCCGCGCCCTGGTGTGGCGCCGCATCCCCGAGACCGGAGCTCTCGTCCGCGAGGAGGAGCGCTACCGCCCCTGGCTCCTCCTCGACCGCCTGGACGACCTCCGGCACCTGGGCGACCGTCTGGGCCCCGAGGGCGCCCCCGGCGCGGACGTGGGCTTCCGCGAGCTGGAGGGCCCCGGCGCGCTCCGCTTCCTGGTCACCGCCGCCGACGGCCGCGCGCTGACGGCGGCGGTGCTCAGGGGCGCGAGTCGCCGCCTGGACCGCCGCGTGGGCCACCTGCGCGACCTGGGCGCCGAGGGCGTGCTCGCGCTCCCCCCCGAGGAGCAGTACCTGGTGTGCACCGGGCGGACGTACTTCCGCGACCTCGCCTTCGACCAGCTGCACCGCCTCCAGTTCGACCTGGAGACCACGGGGCTGGACGCCACACGCGACCGCATGTTCATGGCGGCCGTGCGCGACCCCTCGGGCGAGGCGCACGTGCTGGAGGCGCGCGGCACCGGCGACGCCGCCGAGGCCGACCTGATCCGCCGGCTGGTCGCCGCCATCCGCGCCGCCGACCCGGACGTCGTCGAGAACCACAACCTGCTCGGCTTCGACCTCCCCTTCCTGGCCGAGCGCGCGCGCCGCCTGGGCGTCCCCCTCCCGCTGGGACGCCTGGGAGAGCTGGGACTGCGCGAGCGCGCAGCGCGGCGCGGCATGGCGCGCGGCGACGACGGCGGCGGCCGGGTGCGGCTGGTGGCGCCCGGGCGCGAATTGATCGACACGCTGGACGCCGTGATCCGCTACGACTTCTCGGCGCGCGAGCTGCCGGGCCACGGGCTCAAGGCGGTCGCCCGGCACTTCGGCGTGGCGGCCCCGGACCGCGAGTATGTCCCCGGCAAGGACGTGTACGCCGTGTACCGGCGCGACCCGGAGCGCGTGCGCCGCTACGCCACGGACGACGTGGAAGAGGTCGCCGCGCTCGCCCGGCTGCTGGGCGGCGCGGCGTTCGCGCTGGCGCGCATGGCCCCGCGCCGCTACGAGCGCCTCGCCGACGCCGGCCCGGCCACCGGCGTCATCGACCCGCTGCTGGTGCGGGCCTACCTGCGCGCGGGCGCGGCGCTTCCCGCGCACCGCCCCGGCGACGGCACGCCGCACGCCGGCGCGGCGCTTCACCTGTTCGCCACGGGCGTGGCGTGGCGCGTGGTCAAGGCGGACGTGGCGAGCCTGTACCCCTCGCTGATGCGCGCATTCCGCATCGGCCCGGAGCGCGACCACCTGGGCGCGCTCCTCGCGCTGGTGGACCGGCTGGTGGAGCAGCGCCTCGCCGCAAAGGCGCGCGCGCGGGCGGCGCCCCCCGGCTCCGCCGAGCGCCACACGCACGAGGCCATGTCCGCGGCGATCAAGATCGTGGTCAACTCGGCGTACGGGTACCTGGCGGCCGGCGGCGAGCTGACGCGCTTCGCCGACGTGCACGCCGCCAACGAGGTGACGCGCCGCGGCCGGGACACGCTCGCGCTCCTCTGCCGGGAGCTCGCCGCGCGTGGGGTGACGCTGCTGGAGGCGGACACCGACGGCGTGTACTTCGCCGTGCCGGAGGGGTGGGACGAGGCGGACGAGCGCCGCGTGGTCGCCGAGGTGGCCGCGCTCCTGCCGCCGCTGGTGCACCTCGAGTTCGAGGGGCGCTACGCGGCCATGCTGTCGCACGAGCCCAAGAACTACGCCCTGCTCGGCTACGACGGAACGCTGGTCCTGCGTGGCGTGGCCTTCCGCTCCAGCCGCGCGGAGCCGTTCGGCGAGGCGTTCCTGCGCGAGGCGCTGCTGCGGCTGTTCGCGGGCGACGTGGGCGGGGTGCGCGAGGCGTACCTCGCGGCGGTCGGCAGGCTGCGCCGCCGCGAGCTGCCCACCTACGACGTGTCGTCGCGGGTGCGGCTGACCAAAGCGCCCGACAAGTACGCCGCTTCGCGCGGCAAGCGCCGCGAGCACGTGTACGAGGCGGTGCTGGCGGGCGGGCGCACGTCGTGGCGCGCCGGCGAGCGGGTGCGGGTGTACCGCACGCAGGGCGGCGGGGCCGCGGTCGTGGCGGACGCGGCGGACGGGGCGCCCGCCGACCCGCGGGACTACGACGTGGAGCACTACGAGCACGTGCTGCGGGACAACTTCGCGGCGCGGCTGGCGCGCGCTCTCGCGCCCGGGGACTTCGCCGTGGTCTTCGCGGACCCCGACCAGCTGTCGCTCTTCGCGCCCCCCACCGACGCGATGCGGCCGGTGCTGGACGTGCGCGCGGTGTGAGCCGGCGGAGCGCCCGGCCCACACCACGTCGCCCACCCGGCCCCGTCTAGCACTTCAGCTCCTGGAGCATCCTGCGCATGTCCAGGCGGCCATGCCCGAGCTGCATGCTGAACGGCCCGACGCCGTTCACGCACTTGGCGAGAAAGTCCTTCATGTGGTGCCCGCAGAAGTGCGGCCGCGCCCTCAGCGCCAGCCACGCCGCGGCGCTCACCATGGGCGCGGCGTACGACGTGCCGTTGTGGTCCTCCTGGCTGAGCGTTTGGGCGTCCTTGATCGTGAGTATGAGCTCGCCGGGCGCCGAGATGCAGATGTGCTTTCCGGTATTGGACGCTTTGAGCTTGTCCCCGTTACGGTTCGTTGCTCCGACGGCGATGACCCCGTCGTACCCGGCCGGATACGCCGGAACCATCGAGTTCTTGTTGCCCATGGCCGCCACGATGATCATGCCCTCGTCGACGCATTCCTTGATCTGGTCCGCCACGCACTGGTCACGCTCCATCTCCATGCTCACGTTGAGGACACGCAGACCTCTGCATGCAGCGGCCTTCAGCGCAAGTATGAAGTAGAGCGGCGTCTGATCCGAGCTGCCGGACACATCGTAAAGGACAATTCGCGCGGAGCAGCAGCCGTCCATCCCCTTGTTGTCGCGAAGGGCGGCCAGTACCCCCATCACGGCACTGGCGTGGGTTTGGGTGGAATCATTGCCGGGCGAGCCACACACCTGAACGAGGTCCAGGAGCTCTCCGTGGCCAATGTCGCCTCCCTCGTCGATGACGCCGATCGGCCCGGGGTCGAAACCCTTGTCCAACTCGTTCCACACCTCCCGGAACCCACACCTTTCCAGGCCCCACTGCGGGTCCTCGCCGTCAACCTTGTCCCCGTCGGGAGAGGCATCCCTCGCGTAGGGAATCGCCGGGTGGTACACCAGGGCGATGAGCGGATCCTTGCGGAGCTTGGCTTCCAGCTCCGCGTTCGCCGGCCCCTCCGAGCCCAGTTCCAGGTAGTGGTAGGCGGAGAGCTCCTGCCGCGGCGTCTCGTAGTCGGGCACCGCGACCTTCCAGGCGGCTTCCCCCGGCAGCCCGCCCTCCACCGGTCCTTCCCTCGACAGGACTTCCAGAGCCCGTTCCGGGTAGATGGGCGTCAGCTTCGCGCCCACCAGTCCGGATCGGTCGACGTGCCGGAGGACGGCTGGCAGCCCGCCCCTCGCCAGCAGGGGTGACCCCTTGTACCCTTCGACTGCGGCGCGGACGCCCTCCGGGTCACGCAGCTTGATGACGAGGGCGTTCTCCGCGAACGGTGGTGCATCGGCGCCGTCCAGTTTGGGCGTCATGGCTCACACCCGGTCCGTCACCGGAGGTGTGAACGACTGCTCGCGGATGATCCCGCCGATGCAGTTCTCGACTCCGGCTCCACCCTTCACGAAGCGGGGGATCGGCAAGGGACTGCCGAGAAGCTTTTCCGGATACGTCGTGCCGTTCAGCTGAAGCAGCCGGTACAGCCACTTGAAGTCTTCGTCGTCCTTGTTGATGTCCTCGGCACCGAAGTCCTTCGTCCATTCGAGCGGGTCGACCGAGCAGAGGTTGGCGATCTTGAGCTTGATCATTCCGTCCACCGGCTTCAACGGGATCGTCGCCTGTGTGGCACCCGGCGCCAGGAAGCCGTGCAGGGTGAGCGTCAGCGCGTCCACGGCGACACTGCGCGTCCACGTGATGTCGGTCACGAACCTGCTCTCGTACTTGACACCCGGAGCGTTGAGCACCTGGGGCAAGATGAAAGTCGGCCCGGCAGTGCCTCCCGCCAGACTTCCTCCACTCAGGATCGTCCGCATGACCGGAGGCTTCGCTGGCCCCGTCCCGAATAGATCAGGGAGGATCTGGAGCGTCGAGCCGATCTTGTTGAATTCCGGCAGCGGGAGCGTGGGGTTGGGGTCGACGGGATCGGCGCCGAGGCCGAAGTGGAGCGTCTGCCGCTTGAAGCGGTAGATGCCCTCTGCCCGCGGCGGATCTCCGGGCTGGCCCAGCGGCGGGTCGCCGGCGGGAACCGGGATCCCCAGGTACGCGAGATCGAAGCGCAGGTAGCCGGCGTGCGGCACGCCTTTCGAATTGTCCGGGTGCTGCAAGTGGCCTTCCGGGTTCTGGTCCATCCGCGCATCCGGCTGCAGGACGGCCACCTGTCCGGTGTCCTTGTGGACGACGAACAGGTTGAGCCCGGTAAACGTTACCTCCAGATTGAACGCCATGGTGTGCTCCTGCGGTGGAATGTGAGGTCCATCATGGCCCGGTGTAGACGAACGCCGCCCACGCCTCGGGAATCCGCACCTCAGCCCGCGGGGACCGCAGCGCCTGGATCTGCGCCTGGCGAAGCGCCCCGGCCGCCGACGCACCGCCGGCGAACCAGCGGTGGAACTCCACCAGCACCCCGGTGGTCGCGGCGTCGTCCACGTCCCACACGGTGCTGACGGTGGCCGGGACTCCCGCGCGGAGAAAGCTGTACGCGAGCCCCGCGGCGGCGCCCGCGCGGCTGGGGCGCGGGCTGAGCGTGCTGCACGCCGACAGAACGGCGAGCTCCACGTTAGAGAGCCGCAGGTCGCCGATTTCCCGCGCGCGCAGGATCCCGGAGCCGTTCGCGCCGTCGGCGGCGAGCGCCAGGTAGGACGAACCGGGCTGCTCGCCGTCGAAGACCGCGTGGCCCGCGAAGTGGAAGACGGAATGGGAGGGGAGGAGCCCGGTCACCGCCCGGCGCCCCGCCTCCGGTCCCCTGAGCAGGCGATGCCGGCCGTACAGCGGCGCGACCCGTTCCGCTTCGCGGAAGGCCCCGGGCAGGTTCTCGAGCCGCCGGGCCAGCTCGGGCTCCAGGCTCGGGTTGCCCACCACCAGCGCCGACATCCTCCGCCGGTCCCCGTGCGCCTGGGCGGAAGCCGCGGCGTAGAACGTCGCGCTCGGCACGGTCGTCACCTCCCGGTCCTCCACCACGTAGCGCCCCGTCCGCCGGTTCCAGAGCGCCGCGAAGGGCACCAGGTACAGCTCCCGGTCGGGGACGACCACCAGCCGTGAAGCCTTCGGCTCTCTCTTCAGCGGCCGCCGCAGCAGCAGCTCGAACAGGGCGGCGCGCGCCTGCGAGGCGTTCGATTCCGGCTCGCCCAGCTGCTCGGTGAACCGGCGCACCATCGCGGCGACCGAGTCGCGGCCCACGGGAACCGAGTAGTAGCGCCTGCCCCGGCGAGAGACCGTCCAGACGACGAGCCGGTCGGGGAGCACCGCGTAGTCCGCGAACAGCACGTCCGCGGGGAGGAGCGCGCCCAGCTCGGCGATGCCGGTCCCCGGCGGCGGCGGCTCGCCGGGCTTTCGTCCGGGCACCGGCTGGATCGCGATGCGCGCCCGCTCCAGGTATTCGAACGCGTCGTTCCACTCCCCGGCCTGGATTGCCATGCGGAGGGTCGCGTCGAACACGTTCTCGACCGTCTCGTGGAAGGTCGCGCGGCCTTCGATGGATTCGAACGCCGCCTGCTGCCGCTCGATGTACCCGATGGCTTCGTGCAGCCGCGCCCGGGCGCCCGCCGGGTCGCCGGCCGCCTCGGCGGCGAGCCCCGCTTCGTAGAGAGCGACGGGCATGTGCAGGGTGATCCTGCCTCGCCGGTACGTTTTCACCACCCCGGTCAGCAGGCGGAGCGCCTTCCTGGGGTCCTCCGTGCGCGCCATCTGCCCCTGGACGAGCATGACGTCGGCGCTGACACGGTCGCGGGCGTCGCCCGCGGGGAGCCTGCCGGCCCAGCGCAGCCCCTCCTCGAGCAGCGCGCTGGCCTCGCGGCATCGCCTCCGCGCGAGCCGATCGCGGGGGCGCCACCAGTGCGCGCGCCTCTCGCCGCATCGCCCCAGCGCGAGCAGGTCGCGGGCGCGCGCCCGGTGCGCGCGTGCCTGGAGGTCCGCCTTGCCGATCGCACGGGACACCTCGAGGACCTCGCCCGTGATCGCCAGCGACGCGTGGCTCAGCCCGTCGCCGCGCGCGTACGTGGCGACCGTGGCGAGGTGGTTGTTCAGGTGGATGGAGCTCCGGAACGGCGCCAGGAGGCGCAGGCCGCGCAGCGCCTCGGCCTGTCCGGCGCGCGTCTGGCCGGCCAGCCCCAGGCTTTCCGCGAGAAGGTACGCCAGGGTGCCCTGGTTGTCCGGCTCCCTGGCGCGATCGATGTGCGGAACGGCCCCGCGGTAGAGCCGGGTGGCCGCCTCGTAGTTCCCGCGCCTGACCTGGGTCACCCCCTGCGCCCAGACCGCCCTGCCGATCAGCGCCTGCTCGTCCGGGGTCGCCTCGGCGAGCACGGTTTGAAAGCGGAGGTCGGCGCCGTCGTACCCGGCCTGGCTGATCTCCGCCGCTCCCCGGTAGAACGCCGCCCACCTGGCCGCCGGCGAACCGGCGGCGCGCAGCCATCCCTCCGCCCGCGCGAGCGACGCGGCGGCACGCTTGTGGTCCGGCACGTAGAACTCCGCGAAGCCCCGGGCGAGCTCCACGTGCGCCTCCGCCAGCGCCGCGCGCTCGCGGGTGCTCCCGGACGCCGCGTCGATCCGGCGGACCGCGAGCGCCACGCCCGGGTCCAGGCCCTCGCGCACGGCCGCCTCCCCGATCTCCCGCGCCAGGGCCAGGTGGCGGGCCGCGCTGTCCTCGTGCCCGCCGCGCACGGCCGCTCCCCACCTGCCCAGAAGCCCGAAGCAGAACTCGCGCGCCGCCTGCGGCGACTTCCGCACCCGTGCGGCGATGGCCGCGCGCGCCGCCGCGTCCAGGGGATCGCCCCCCGGGGAGGCGGGGAGCGTGTCCCACCGCACCACGTCCGGGATCCGCGCCACGCGCGCCGCGAGCTCCCGGGCCTCCGCCCGCCAGAGCGAATCGGGCTCCACCTCCAGGTAGCGGGCCCATGCGCGCTTCGCGCTCTCCACCTGGTACAGCCGCTGGTGGACGAGCGCGCGGTTGAACAGGATCGCCACGTCCAGCGAGTCCGCAAGCACGGCCCGCTCCACGGCGTCCAGCGCACGCAGCATGGGCTCGAGCTGCTGCGTGCGCTCGCCCAGGGCGAGGTATGCGACGGCGAGGTCGTTCAGCACCCCGGGGTCCGCCGGGGCGAGGCGACGCGCTCTCTCCAGCGACTCCACGGCGCGGCGCCGCGGCGCGACGGCCGTGTCGCCGTATAGAAGTTTCTTGAAGGCCCCCGCCCGGAGCCCCGCAACGGAGGAGTCCCGCGGCGAGCGGTCCAGGTCGCGCTCCGCCTCGTCGCGTCGCTCGTGCCGCGGGGTGCCCGGGCGGAGCGGCGTGCCGCAGCGCACCCGTGGCACCAGCGCGGTCGAATCCACCGCCGCGCACGCCTCCCATTCCACCTGTCCGGTGAGGCGGCCGGCCGTGAAGCGCTCCGCCAGGAGGACGTCCACGAGGCGGGAGGCCGGCGTCCCGTCGCCGCCGCGGGCGCACGCGCACGGGAGCGCCGCCGATGCCAGCGCCGCCGCCGTCGCGAGGGTTCGCAGGACCGCGCGGGAAAGGGGGCGGGGAGGGCCCATGTGGACACGGGGGCGAGAGTGGCTCCGGAACCGTATGCCGGGAGGCGCGGCCGCGGGCGAGGCGCGTGATGCTGAAGATTGGCCGTTCGCCGCCGGGGGGCAATGATGGAGACGCTCGCGGTTCGAGACACCGTCCGGAGCGGGCGGCGGCGTCGCGAGGGGCGGGAACATCCGCTGGTCACGGGTTTGCATAAGGGGCCCGCAGCCGGGCCGCGCGCCCGGCGCTCCCTGACCCTGGACCCGATCTTCCGGAGGCGCGCTTGACCGGCACCGCAAGGCACCCGACGGGGCTTCCCGGCCTGGACGAGGTACTGCACGGCGGTCTCATCCCGGAGCGCGCCTACCTGGTCCGCGGCGGCCCCGGCACGGGCAAGACCACGCTGGGTCTCCACTTCCTGGCCAGCGGCGCCGCCCGGGGAGAGCAGGCCCTGCTCATCACGCTGGAGTCCTCCGAGTCCCAGCTCCGGCGCGACGCCGCGTCGCAGGGGATCGACCTGACGGGGATCCGCTTCCTTGACCTGAGCCCCACCCGCGAGTTCTTCGCGCAGAGCCAGAGCTACGACATCTTCTCCGCCGCGGACGTGGAGCGCGACCCCACCACGCAGCAGATCGTGCAGGTCGTCGCCGAGCTGCGGCCGCAGCGCGTGTTCGTGGACGCGGTGACCACGCTGCGCTACCTGGCGCCCGACGCCTTCCAGTTCCGCAAGCAGGCCCGCTCCTTCGTGCGCTACCTGGTGGAGAACGGCGCCACCGTGCTGATGAGCTCCGAGCCCACCGCCAGCCTCCCCGACGACGACCTGCGCTTCATGAGCGACGGGATCATCGACCTGGAGATCTCGCCCGCCCACGGCGTGCTCCGCCGCACCCTGGGCGTCAGCAAGCTGCGCGGCTCCGACTTCCAGGGCGGGCTGCACGCCATGCGCCTCACCGGGCGCGGCATGGAGGTGTATCCGCGGCTGGTGCCGGGCGACCACAAGCACGAGTTCGTCCCCGAGATGATCCCCTCCGGGATCCCCGAGTTCGACGAGATGCTGTGCGGGGGGATCGAGCGCGGCACCATCACCATCCTCAGCGGGCCCAGCGGCGCCGGCAAGACCACGCTGGGCATCCAGTTCATGAAGGAGGCCGCCGCGCGCGGTGAGCGCTCCGTGGTGTACGCCTTCGAGGAGCAGCTGGACACGCTCCTCCACCGCTGCGAGAACATCGGCGTCCCCCTCGGAACCATGGTGGAGGCCGGCACGCTCTCCGTGGTGGAGGTGGAGGCGCTGCGCTTTTCCCCCGGCGAGTTCGCGCTCATGGTGCGGCGCGAGGTGGAGGAGCGCGGCGCCAGGATCGTGATGATCGACGGCATCGCCGGGTACCGGCTCACCCTGTCGGGGGACGACCTGGTCCAGCAGCTGCACGCCCTGGGCAGGTACCTCAAGAACATGGGCGTCACCGTGCTCCTGGTCAACGAGACCGAAGCCATCACCGGCGACTTCCGCGCGACCGAGGTGGGGCTCAGCTACCTGTGCGACAACCTGGTGTTCCTGCGCTACCTGGAGATGGAGGGCGAGCTGCGCAAGTCGGTGGGCGTGCTCAAGAAGCGCATCGGCGACTTCGCGCGGACGCTGCGCGAGATCTCCATCACCTGCGACGGCGTCAAGGTGGGCGAGCCGCTCGCCGGACTGCGGGGGATCCTCACCGGCACCCCCGAGTGGTCTCCCCCCCGCGGCGAATGAGGGACGCACCCGGGGCGGAGCCGCCCGCGCGCGACGGGGGCGCCGCCGAAGCGCGCAGGAGCCGCGTCCTCCTCCTCCTGGACCAGCGGGAGAACCGCGCGCTGCTGGAGGCCGAGCTCGGCGACCGGCACGACGTCGTCGCCGCCGGGGACGACGCGCTGGAGGGCGAGTTCGACCTGTGCGTGCTGGACGGGCGCTCGCTGGACCGGCTGTGGGAGCGGGTGCAGCGGCGCAAGGCCAGGGAGCAGCCCGTCTTCCTCCCCGTCCTGCTGGTGACCTCGCGGCCCGGGGTCAGGATGATCACCCGGCACGTGTGGCGGAGCGTGGACGAGCTCATCGTGGCGCCGGTGGAAAAGGCGGAGCTGCGCGCCCGGCTGGAGGTCCTGCTCCGCGCCCGCTCGTTCTCGGTGGAGCTGCGCAGCCGGGCGGAGGAGGCGCACACGCTCGCCGATCGCCTGCGGGAAAAGTCCGCGGAGCTGGAGGTGGCCGCCGCGCGGCTCGCCGAGCGCACCGCCGCCGCCGAGGAGGCGAACCGCGCCAAGAGCCAGTTCCTGGCCACCATGAGCCACGAGTTGAGGACCCCGCTCAACGCCATCGGCGGCTACGCCGAGCTGATCGAGCTGGGGATCCACGGCCCCGTCAGCGACCTCCAGCGGGAGGACCTGGCACGGATCAAGGCCGGGCAGCGGCACCTGCTGGGGCTGATCAACGAGGTGCTGAACTACGCCAAGCTGGAGGCCGGCACCGTCCAGTACGAGCTGGTGGACGCCCCGGTGGGCGAGGCCCTCGCCTCCGCCGCGCCGCTGGTGGAGCCGCAGGCGCACGCCAAGGGGCTGGAGCTGGAGGTGGCGTGCGCCGCGGACGGGCTGCGGGTGCGCGCCGACGTGGAGAAGCTGCGGCAGATCCTGGCGAACCTGCTTTCCAACGCGGTCAAGTTCACGCCCCCGGGCGGGCGGGTGCGCCTGTGGTGCGAGCCGTGCGGCGGCTATGCCTGCTTCCGGGTGAGCGACACCGGCATCGGCGTGCCGCGGGACCGGCTGGAGGCGATCTTCGAGCCGTTCGTGCAGATCCGCTCCGACCTCACCCGCACCGAGGAGGGGACCGGGCTGGGGCTCGCCATCAGCCGGTCCATCGCGGAAGCCATGAACGGCTCGCTCACCGCCGAGAGCGGGCCGGGCGCGGGGAGCACGTTTACGCTGCGGCTTCCGCTGGCTCGTGCCGGATCGGGGTGAAAGGGCAGGGTTTGGGCGTGCCCCCGGCTGGCGCCGGGGTCGGGCTTCGGCTCCGTAACGCACGAAACAACCGTGCGTAACGGAGTCGAGCCCGCGCAAACAGCCGCGCGGTCTCGCCCCTTCGGGCCGAAATCCCTCAC
>JBEVLE010000568.1:0-4789 GCA_040509335.1 Longimicrobiaceae bacterium | reverse complement strand
CAGGCCAGCACCAGCGGCAACTCGTGGCGGCGCCCTCGGGGGTCCCGGAAGTCCGGCACTTGAGCAAGTGCTTCAAGCAGTGTCATGCCAGAAATTTACTGGCATAACCAACAATGAAACAACCCTACGGCTGACGCCGGGGTCGGGCTTCGGCTCCGTAAGGCAGCAAACAACGCTGCCTAACGGAGTCGAGCCCCGGCAAACTGCCGCCGGGTCTCGCCCCTTCGGGCCGTAATCCCTCACGCGGGAGGCGGAGCGGGCCGCGGCTCCACGCTGCTTCCCTGGCCTGTGCGTGGGAGCCGCACCGCATGCCGCGTACCCGCGAAACAGACGACCTCCGGCGGAGCGCTGCTCCACCGGAGGTCCCGTGCGCGTTCGCCGGTCGGCGTGGCTAGCGCCGCGGGCCGGTCAGCGAGAAGCGGAGGCCCAGGTCGGCGGTGACGAACGCCACGGGGTGGTCGCCGGCGGGGCCGGAGGCGCCGTAGCGGGTGTAGCCCAGCCCCGGGGTGAGCGTCAGGCGGCGCCCCAGCGGCACCCCCATCCCCGCCCCCAACCCGAAGCCCAGCGCCGCGTCCGTGCTCTCCTCCCCGGCGGAGCTCTCGCCGTCCAGGGAGTGGAGCACCAGGCCGCCGCGCACCCAGGCGCCGGCCGGGATCTCCACGCGCACCCCGGCGTCCAATCCCCGCGAGGTGAAGACCGGGTCCACCCCCGAGCAGAAGCCCTCGTCCTGGCAGCCGAAGCGGGCGAAGGTGTACCCCGCGTACGCCGCCACACCGGGGCGGAAGGCGTAGGAGAGCGCGGCGCTCCCCGCGGGCTGCGGTACGAGCTGGAAGCCCGCCTGCGTGGCCCCGTACGAGCCCGCGCCGGCCCCGCCGCGCAGCTCCAGCGCGAGCTGCGCGGAGGCGGGGGCGGCGGCGAGCAGGGCGAGGGCGGCGAGCGAGGCGGCGAGGACGGGTCTCATGCGGCGGCCGGGGAGCGGGGTTCGCGAGGGGAACGTCACTGCACCCGGAGGGTGCTGCGGGTGGTGCGCACGCCGTCGGAAAAGAGCACCTCCAGCGCCGGCGAAGCCGTGCGGAGCGCCGCCCCGCCGTCGCGCGCGAAGGACAGCACCTCGCCGGTGGCCGGGTCGCGGACCAGCGCCATGGGGCGGCGGGCGGCGTCCCACTCCAGGCGCACCTCGCCGCCGGCGCGGCGGCGCAGCGCGGCCGGCGGCGCGATCCGCCCCGCGGCGGAGGGCGCCGCGCGGCGCTCCGCGCTCACGCCGGGGCCCACCAGGCGGATCCGCTCCAGCCGGTCCGTGTGGGCGAGGCGCGCGGGGATGGCGAAGGCGAACTGGCGCATCCCCTCGTTGACCTCGGCGAGCGGGCTGCCGCGGAAGGGCATGGAGAACAGGACCGCGCCCGCGGCGTCCAGCCCCTCCACCCGGTACGGGCCCGGCGCGGCGGGGAGCGAGGGACGGGTGGTGATCTCGAAGGCGGGCTCCAGCACCGCGCCCTCCGCGTCCATCCGCCCCCACACCAGCAGCGACGGCTCCGCGGCCGCGGCCCGCGCGTCGCCCGAGGTCTCGCCGTCGCCCGACGTGCGGAACTGGAGCACGCCCCGGTACGTGTAGTCGCTGATCCACTCCGGGTCGCAGTACGTCATCAGGTCCTTCTGGATCAGCGGGCTCTTGGCCTCGCTCCGCAGGACGTCGTAGCCGTGCGCGCCGATCCCCCCGCCCGTGTACGGAAAGTTCGGGTCCGGCTCGGCCGGGCCGCCGCAGGGCGCGTGCTCCCGCCCCATGTTGTGCCCCAGCTCGTGCGCCAGCGTCCCGGCGCCCGCGGGAAGCGCGTCGTAGCCCAGCGCCGTCGGGTACCCGATGAACCCGATCCCCGCGATCCCCACCCCGCCCGGGTGGGTGAGGATGCCGTAGTAGTAGCGGTCATTGCCGTCCGCCTCCCGCAGCGCGAACATCTCGTTGATCATGCGCTGCCAGTTGAGGCTCGTGTTCGCCGTCAGGCTGGTGGAGTACGGGGTGCGGATGTCCACGTCGTACTCGGCGATGGGGAACATCGCCAGCAGGTCGCGCACCCACGCCTCCTTGTTGGCGGCGGTGACGTTGCCGGTGGTCCCCTGCGCCGTCTGGCGGATGGGGACCAGCCGCAGCCACAGCTTGGGCACCGTGCGGACGTCCAGCGCCAGCGTCCCCGTGGCCGGGAAGCGGAGCCGGCTCCCCTCCTCGAGCGGCACCACGCGGGCGGGGTCGGCCTCCACCAGCACCGAAAGGCCGGGGCGGACCAGCCGCGCCGGGATCATGGCGTTCCACGACCCCGAGTAGTTCCCCTCGCGCACCTCCGAGGGGATGGAGTCTCCATCCGCCGTCAGGTCCGCGGTCTGCTGGAGCACCCCGTCCTGGTACAGGTGGACGCGAACCTTGGGGGCGTAGAAGCTGGGCTGGTCCCCCTTCAGGAAGACCCGCAGGAACGCGTCGCGCCCCGCCACCAGCGGCACCGAGCGGTTCAGCGTCTGCACGCTCTGCGTCAGGTACAGTCCCTCCACCGCCAGGTTCAGGGTGCGCGGGTTCACCCGCACCGTCACCCGCGCGCTGAGCCCGGCGATGGCGACCGTGCCCCCGGTGGACCCGGGGTTCACCGCCACCAGCTCGCCGCCCTGCTCCTCCACCCGCCCGGGAATGTCGAAGCTCCACGCCGGCGCGGCCCACCCCGGGATGCGCTCGAACGCGTCCCCGTTCTGGTCCAGGACGGTGACGGTGAGCGGGACGGGGCTCCCCTCCGCCACGGTCACGGTGGAGCTGCTCAGCTGGATGCTGGTGGGCACCCGCTCCGCGTCGGGGAGCAGGTCGGAGCAGCCGGCGAGGACGGCCGCCGCGAGAAGGGCGCAGAGCGGGGATCGCGACATCGGAGGAGCGGGTGCGGGGGAGAGATCGGGAGCGCGCCGCGTCCGCGGGAGGCGGGAGGGTGCGGACGGCGGACACGCCCGGGTACGGACGGGCCGGCCTGGAAAGATGTTCACGAAATCATCCGCTTGCAAGCGGTACGCTGGCGCGCTCCCGTCGCGCCCCCCGGCCGGGACGCTCTCTTTCCGCCAACACCCGGCGGGCGCCGCCTTGTCCCACGGCGTTCACAGTGTTAAGTTTAGGGGCTTTCGCGGCGGGGCGGGAGCAGGATTTCACTTCCCCGCACTGGCACAAGACTGGCCCGCACTGGCACCCAGGCTGGACATCGATCCGGAGCCGCACGCCGCGGCTCCTTTTGTTTGCGCCGGATTCGACCTTTTATCCCTGACGGAATACACATGGAATTTTCTTCCTTCGGACTTCACCCCGACCTCCTCCGCGGGGTCACCGACCTCGGCTTCACCCGTCCGACGCCCATCCAGGAGCAGGCGCTCCCGGCCGGGCTTGCCGGCAAGGACCTGCTCGCCGCCGCCCAGACGGGAAGCGGCAAGACCGCGGCGTTCCTGCTCCCCATCCTGCAGCGGCTCATCGACCAGCCGCGCGGCAGGACGCGGGCGCTGATCCTGACGCCCACGCGCGAGCTGGCCGCGCAGATCCACGAGCACTTCGAGGCGCTCGCCAAGTACACCCGCCTGCGCGGCGCCGCCGTGTTCGGCGGGGTGGGGATGGGGCCGCAGGAGCAGGCCTTCCGCACCGGCGTGGACGTGATCATCGCCACCCCCGGGCGGCTCCTGGACCACTTCCAGAACGCCTACGCGCGGCTGGACTCGCTGGAGGTCCTGGTGCTGGACGAGGCCGACCGGATGCTGGACATGGGCTTCCTCCCCGACATCCGGCGCGTGCTGCGGCACATCCCCGCGAAGCGGCAGACGCTGTTCTTCTCGGCGACCATGCCCGCGCCCATCGTCGAGCTGTCGCGCGACATGCTGCGCTCGCCGGAGGCCATCAACATCGAGCGCAAGCAGGCCCCCGCCACCGGCGTGGCGCAGGCGCTGTACCCGGTCACCGAGGAGCTCAAGGCGCACCTGTTCCTGGAGCTGCTCAAGCGGGGCGAGATCGGCAACGTGATCGTGTTCACCCGCACCAAGCACCGCGCCAACCGCCTTTCCGACTTCCTGGAGAAGCACGGCGTCCCCAACGCCCGCATCCACGGCAACCGCAGCCAGGCGCAGCGCACCGAGGCGCTGGCCGGCTTCAAGAACGGGCGCTTCCGGGTGCTGGTGGCCACCGACATCGTGGCGCGCGGGATCGACGTGGAGGCGCTGGAGCACGTGGTCAACTTCGACGTGCCGCACCTCCCGGAGGACTACATCCACCGCGTGGGCCGCACCGCCCGCAAGGACGCCACCGGCGACGCCTACACCTTCGTCTCGCCGGACGAGGAGCGCGACCTCAAGGCCATCGAGCGCGCGGTGGGCAAGGCCATCCCGCGTCGCGTGGTGGAGGGCTTCGACTACCGGAACAAGCCCGTCGAGCGCTTCGAGGTGCCCATCCAGGAGCGCATCGCCGAGATCCGCGCCCGCAAGGCCGAGGAGCGCGCCCGCGCCAAGGCCAAGGCCGACCGCAAGGCGCAGCGGGAGGCCGAGGAGGCCGCCCGCGTCGCCCGCGGCGGGCGTCCCTCCGGGGGCGACGGGGGCCGCCGGCCGCAGCCGCAGGGCCAGTCGCAGTCTTCTTCGTCGCAGGGCGAGGGCGGCGGGCGGCGGCGGAGCCGCGGCGGACGTGGCCGCGCCGGGGCGGGCAGCGGCGGGCCGCGCTGATTCCGGAACGGCTTTGAACTGCGGGGTTGGGCGTGCCCGTCGCTGACGCTCGGGTCGGCGCATGCCTGGGGATGTC
>JBEVLE010000567.1:0-11743 GCA_040509335.1 Longimicrobiaceae bacterium | reverse complement strand
GGATTTCGGCCCGAAGGGGCGAGACCGCGCGGCTGTTTGCGCGGGCTCGACTCCGTTGCAGACGGTCGTTTCGTCTGCTACGGAGCCGAAGCCCGACCCCGGCGCCAGCCGGGGGCACGCCCGAACCCGCCGTAAAAAGCAGTCACACGTCCAGCGCCGGCTGCCTCCGCTGGAACAGCGCACGCTCCGCCGGCTGCAGCACCCGGTACCAGCCGAAGAGCACGAACACCAGCACCGTGGCGGCCAGAAAGAACAGCCTGCCGCCCAGGCTTTCCCGGAGCAGGATCCCCACCCCGAAGAGCGGCAGCGCCACGGCCACCATGCGGGCGACGCTCCACACCAGCCGGTTCCCGCCCGGGAGGAAGCGCCCCGCCGCCACGTACAGCACCGCCGTGTCCACCGCCACCCGGAGCACCCAGGCCATGGCCACCCCCTCCAGCCCGAACGCCCGCGACAGGAAGTAGATGGCCCCGGCGTACAGCGGCAGCTCCACCAGGTGCAGCTTGCCGGTGATGTCCGGGCGGCCCGCCCCGTGGATCAGCGAGAAGGGCGCCTGCGCCAGGCAGTTGATGAACACCCCCACCGCCAGCCACTGGAGCACCCCCGAGCTCTGGCTCGCGAAGGCGCTCCCCAGCCACAGCCGCATCCCCTCCTCCGCCAGCGTGACCACCACCAGCGTCACCGGGAACATCAGCAGGAACAGCGCGCGCACCCCGCGGCCCAGCAGCAGCTCGGTGCGCGAGCGGTCCAGCGCGAAGGTGGCCGCCAGCGCCGGGAAGAGCACCCCGAAGAGCGCGGTGGGGATCATGAGCAGCTTGGTGACCAGCTCGTACGGGGTGACGTAGTAGGCCACCGCCGCCATGGAGATCAGCCCGCCGATCAGGAACCGGTCGAAGTACGTCATCAGCGGGCTGACCACGTTGGACACCGTCATCCAGCCGCCCAGCTGCATCAGCCCGCGCGCCCGCCCCCACTCCACCCCCACCCGGCGCCGGAGCAGCGGGAGCACGTGCAGGCAGGCCGCCAGGTGCGCCGCCCACGCCACGATGCGCCCCGCCACCAGCAGGGCGATCACCGGCACCAGGCTGTGGGAGAAGGGAAGCACCGCCAGGGGGCTCAGGTAGGTGAAGAGCCCCATCGGCACGCGCAGCCCGCTCACCAGCCCGAAGCTCTGGTTCGCCTCCAGGATCCCGGAAAAGCCGGTGGCGCTGATGACCCAGGGGAGGGAGAAAGCGAGGAGGTACAGCGTGCGCAGCGCCTCGCCCTCGTACTCCGGCGAGATCTTGAGGGCGTGCCCCACCAGCCACGGGGCCAGCAGGGCAAGGACCACGGCCCCGGCCACGCCCAGCAGGAACATGAGCAGCAGCGCGGTCCACACCAGCGGCGGGAGCTCGTCCGCGTGCTCGGTGCCCAGCCGCTCGGAGACCATCTTGGTGAGCGCGCGGCCCACGCCCAGGTCGAACAGGCCGAAGTAGCCCAGCACCACCCAGCCCACCGTCAGGATCCCGAACCGCTCGGCCCCCAGCCCGCGGATCAGCAGCGGCACCGTGACCAGCGCCGCCGCCATGGGGAGCACCCAGCCCACCAGGTTGAGCGCCGAGTTGCGCGCCAGGAGCCGGCCTCCGGTTCTCGCCGCGACGTCAGACATGGCGAGACCTCACGGCTTTGAACGGCTCCGGGTTCGGGCGTGCCCCCGGCTGGCGCCGGGGTCGGGCTTCGGCTCCGTAACGCACGAAACAACCGTGCGTAACGGAGGCGAGCCCCGGCAAACTGCCGCCGGGTCTCGCCCCTTCGGGCCGAAATCCCTCACGCGGGGCTGGGGCTGGCGCCCGCGAGTGAGCGCTCCACTGTCCCGCAGTTGCCCCCTCTCCCAGAATTGGGAGAGGGTGGCGAGCCTCAAGCGAGCCGGGTGAGGGCCTGCCGTCGTGTGTCGCTGCCGCCCTCGCGCGGTCCTCGCCTCCGGGGGTCACCGCGCGGTGCGCTTCGCCACGAACCTGCCCTCGAAGCGGAGGGAGCCCTGCTTCAGGACGAAGGTGCCGCTCATGGAGTCGCCCGCGACGAAGCCGGCGTGGCGCCAGTCCAGCGTGCCGATGTTGAAGGCGATGTCGCGGTTGAGGGCGTACCCCTGCCCCACCGGGTACGCCTGCAGGGCGCCGCTGAGCGAAGTCAGGTCGCCGCGGCAGGCCAGCGACCCGCCCGTCGTGCGCCCGTCGAAGTCGCCCACCAGCTCGCCCTTGTAGCGGAACTGGTTGATGGTCAGCACCACCCCGGTGATCTGGCAGGGCGCCTCGCCGGCCGTCCCGGCGAGCCGCACCTCGGGCGCGGCGTACGACCACGTCCCCGAGACCGCGGGGAACTCCAGGTCCACGCCGGTGCCGGGGAGCACCTCCTTGTCCGGCGAGCACGCGGCCAGCGCGAGCAGCGCGGCGCACGCCGCGGCGCGGGAGCGCTCACGCATCGGGGCCTCCGGGGACGCGGAAGAAGCCGAGGAACTGCGTGGGGCGGCTGTCCTCCACCGTGCGCAGCCGCAGCCCGGGGATGACCACCACCTCGCCGCGCGGCGCCGGCAGGCGCACGACCACGTCGCCCACCAGCTCCCCGCTTTCCAGCGGCGCGGGGTTCAGGAGCACGGTGCCGAAGGCGTCGGTGCGGGTCACGAAGCGCTCGGGGTAGATGCGGACGCCGCCGGTCCTGCGGAACTCCACCTCCACCCCCGCCGCCGGCCGGCCGCCGACCTCCCAGGTGAGCAGCGCCGAGTACGGCAGCCCGTACCCGATGGGGAGCGGGATGAGCGAATCGATCCGCGGGATGGTGAACGTCGAGAGCCGGAGCCCGCGGATCACGTACGGCTGGTACGGCGGGAGGAGGTGCACCGTCACGTCGCCGACCACCTCGCCCGACACCGAGGTCTTGGGGCGCAGGTCGAAGTGGCCGCGCTCGTCCGACAGCACCGTGAAGGTGTCCGGGTAGATGGGGATCCCGCCCGTGCGCCGGAACTCCACCTCGATCCCCTTTGCCGGCGGCTGCCCGTCGTTGCGGTGGAACAGGGCGCCCTTGTACGCGAAGAAGGGGTACTGGATCATCCAGGTGCCCAGCCTGCGCAGCTCGCCGGGGGCGCGGGCGGTGGACATCTCCACGTCGGTGATGGTCACCGGGGCGATGGGCGTCGGCGGGTAGAAGACCAGGTCGCCCGTGACCCTGCCCTCCTCCTGCGCGCGGCCCTCCAGCACGAACACGCCGGCGGAGTCGCTGACGGCCGTGAGCTTCGCGTCCGCGAGCCCCACCCCGCCCCTGCGGACGAACTCCACGCGCACGTCGCGCGCCGGGTAGTCCGGGAAGAGCGTGGTGACGATGCCGGTGTAGCGGAGCTGGGGCTCGGCGCACGCCCCGATCCCCGCGCACGGGTCGCAGGCCGCGGAAAGCACCAGCAGGAGCAGGGAAAGCCAGCGGAGCATCATGCCATTGCGAAGGAGCGGCCGGTCCGCCCCCACGCCGCGGGGCCGGATCCGGAAGCGGACGAATCTAAGCCCAAGCCCGCGCGGTGTCGAGGCATGCGCGCCCCGCGCAGTGCCGGCTCCGGCCCGTGGAGAATCCGAAAAACAGGGCAGCACGTCGCCTCCCGCGTGTGTGGCGCCGCCCCGCGGGAACGGAGGTTGCGGCGGCGCCGTAAAGCCATACATTTCTGCGCCATGCAGAAACTCGCCACGCACTCGCGCTCCCCGTACGCCGGCGGCATGAAGAGCCCCCTGGTCACGATCGTCACCCCGTCGTACAACCAGAAGCGATACATCGCCGAGTGTGTCGAGAGCGTCCTCGCGCAGACGTACCCCCACTGGGAGCAGATCGTCGTGGACGACGGCTCCACGGACGGCACCCCGGAGATCGTCGACGGCTACCGCGACCCGCGGATCCGCTGCATCCGTCTGCCGCACCGGGGGCTCGCCGCGCTGGGCGAGAGCTACAACACGGCGCTGGCGGCGGCGCGCGGCGAGCTGGTCGCCATCCTGGAGGGCGACGACCTGTGGCCCGCCGACAAGCTGGCCGCGCAGGTCCCCACCTTCGACGACCCCGGCGTGCTGCTGAGCTGGGGCCGCGGCGCGCTGGTGGACGACGACGGGCGGCCGTGCGGCGAGCGCGTGTCGGTGCACACCCGCCGGAGCGCGGAGCTGTTCCCGAGCGCCGAGCTGTTCAGCCGCCTCACCCGCGTCAACCTGCTCACCCCCACGGTCACGGTCATGGTCCGCAGGTCGGTGCTGGACCGCGCCGGGGGGTTCCGGCAGGCCGGCTCCAGCCTGTACGTGGACCTCCCCACCTGGCTGTGGATCGCCGCGACCAACTCCGGCTACGGCTGCTTCCTCAACCAGGTGCTGGGCCACTACCGCATCCACGGCCAGCAGACCACCCGCGGGCACAAGCACCAGATGGACGCCCAGCACCTCCAGGTGGTCATGGAGATGGAGCGCCGGCTGGATCCCTCCACGCTCGACTCGCTGGGGTGGCACGCCGGGGTGCGCTCCCGTGCCCTGGTCTCCGGCGACATCGTGCGGGGCGCCGCCCACCTGAGCGGCCGCGAGTTCCGCGCTGCGCTCTCCGCCTTCACCCGCGCGCTGTCCCGCGCCGACACCCTTTCCGACCGCGCCCGCGCCGCCCTGGGGATGGCCTCCGCCGTGTCGCGCGTGGACCTCCTGGGTGCCGCCTACTCGCTCCGCGACCGGCTGCGCGCGTCCTCTCCCGCCACCAGTCCCGCCGCGGGCCGTGGAGCCGCCAGGCCGCAGCGCAACGCTGCTTGAAACGGCTTTGAACTGCGGGTTTGGGCGTGCCCCCGGCTGGCGCCGGGGTCGGGCTTCGGCTCCGTAACGCAGCAAACAACGCTGCGTAACGGAGTCGAGCCCGCGCCAGCACCTCTGAACTGAGGTGCCGCGCGGTCTCGCCCCTCCGGGCCGAAATCCCTCACGCAAGCTCCGATGTAGCCGCGGGATCCCCGCAGTTGCCCCCTCTCCCAGAATTGGGAGAGGGTGGCGGCTCTAAAGCCGCCGGGTGAGGGCCCTTCAGGCCAGCTCGTCGTAGAGACGCTCCACCTGGGCAGTGGTCACTTCCTCGCGGTTGTGCTCCATCACGCAGGCGCGCCCCGCCTCCGCCACGCGCGCGGCCAGTGCCGGGTCCTCCAGCAGCGCGCGCAGCGCGGCGGCCATCTCGCGCGGCGCCGAGGGGGGCACCAGCATCCCGGTCTCGCGGTCGCGCACCAGCTCCGGCGTCCCCCCGGCCGCGGTTCCCACCACCGGCTTCCCGGCCATCATCGCCTGCACCACCGAGGTCGCGTACGGCTCCGGGGTGCGCGTGGCGAGCACGAACGCGTCGAACAGGCGGTAGTACAGCGCCTCGTCCGCCTGGTAGCCGGCGAAGCGCACGAAGCCGAGCTTGCGCACCGCCACCGCCTGGCGGACGCGCGCCTCCACGTTGAACGCCTGGCCGCTCCCCGTGCCCACCACCAGCAGCTTCACGCGCGGGTGGCGGCGGTGCGCCTCCTCCACGGCGGCGACCACGTCCTCCACCCCCTTCTCCTCCACCAGCCGCCCCATGAAGCCCACCACGAAGTCCTCCGGGGCGAAGCCCCACCGCTCGCGCTCGGCGCGGACGCGCTCGTCGGCGATCTCGGCGGCGCGGCGGTACAGGTCGTTGCCCACGTAGACCACCTCGAAGCGCGGGTCGCCCGCGCCGCCGTAGAAGTCGCGGATCGCCTGCGACACGCACACGATCTTCGCCGGGGCCCCGCGCATCAGCCGGAACGCCAGGTCGCCGAAAAGGAAGTCGCGCACCCACCACACCAGCGGCACCCCCGTCCCCTTCACCGCCAGGCTCGCCACGTACGCCGCCCGCGACGTGTTCGCGACCACGATGTCGGCGCGCTCGCGGCGGATCAGCCGGCGCAGCGCCCGCGCGGCTCCCAGCAGCCGCACGACCGCCACGGGGCTGCGCACGCGCAGGCGCGGCAGCGGGGTGAAGAACACCTCCGCGCCCGCGGCCCGGTAGCGCTCCACCAGCGCGGGCACCGTCGGCGTGCAGGCCATCAGCGGGGTGAACCGCGTCCGGTCCAGGTGCCGGATGTGGTCGGCGATGACGAGCTGCGCCCCCCCGACGAAGGGCGTGTGGTCGACGAACAGGATCCGCTTCATCGCAGGTCGGTGGGCCGGGGGTCCCGGCGCGGGCCGTCGGAAAGGAAAGGGGTCACGCCGCCGCCGCGCGCGCACGGCCGCCCCCGCCCGTGGACGGCTCCAGCGCCCGGAACGAGGGGTTGTCGGAAAGGAGCAGCGACGCCACGAACCAGAAGAACACCATGACCGGGATGAAGAGCAGCGCCCCGTCCGACATCGACACCACCAGGTAGATCGCCAGCCCCGCCGCCAGGCTGCGCTTGTACTCGGTGCGGGCGAAGGGGAGGAGCCGCGCGGCGTACAGCAGGAGCGGGCCGGTCATCGCCAGCACGTACGCGGCCAGCCCCACGATCCCGAAGTTGTGCAGGATCCCCAGGTACACGATCTCCAGGATGTCCCGGAAGCGCGTGTGCGGCAGCACGGTGGCCTCCTCCAGCGCCGCGAGCTGGCCCACGCGCCCGCCCAGCCTGCGGTCGAACAGGTGCGCCGCGTCCCACCCCATCAGGTCCAGCGCGTACCACAATCCCCCGAGCACCACCAGCAGCGAGGCGAGCAGCATGGCGATGGCGCGCGGCGAGATCCGCTTCACCCACACCCGGTGCAGGACCTCGAACAGGATCAGCCCCACCCACACCGTGCGCGACAGCGTGAGCAGCAGCGAGAACTTCACCACCAGCTGCCGGGGGACGCTGCGCTCCAGCCAGGCGTACAGCGGCAGCAGGGTCAGCATGGAGACCCCGTAGATGTTGCCGTTGTTGTAGGTGGAGATGAGCTTGAACACCCCGCCGCGGTCGATGTACTTGTCCTCCAGCCCGCCCACGTCCCCCGCGTTCACCGTCAGGAAAGGCACCTCGATGAAGGTCCCCGTCTTGAGCCGGTAGAAGAACAGGAAGATGCCGTACACGGCCACGGCGAACACCCCCCACCGGACCAGCCGGAAGAGGAAGCGCAGGTCGATGCGGTCCAGGTGGATCCCCAGGACCAGCACCAGCATCAGGGGGATGAAGAAGAAGCTGACGACGAGCGAGATGGCGAAGCCCATCCCGTCCGTGCCGTTGGCGAGCAGCCCCCACCAGACCACGAGCTGGAAGGGGACGAGCAGCGCGGGCACCAGGAGCCGCACCGTCCGCACCGGGGCCGAGCGCCCCAGCAGCAGCGCCAGCGGGAGCCAGGCGAAGGCGAGCCCCAGGACGATGTAGCCCCAGGTGAGCGGCACCCCGCCCAGCTTGATCCCGCCCTTGGGGAACACCAGCAGGAAGGCGACCAGCAGACCGATGGCCGCCTTCTCGAAGCGCGTGGGAGCGGGGACGACGCCGGGCCCGCCGCCCGGCCGCGCGGCCGCGGCCTCCATCACCCGGGCCGGCTCACGGGCGCGCCTCCGCGCCGCCGGCCACCCGCAGGAGGACGTCGGCGGTCTCCCGCGCGGTGCGCTCCCAGGTGTACGACGCAGCGCGCTCCCGCCCGCGCCGCACCAGGCGAGCGCGCAGCTCCGGGTCGCGCCGCAGGCGGCGCACCGCATCGGCCATGGCGGCGGGGTCCTCGGGATCCGCCAGCAGCCCCGCGTCGCCCACCACCTCGGGGAGCGAGGAGCGGTCGGAGGCGACCACGGGCGCGCCGGCGGCCATCGCCTCCAGCGCCGGAAGGCCGAAGCCCTCGTACAGCGAGGGGAAGAGAAGCGCCTCGCACCCGGCGTACAGCGAGCGCAGCTCCGCGTCCGACGACCCCTCCACCTCCACCACGCGGTCCCGCACGCCCAGCTCCCCGGCGCGCCGCAGCACCTCGTCCCACCCCCGGTACACCTCGCCCACGATGGCAAGGCGCAGCTCCGGCGCCTCGGCGCGCAGCAGGGCCAGCGCTTCCACCGCGGCGACCAGGTTCTTGTGCGGCTTGCGGTTCCCCACGCACAGCAGGTACGGCCCGCCGATCCGCTCGGGAGAGGCGGCGTCCGCCGCCCCGGCGAAGAACGGGCTGACGCCCAGGGGGATCACGCCCACCTTGGAGCCGCACCCGGGGAACCGCTCCAGCAGGTCGCGGCGCGTGGACTCGGAGGTCACCAGCACCCGGCCGGCGCCGTGCACGGCGCGGCGCAGCAGCACGCCGGCGGCGCGCCGCCGCCAGAGCGGAAAGGCGGAGGGGACCTTGAAGTGGATCAGGTCCTGGACCGTGACCACGCTGCGGCGCGGGAGCGCCAGGAGGGGAGCGTCGTAGTGCGGGAAGAAGGCGACGTCCGAGTCGCAGCGGCCCGTGGCCCGCAGCCGCAGCCAGGCGGCCTGGGCGCGCGGGCTGTAGAAGCCGCTGGGATACGCGTGGATCTCCGTCTTTGCGGGCTCCGCCACCCCGGCGCAGAACTCGCCGAGCTCGCCCGGGTCGCCCAGGAGCCGGACGCGCCCGAACCGCGGGTCGGCGATCACCGCCTGGAGCACCTCGCGCAGGTAGCGCCCGATCCCCGAAACGAAGATGGCGCGCGCGTCCACCAGCACCGAGGCGCCCTCCGCGCCCCCAGCGGGCGCCGGCTTCCCGGCGGGGCGGAAGGCGGGCACCGACCTGTCGCGCGGCCGCGCCCGGGCCGCCTTCGCCTCAGGCGCTCCGGCCACGCTTCCCCACGGGCTGCAGCACCACCCCGGCCACCGGCACGCCCAGCCGCTCGCACGCCTCCACCGTGCGGCGCAGCGCGTCGCGGTGCACCCTGCCGGCGCGCGCCACCACCACCACCGGCCGGTCCGCGGCGAGCACGGCCACCGTCTGCGGCCCCTCGATCCCCGGGAGCGCCGCCGCGACGAATCCGTAGCGCGCCTCCAGGTCGCCCAGCGCCGAGCGCATCCCGCCGACGGAAGCGCCGTTGCCGTTTGGCTGCGGGCCCGGGCGCCCCTCCGCCAGCGTCGCCACGCCCCCCGGCTCCACGCCGGCGGATGCCACGCGCGAAGCGGGGACGGCGGCGGCGAGCCGGGCCGGCACCGCCTGCACCGGCTGCGTCAGGTCCGCGGCCGTGGCCTCGCGGCCCCGCAGCGACGCCGTGGCCGCCAGCTGCTCCGCCACCGCCAGCGCGTCGGCCGAGCGGCCCGCCGGCACCACCAGCGCCGAGCGCGCGTCGCCGATCCCCGCCAGCCAGAGCGGCATCCCGGGCTCCATCCCCACCGCGGGGGCGCCGGTGGCGAGCTCCGCCTCCCAGGGCTCGCGCACCTCGCCGCGGGCCAGCGACGCGCCCACCGCCGCCACCACCCCGAAGAACAGCCCGCCCAGCAGCCCGCCGAGCAGGTTGAGCGGCGGGTTGGGGAAGGCGGGCTTGCGGGGCGGCACGGCCACGTCCACCTGGCGCACGTCGCCGCCCTCGCTGATCGCGCCGAGCCTCGCCTCCACCAGCTGCGTCTGCATGGCGATCAGCGTCTGGGACAGGCGCAGCACCTCGCGCTCGCGGCGCATGCTCACCTCCGCCTGCCCGGGGAGCGCGTCCAGCGCCGCCTGGTAGCCGCCCAGCTCCCGGCGCAGCTCCGACTGCTGGCTGTTCAGCCCCGCCAGGTAGTCGCGCGACAGCGACACGAGCTGCCCCTCCAGGTGATCGATGCTGGTGGACAGCGCGATCACCTCCGGGTCCTGCTCGGTGCGCCGCTCCAGCAGCGCGATGCGGTCCGTTTCCAGCTTGAGCAGGCGCGACAGCACGTCGTTGATGGCGGCGTTGCTCAGGAAGGTGGGGAAGGCCGCCAGCTCGCGCGGCGAGAAGCCGCCGCCGCCCGCGCCGCGCGACACGATGCGCTGGAGGGAGCGCGCCTCGATCTCGGCGGTCTCCAGCTGCGCCTGGATCGCCATGGCGCGCTCCAGCTCGGTCTTGCCGCTCAGCTCCGGGTCGAGGACGCCGCTGGTTTCCTGGTGGCGCCGCAGGGCGTTCTCCGCCACCGCGAGCTGCCTGGCGATGCTGTCGGTGTGCGCCGTCAGGAACTCGTAGCGGTGCTGGTTCACCCCGCGGTCGGTGGTCCGCCGGCGCGCCAGGTAGCGCGCGATCATGGCGTTGGGGACCGCCGCGGCGAGCTCCGGGTCTCCGGCGCGGAAGGAGATTCCCACCACCTCGCCGCCGGTGACCTCGGCGCTCAGCTCCTTCTCCACCGCCAGCACCGCCCCCTGCCGGTCGCTGACCGCCACCTCGAAGACCTCCGGCAGCCCCGAGCGCCGCAGCGTCAGCACGCCGCCGGGGATGCGCAGCGATCCGCCGGGAGCCACCGTCCCCGAGAAGTCCTCGCCCTCCACCGAGTACGTCCCTTCCCGGCGCTCGAAGCGCAGCTCGCCGCCCTCCGCGTCCGGGGCGACCCTGTACGACGAGAACAGCTCGTCCGCGCGCGTGTCCGAGGGCTCGGTCACCCGAACCTGGAGTCCCAGCGAGTCCACCACCTCGCCCAGGATGGCGCGGCTGGTGAGGATCTGCTGCTCGGTCTCCACCTCCGACCCGCCGAGCCCGCCCCCGGCGAGCCCGCCCAGCATCCCCGAGATGCGGGAAAGCGCCATGGCCGAGGAGCTGCCCCCCGCCTGGCTGCGCAGGAGCACGGTGGCGGAGGCCTCGTACTGCCGGTCGAGCACGGCCAGGGTGGCGGCGCCGGCGGCGAGCCCCAGCAGCCCGCCCCCCACGATCCAGGGGAGGCCGCGGCGGAGCGCCGCCGCGATCTCCTTGAGGTCCATCACGTCCCTGCGGTCGTCCATGGCCTCAGCCCTCCTCGTCCGAGCCGATGATGTCCTCGATCAGCGGCCAGACCACGGCGCGGAAGGTGCCCACCAGGCCGATCGCGCCCCCGATCCACGCGACCGGGTTGCGCGCCAGGGCGCTCCGCGGCCGGACGAAGATCTGGTCGCCCGACTGCAGCTCCGAGGCGAGGAGCGAGTCCGAGGTTTCCCGGCCGTAGCGGATCCGGCGCCCCTCGCGCACGATGACGATGTTGCGCGGGTTCCCGGCCTCGGTGACGCCGCCGGCCCGGGCGACGATCTCGGGGATGCCCATCGTCAGGTCCGCCAGGTAGATCCCCGGCTGCCGCACCTCGCCCTGGACGGCGATTCGCCGCAGCACCGAGATCTCCACCGAGGGATTGCGCAGGTACACCGCGTAGGCGCGGCGCAGCGAGTCCTGGAGCTGGACGAGCGGGAGCGAGGCGACGTGCACCGCCCCCAGCTTGGGGAGGATCGCCTCGCCGCGCTCGGAGATGTTGAACGTGTCGCTCATCTCCGGCTCGTTCCAGATCTTGAGCGCGATGCGGTCGCCGGGCCGGGGGAGCGCCCCCGAGCCTGCGGGGCGCGCCTCCGCCGTGTCGCCCCCCCGCTGCGCCGCGAGCCCCGCCGGAAGCGAGGCGAGCACGGCCAGCAGGAGGAGGAGCGTACGGAGATGCAGGGTCATGGCAGTGGTCGGGTCCGGGATCCCGCGGCTCGCCGCCGGGGCGGTCGCGGGGAGATGGACGGGAAGCCGAAAACGATCCACCGAGCGCGCGGCCCACGGGCCGCCGCTCGGTGATCCAAAAGCAACAATGATAGCGTTTTGCGCGGGCACGGTCAACGCGCGCCCGCGCCCCGGCGCCCCCGGCGCGCGCGCGGCGCCGCGGAAAAACCGGAATTTCCCC
>JBEVLE010000566.1:0-6586 GCA_040509335.1 Longimicrobiaceae bacterium | reverse complement strand
TCTTCTGCGTGCGCGCCCGGGCTCCCCTCGCGGACGCCAGCGCGGGCCCCGCGTGAGGGATTTCGGCCCGAAGGGGCGAGACCCGGCGGCTGTTTGCCGGGGCTCGACTCCGTTACGCACGGTAGTTTCGTGCGTTACGGAGCCGAAGCCCGACCCCGGCGCCAGCCGGGGGCACGCCCATCCCCGCAGTCAAAAAAGCAGTCGTAGAGCTACTCGGCCGCCGACAGGACGAGCCCGGACGCGGGAAGCCACAGGGTGAACGCGGACCCCTGCCCCGGCTCGCTCTCCAGGGTGATGTCGCCCTCCATGAGGCGCGCCAGCTGCCGGCTGATGGCGAGTCCCAGGCCGGTGCCGCCCTTGGTGCGCGTGTGGCCCGTCTCGCCCTGCACGAACGGCTCGAAGATGGACTCCAGCTGGCCGGCGGGGACGCCGGAGCCGGTGTCCTGCACCCGGACGTAGGTCCACGGCCCGTCGCCGGACAGGCGCGCCCCGGCCAGCGGAACCTCGGACACGCCGCACTCCACGACCACGCGCCCGCCGGACTCCGTGAACTTGACGGCGTTGGAAAGCAGGTTCACCAGGATCTGCCGCACGCGGTCCAGGTCGCCGCGGACGCTGAGGGCGCAGTCGCCGTCCACGCGGTTGTCCACCTCCAGCCCGCCCTTGTCCGCCTGCGGCTGCACCAGGGCGAGCGCCGCCAGCACCACCTCGGCGACCGGCACCGACTCGAAGCGGGTGGTCATCTGCCCGGACTCCACCTTGGCGAAGTCCAGGATCTCGTTGATCAGCCCCAGCAGGTGCTGGCTGCTCAGGCGGATGCGCTCCAGCTGGGCCTGCTGGCGGTCGGTCACGGGCCCGCCGATCCCCATCTCGATCAGGTCGGTGTAACCGACGATGGCGTTGATGGGGGTGCGGATCTCGTGGCTCATGTTGGCCAGGAAGCCGCTCTTGGCGCGGCTGGCCTCCTCGGCGTCGAAGCGGGCCCGCTCGGCGTCGGCGAGGGCGCGGTCGCGCTCGGACTCGGCGCGGATGCGCTCGGTGACGTCGGTTCCCACCCCCACCCACTCGCGCACGGTGCCGTCGCTTTCCATCACCGGGACGGCGCGCACCGCCACCGCCCGGAACTCGCCGTCGCGGCGGCGCAGCCGGTACTCGGCCTCGTACGGGTCGCGGCCCTCCACGGCGGCGTGCCAGCCGCGCAGGACGCGCTCGCGGTCCTCGGGGTGCACGGCGTCCGCCCAGCCGCGCCCTCGCGCATCGTCCGGCGACTGCCCGGTGAAGGCGGTCCACGAGGGCTGCTCGCCGACGACGTCGCCGGCGGGGTCGGTGGTCCACACCACCTGCGAGGTGGCCTCCACCAGGCAGCGGAAGCGCTCCTCGCTGTGCCGCACCGCGCGCTCCACGTAGCGGGCGCGCAGCAGGGCGTGGGCGGTGGCGACCAGCTCGCGCGGCTCCACCGGCTGCTTGAGGTACGCGTCGGCCCCCTGCTCCAGCCCGCGGATGCGGTGCTCCAGGTCGTAGTAGAGCGCGGACAGGTACAGGATGGGGATGCCGGAGGTAGCCGGGTCGGCCTTGAGGCGGCGGCACACCTCGAAGCCGTCGAAGTCGGGGAGGTTGACGTCCAGCACCACTAGGTCGGGCTGGCGGGAGGCGAGCTGCACGGCCTCCGTGCCGGTGGCGGCCTCCAGCACGTCGAAGCCGGCCTGGCGGAGCACGCGGCTGGTGGCGTAGCGCCCGGCCTCGTAGTCGTCCACGTTGAGGACCACGATGGAGTCCTCGTGCAGGGGCTCCAGCGCCTCCCCCGAAACCGCCCTCGCTTCGTCGGCTCTGCCCGTCATCTCACGCTCTCTTCGTGCTGCGGCGCGCCGGAGGGCTCCGCCGACGCGCCCTCCGCGCCCGGGTACGCCGCCGGGAGGACCAGGGAAAACACCGAGCCCTCGCCGGGGGTGCTGGACACGGACAGGGTTCCGCCCAGGAGCCCGGCAAGCTTGCGGGAGAGCGGGAGCCCCAGCCCGGTCCCCTTGACCCTGCGCTGCACCGAGCTCTCCACCTGGGCGAAGTCCTCGAAGATGCGCTCCTGGTCGCCCAGGGGGATCCCCATCCCGGTGTCGGACACCCGGAACTCGACCCGGCCGCCCTCCATGGGGCGGGCGGAGATCCGCACCTCGCCGCGCTCGGTGAACTTGAGCGCGTTGGAGACCAGGTTGCGCAGCACCTGCGACACCTTGGACTCGTCGGTGTCCAGCTCGGGCACCGCCGGCTCCGCCTGGAACACCAGCGCCACCTGCTCGCGCGTGCGCAGGGGCCGCAGCGTGGCCTGGAGGGCGCGGAACAGCTCCGCCACGCTGAAGGGCGCGGGGCGCACGGTCACCTGCCCCGCCTCCACCCGGGCGGTGTCCAGCAGGTCGTCCACCAGGTTGAGGAGGTCGCGGGCGGAGCGCTGCACGTAGCCTACCTGCTTTTCCTGCTCGGAGGTGAGGTCGCCGTCCACCCGCGCCAGCAGCAGCCCGGTCAGGGCGATCATGGAGTCCAGGGGGGTGCGGAACTCGTGGCTCATGTACGACAGGAACTGCGCCCGCTGGGCGCTGGTGCGCCGCAGCTGCGCCACGCTCTCATCCAGCTCGGCGTACAGCGCCACGACGCCGCGGTTGGTGTCTTCCAATTCCTGGTTCAGGCGCAGCAGGTCGTGCTCGCGGGCGCGCAGCTCGTCCAGCGCCTGGAGAAGCTCCTGGTTCTGCCGCTGGATCTCGTCGAAGGGCGACCCCGGACGCCGCCGCGCCAGCTCGCCGGCCATGCGCGCCAGCTCGGCCTCCCCCACCGCCCCGCGCCCCGCGGGGAGCGATCGCCCGAACTCCACCACGGTCCCGCCGGGGCCGGACTCCAGGTGGAAGTGGTCCATTAGCCGGCGCGTCCCCGCGATCCCCATCCCCATGCCCGTGGCGGAGCGGTAGCGCCCCTCCAGCACCGCGTCCACGTCGGCGATCCCGGGGCCCTGGTCGCGGACGCGGACGCGCAGCGACTGGCGGGGGGAGGCGCCCTCCACCCACACCTCCATCGATCCGCCGCCGGCGTAGCGGAAGGCGTTGCGGGCGATCTCGGAAACGGCGGTGGCGATGCGCGTCTGCTGCTGCGCGTCGAAGCCCAGCAGCTCGGCGGCCTGGCGGGCGCGCTGGCGCGCGGCAACCACGTCCTGCTCCTGCCGGACGGGCTGGGTGAGCAGGAGGGCGCTCACGCCGACCCGGCCAGCGACCCGGAGGCGGGCGCGTCGCGCACCGCGACCACGGTGGCATCGTCGCTGCCGCGGGCGAAGTCGCGGAAGAGCACCCCGGCGACCACCAGCGGGTCGCGCGCCGCCAGCCCGGGGTAGCGGTCCAGCGTCCAGCGGCTCCCCAGGCCGTCGGAGTGGAGCACCAGCAGCGCGCCGGCGGGAAAGGGGTATTCAAACGCCTGGATGCGGCGCGCCTCGTGGCCCACGATCCCCCCCAGCGAGACCATGCTGCGCGACTCGCCGCCGGACAGGACGGTCGCGGCGATGTTCCCCACCCCGGCGTAGCGCACGCTCCGCGCGGCGCGGTCCACCACGGCCACCGCCGCGGCGGCGCCCCGGGTGCTGCGCAGGCCGGCGTGCACCCGCTCCAGCAGCTCCACCGGGTCGGAGCCCGGCGCGGACGCGAAGACGCGCACCGCCTCGCGCGAGGCGGACGCCGCGTTCGGCCCGTGGCCCAGCCCGTCCGCCACCAGCACCACCGTGCGCCCGTCGCGCTCGGAGGCCGCCCACGCGTCGCCGCACACCTCCTGCCCGGGCTTGGGGAGGGAGATCCCCGCGAGCGCCGGGCCGGACGCGGGGGAGTCCCTGCGCCCGCCGGCCCACACGCGCGCCGCGAGCATCGTGCCCACCCCGGCGGCGGAGTGGACGTCGAACTCGTCGGCCATGCGGGACACCGCGCCCATCCCGGTGCCCGGGCTCCCCGCGGTGGAAAAGCCGTCGCGCAGGCAGCGGGCGACGTTGGCCATGCCGGGGCCGGAGTCCAGCGACAGGATCTCCACCCCCCGTCCCCCGCTCCACTCGGCGGGCTGCGCCAGGAGGTGCCCGCCGCGCGCCGCGTGCTTGACCAGGTTGCCGGCCAGCTCGGTGGCGACCAGGGCGGCGCGCCCCGCGTCGGTGTCGTCCATCCCCAGCGACGCGGCCAGGTACTGCACGCGGCGGCGGGCCTCCCCGGCCTCGCTGGACTCGGTGACCGGCAGGTACAGCGTACGGCTCACTTCCACTTGATCACCGTCACCCGGGTTCCCTCCCCCGTCTCCGTCGCGATGTCGAACTCGTTCACCAGGCGGCGCGAGCCCCCCAGCCCCAGCCCCATGCCGGACGCGGTGGTGTAGCCGTCGCGGAGCGCCTGCTCCACGTCGGGGATGCCGGGGCCCTGGTCCTCGAACACCAGGCGGATCCCCCGCCGGCCGCCCTGGCTCAGCAGCTCCATCCGCATGGCCCCTCCGCCGCCGTGGACCAGGGTGTTGCGGGCGAGCTCGCTGGCCGCGGTCACCAGCTTGGTCTGGTCGATGAGGGAAAAGCCCGCTTCCACCGCCCAGCCCCGGACCGCCTGCCGCGCGGCGACCACGTCGCCCTCGGTGCGGATGGGGCGCGTGTCACCCTTCTCTACCGCCATCCCCCGCTCCGTCCAGGTCCTCGTCGAAGGACACCCTGAGGAGCTGCATGCCGCGCTCCACGTCCAGCGCGGTGCGGACGCCGGGAAGGGAAAGGCCGAGCTCCACCAGCGTGATGGCGACCGCGGGCTGCATCCCCACCACCACCGTTTCGGCGTCCAGCACCCGCGACATGGCGGCGATGTTGGCGAGCACCCGCCCGATGAAGGAGTCCACCATCTCCAGCGCGGAGATGTCGATGAGCACGCCGCGGGCGCCGGTCTGGGCGATCTTCTCGGTCAGGTCGTCCTGCAGCGCCAGCGCCAGGCGGTCGTGCATGTCCACCTGGATGGTGACCAGGAGCAGCCGCCCCAGCTTGAGGATCGGGATGCGGTCCATGGCTCAGGCGCGCGGCGCGATGCGCGTGATGCCGTAGCCGGTCTGCTTGAGCGCTAGGGTGATGGCGTCGGCCAGCGTGGCCTTGGTGGACACGTCTTCCAGGGTGATCCCCAGGTGCACGATGGTCTGCGCGATCTGCGGGCGGATGCCGCTGATGATGCACTCGGCGCCCATCAGCCGCGCCGCAGACACCGTCTTGATGAGGTGCTGGGCCACCAGCGTGTCCACCGTGGGGACGCCGGTGATGTCGATGATGGCGACGCTCGCCGACAGCCGCACGATGTGCTCCAGCAGGTTCTCCATCACGATCTGGGTGCGCGCGCTGTCCAGCGTCCCGATGAGCGGCACCGCGACGATCCCCTCCCAGATCTTGACCACCGGGGTGGAAAGCTCCAGCAGCTCCTGCTGCTGCCGCCGGATCACGTCCTCGCGGCTGGCGAGGAAGGTCTCGGTGGTGAACAGCGCCAGGCTGTCCAGCAGGACGGTGGCGCGCCAGGTCTCGTCGGCCAGCCGCGCCGGGTCGCCGGCCAGCTCGTCGCGCAGCCGCGCGAACAGGGGCTGCTTGAAGGACAGGATGAAGGTGGCGGTCTCGGTGGGCGAGAAGCCCTGCATGGCCCGCGCCCGCGAAAGCGTGGACAGCATCTCCCGCACCGGCTCCCACGCCGCGCCCTCCACGTCGTCCGCGCCTCCGCGCTCGGCGGCGGCCCGGAACCGCCGCAGGAAGTCGTCGGACTGCTGGCGCAGCTCACCGGCGGACATCAGGTCCGAGCGGAACGAGGCTCCCTGCTGCTGCCGGCCGACCCAGTCGTCGAGGATCTCGGCGGCGTGGGTGGCGAGGATAGAGGCGATCGCGCTGTCGGCCATGGGGCTCCTGTCGGGCACTGGAACGGGTCTCGGGACGCGGCCGGCACGGCGCGTCCGCCAGCCAAGCTACCGGGGACCTCATGTGTTTGCAACACGCGGCCCGGCATTGACTCCGCGGCCGGCGCCGGTAAATTGGATCTGCTCGCCCCGGCGGCGGGTCGCAGCCGGTGCGTCCGCCGTCCCCGCCCCTCCGTGGTCCCGCCTTTCCCGACTCCGTAGAACCATGAAGATCGCACTCGTCCTCGCGGCCGGGCTCGCCCTCGCGGCCCCGTGCGGCCTCGCCGCGCAGCAGAAGGCCGCGCCGCTCGTCCCCGGCGCCCGAGTCCGCCTGGCCGCCCCGGCGCTCTCGCAGGAAAAGATCAGCGGCACCGTGGTGTCGGTGGACCGGGACTGGGTGCACCTGGCGTCCACGGAGCCCGCCGCCGAGCGCTGGCTCCACCTGTCGCTGGTGGACTCCGCCGACGTGAGCCTGGGCCTGAACCGCGGCCGGCGCGCTTTCAAGGGGAGCACCTGGGGGGCGTTCCTGGGCTTCGGCGCGGGGGTGATCTCGGGCGCGCTGCTCGCCCAGCACCTCCCCACGGGGGTCGCCACGTCGGCGGCGCTCGGCGCGGTGGGGGTGGGGCTGGTGGGCGGCGGGATCGGCGCGGGAATCGGCGCCCTCACCCCGCGGGAGCGCTGGCAG
>JBEVLE010000565.1:0-3541 GCA_040509335.1 Longimicrobiaceae bacterium | reverse complement strand
AGCGCCGCGGACGGCACGGCCCGGGGATCCAGCCGGGCGGCGGCCGCCAGGACCCAGGCGCCCGGGAGCCCGAGCGCGGCCGCGTCCGTGGCCGCGCGGCGCAGCCCGGACCCGGGGAGCGAGCGCACCCACGCCCAGGGGGGGCGGCGGCGCAGCAGCGCGCCCGCGAGCATGGCGACGTACACGGCCGCGGCGACGCCCGCGCCGATCCGGGCGGCCATCGCCTCCGTCGCCGGCGCGAGCTGGTTGTTGGCGCGAAAGAAATGCGCGCCGGCCAGGGGAAGGATCGTGGGCACTCCCGCCTCCAGGACGGCGCGCGGCCCCAGCGCCCGCCAGGCGAGCAGGAGCCCCGTGGCGGCGGGAAAGAGACGGCGGCGGGGGCGGCTCCGGGGGAGGCGGACGGGGCCCGCCACCCGGTCCGCGGCCAGCAGCAGGACCGCCGCGGCGGCCAGGCCCCACCACGCCGCGAGCGTGGCCAGCAGGGCGGCGCCGAGCGCCACAGGCCGGGCGGCCGCGCCGCGGGCGGAGGGGACCACGGCGGCGGCGAGCCCGGCCACCGCCAGCGGCAGCCCCAGCAGCTTCGCCGGCGACAGCGGCTCGCGGTAGCCCAGGAGGGTCGCGAGGGCGCACAGCGCGCCCGCCACCAGCACGGGGAGCTGGGCGAGGACCAGCGCGCCCCAGAGAGCGCGGCGGTGGTCGACCCCCGAGGCGGGGAGCGTCAGCAGCCACCCCTTCACGCCCACGCGGATCCGGGCCGCCGCGGCCGTGGCGAGCCCCACCCCCAGGAGCGCCAGGAGCTGGAGCGCGCCGGGCCCGGCCGCCGTGGACGAGACCCCCAGCACGAAGCGGTAGACGGTGTACGCCAGGTCGGGCGACGACCCGCCCACGAAGACCACCAGGCACACGCCCACGATGCTGGCGCGGAGAGCGACGCGGAGCCCGGCGCCGCGGTGGAAGGCCAGCAGGGCGCGGGCGGAATGGGAGGGGGACAAGGCGGTCCGGGTGGGAGCGCGGAAACGGAGGAGCGCGCGAGGGCGATGCGTGCTACTCCGTGGCGCTCCCGTGCGTTCCCGCGTCGTCCCGCACGTACACCGCCTTGGCGTTGACGAACTCGCGGATGCCGTGCACCGACAGCTCCCTCCCGTGGCCCGATTCCTTGACACCGCCGAAGGGAAGGCGCGGGTCGGAGGCGACCATGGCGTTCACGAACACCATCCCCGCCTCGATCTCCTCCACGAAGCGGCGCCGCTCCCCCTCGTCGCGGGTCCAGACGCTGCTCCCCAGCCCGAAGGGGGTGTCGTTGGCGAGGCGGAGCGCCTCGTCCACGCCGTCCGCGCGAAAGAGCGTCGCCACGGGCCCGAAGATCTCCTCCTGGTACACCGGCGAGTCCCGGGGCACGTCGGTCAGCACGGTGGGCTCGTAGTACCAGCCGGGGCGGTCCGGCGCCCTCCCCCCGGCGAGCACGCGCGCGCCGGCCTCCACGGCCCTGCGCACCTGGTCCGCCACCTCGTCGCGGATGCTCTTCGTCGCCAGCGGGCCCACCTGCGTCGCCGGGTCCATGGGGTCGCCCACGCGGAGCGCGCGCATCCCCTCCACGAAGCGCCGCTCGAACTCCGCGTACACCCGTGCGTGGACGATGAAGCGCTTGGCGGCGATGCACGACTGGCCGTTGTTGATGGTCCGCGCGGCCACGGCGGTCCGCGCGGCGGCGTCCAGGTCGGCGCTGGGCATGACCACGAACGGATCGCTCCCGCCCAGCTCCAGCACCGTCTTCTTGAGGTTGCGCCCGGCGCTCTCGCCCACGCTGCGGCCGGCCGGGGTGCTCCCGGTGAGCGTCGCCGCCTTCACGCGCGGGTCGTCCAGGATCCCCGCCACCGCCTCCGAGCCCACCAGCAGCGTCTGGAAGGCGCCCTCCGGGAAGCCGGCGCGGCGCAGCACGTCCTCGATGGCGAGGGCGCAGCCGGGGACGTTGGAGGCGTGCTTGAGCAGCCCCACGTTGCCGGCCATCAGCGCCGGCGCGATGAAGCGGAAGGCCTGCCAGAACGGGAAGTTCCAGGGCATGATCGCCAGCACCGGGCCGATGGGCCGGTAGGCCACCCAGCTCCGGGTGGCGTCGGTGGCCACCTCCTCGTCGGCCAGGAAGCGCTCGCCGTTCCCGGCGTAGTAGCGGCAGGCGCGGGCGCACTTCTCGGCCTCCGCGATCGCCGCGCTGATGGGCTTGCCCATCTCCCGGGTCATCAGCTCGCCCAGCGCGTCCTTTTCCGCTTCCAGGATCCCGGCCGCGCGCGTCAGCCAGCGCGCCCGGTCCGCGAACGAGGTGCGGCGATACTCGCGGAAGGCCTCGTCGGCACGGCGGAGCTTCGCTTCCAGCTCGGCGCCGGTGAGCGCGTCGTACGTGCGCAGGGTCTCCCCGGTGGCGGGGTCGATGCTGGCGATGGGCATCCGGCTGCTTCCTCGCGTCAGGGTTCCAGGCCGGCGTTCCCGGCGACCACGCGCCCCATCCCGGCCCAGTCCAGCTCGCCCCAGCCGCGGGCGACGCCGGACAGGAAGTGGTCGTGCGCCAGCGAGGCCAGCGGCATGGGGACGGCCGCCTCGTCGGCGGCGTCCAGCACCAGCCGCACGTCCTTGAGCCCCAGCCGGAGCGCGAACCCCGCGGGCTCGAAGCGCCCCTCGGCGATCATCCCGCCGTAGTTCCGGTACACGGGGAGGTTGAACAGGGTGGAGGTGAGCACCTCCAGCAGCTTGGGCGCCTCCACGCCGTGCTTGCGGCCCAGCGCCATGGCCTCGGCCAGCGCCTCGATCATCCCCGCGAGCATGAAGTTGCCGGCGAGCTTCACCACGCTCGCTTTTTCCGGCTCCTCGCCCACGCGGAACATCCCCTGCCCCACCGCGTCGAACACGGGCTCGCAGCGGTCCACCGCCTCCGGCGCGCCCGCGGCGACCACCCACAGCTTCGCGCCCTCCGCCGCCTCCGGCCGCCCGAACACCGGCGCGGCGACGTAGCCCTGCCCGGCGCGACGGTGCTCCTCCGCCAGCCGGCGCGACAGGGCGACGCCCACCGTGCTCATCCCCAGGTGCACGGCGCCCGGACGGAGGGCGCCCAGGATGCCGCTCTCGCCCAGCGTCACCGCCTCCACCGCGGCGTCGTCGGCGAGCATGGTGACCACCACCTCCGCCCCGTCCGCCGCGTCCGCCGGGGTTTCCGCCGCCCGCCCGCCGGCCTCCACCAGCGCCCCGGCGCGGCTCCGCGTCCGGTTGTACGCGGCGACCTCGTGCCCCGCGCGCGCCAGGTTGCGCGCCATGGGCAGCCCCATTCGCCCCAGTCCCACGAACCCCACGCGCATCGTCCACCTCCGGCCCCTGATGATCGTGCTTTCCGCAACGTCCGGCTCGGGGCGGCAAGGTGCGTTCCGCCGGTGCGGAAAGGAGCACGGCTTTGAACTGCTGGGTGTGGGCGTGCCCCCGGCTGGCGCCGGGGTCGGGCTTCGCGCTGGCGTCCGCGAGGGGGGACGACAAAGGCGGCGGGCCGGTGACCCGGCCC
>JBEVLE010000564.1:0-6874 GCA_040509335.1 Longimicrobiaceae bacterium | reverse complement strand
GAGCCTCAAGCGAGCCGGGTGAGGGCCGCCGGGTGCGGGCCGGTCGTCGACGCCCTCACCCCGTCCTGCGTTCTCCCGTCTTGCTTCCCGGCGCAAACTTTTCCGGGGCCGCTCCGCGGCCTCCGGCGGGGGGAACATCGCCCCGGACCGTTGGTACATGTTCTTTCCCGGGGCGCAGATCGAGGGGCGCCGCGGGGGTCCCGGCGGCCGAGGCGGCGGTCGCTTGACGGGGTGCGGGACGAGCACTATACTGTGCGCCCCCCGCCCCGCCGGTGGGGCGGAGACACCCCAGCCACCGAAGCGCGAAGATGCCCGGAGACGTCCCGATGCAGACCGCCCGCCGCCCCCTGGGGGCGTGTCTCGGCGCGCCCGCGGCGGACGACGCGGTGCGGTGGATGACGGAGGTACGGGAGTAGGCGCGCCCCCGGCGCACCCACGCTCCCGCCCGGCCGCCCACAACGCGCCGGGCGGTTGTTTTTTCCGGCAGAAGTCTTGCAGCATGGCGCACCACGGTCTCCCGGCACCCGGGAGGCCATCAACGCAGGATCCGTTTTACGGACGAAGAACCCATATGGCTACGGCAGCACGCAAGACACGGCGGCGGAAGCGGTCGGCCCCCTCGCTCGACGCGGGGTTCGGGGTCGCCGCCGAAGACCAGTCGAGCCTGGACCAATATCTCAAGGAGGTCAGCACGCACAGCCTGCTGACCCCCCCGCAGGAGATCGAGCTCGGGCGGCGTGCGCAGACGGGTGACGAGGACGCCATCCAGGAGCTCGTGCGCGCCAACCTCCGGTTCGTGATCTCCGTGGCCAAGAAGTACCAGAACCGCGGCGTTTCCCTGTCGGACCTCATCCAGGAAGGGAACGTGGGGCTGGTCACCGCCGCGCGGAAGTTCGATCCCGACCAGGGAGTGAAGTTCATCTCCTACGCCGTGTGGTGGATCCGCCAGGCCATCCTGTCGGCGCTCGCCAACCAGGGGCGCGCCGTGCGCGTGCCGCTGAACCGGGCGTCGGACCTGGCCAAGATCTTCCGGGAGCGCGAGCGCCTCAAGCAGGAGCTGCGGCGCGACCCCACGCCCCAGGAGCTTTCCGAGGCCACCGGGCTGTCGCCGGAGATCGTGGAAAGCCTGCAGACGCTCAACGCCGCGGAGATCCGCCTGGACGCCCCCATCGGCGACTCCGAGGACTCGCAGCTCATGGAGCGCTTCATCTCGGACGAGGCCATCGTCACCGAGGACGAGGTGGAGGAGCGGCTGCTCAGCGAGCGCATCGACCGGGCGCTGGACACCCTCCAGCCGCGCGACGCCAAGGTCCTCAAGCTGTACTTCGGGCTGGAGGGCGGGCGCGAGCACACGCTGGAGGAGATCGGCGACATCCTGGGCGTGACCCGGGAGCGCATCCGCCAGCTCCGCGACCGCGCGCTCAAGCGCCTGCGCGAAGGGGAGATGGGCGAGGCGCTGGCTTCCTTCGCCGCGGCATGAGCCCCATCCACGACAGCACCACGCGAGCACCCTCCCCCCCGGGAGGGTGCTCTTTGCTTTCCCCGCCCCGGGGGGTCCGGGCATGATCGGGACGGTGCTCCGGGCGCAGGGCGGGACGTACGAGGTGGAGACCGGGGACGGGACGGTGGAGGCCGCGCTCCGCGGCAGGATCAAGCGGGAGGAGCGCACCGGCGAGCGCGTGGTGGTGGGCGACGTGGTGGACGTGGAGCCGGTCGGCTCCGGGTGGGTGGTGGAGCGCGTGCACCCGCGCCGCACCGCGCTGGTCCGCCGGGCTCCCGGCAAGGCCCCGCGCGCGAAGACCATCGTCGCCAACGTGGACCAGGTGGTGGTCGTCTTCGCCGTCGCCAACCCGTCGCCGCACCTCCGCATGCTGGACCGCTTCCTGGTGATCTGCGAGTCCAGCGGGCTGGACCCCCTCATCGTCGCCAACAAGACGGACGTTTCCGGCGTCGACGCCGCGCGGGCGCTGTTCGGGCCCTACGAGCGCGCCGGCTACCCCGTGCTCTACACCGCCGCGCGCGAGCGCCGCGGCGTGGACGAGCTGCGCGGGGCCATCTGCGGCCGTGTGTCCGCCCTCACCGGCCCCTCCGGCGTGGGCAAGTCCAGCCTCCTCAACGCCGTGCAGCCCGGGCTGGGGCTCCGCGTCGCCGCCATCAGCCAGGCGGTGGACAAGGGGCGCCACACCACCGTCACCGCGCAGCTGATCCCGCTGGAGTGCGGCGGCTACGTGGCCGACACCCCGGGCCTGCGGGAGGTGGGGCTCTGGGGGGTGGATCCCGACGAGCTGGACGGCTACTTCCCCGAGCTGCGCCCGTACCTGGGCCGCTGCCGCTACGCCAACTCGTGCACCCACACGCACGAGCCGGGGTGCGCGGTGCGCGCCGCCGTGGACGCGGGCGAGGTGGAGGCCGCCCGCTACGACAGCTACCGGCGCATGATGCAGGGGGAGGACGAGGACGGGGCCTGAGCGCCCGCCGGAAACGGATTGTGACGCACACCCGGGGTGGATCGTCCTACCCCACCATAGCTGGCCCGGACGCGCGCGCGCCGGGCCAACTCCCGCAGGGCACACCCGTCGCGAGGCGGGGTCGCAAAGCCTGGAGTCTCCACGAGACTGTCCGGCCGTCCCGGAAACGGGTAGACGGGAGAAGCGAAGCCGGTGCTGGACTGCCGGCAACCCTTCTTTCCTGGAGGCGACGATGGTCGCACGAAGCCGCTCGATGTTCCTCCCCGTCCTCGCGGGGGCCCTGTTCCTGGGTGCCTGCGAGAGCTCCTCCGGCTCGCTGGAGCCCGGCGAAGCCACCCTCACCGTCCAGCTCACCGACGCCCCCGGCGACCTCAAGCAGGCGCACGTCAAGGTCAGCCGGATCATCCTGCAGGGCACCCAGACCGGCGACAGCACCGCCGCGCGGCAGGAGTTCACGGTGACCTCCCCCGAGTGGATCAACCTGCTGTCGCTCGCCGGCGGCAAGCTCCAGAACCTGGTGAGCGGCGCCGCCGTGCAGCCCGGCACCTACACGCAGCTCCGCCTGGTGGTGGACGGCGCGTACGTGGTGACCAGCGACAACAAGGTGTACGCCACCTCCGGTGCCGCGCTCCCGGCCGGGGTGACCTCAACCGGCGAGCTGAAGTGCCCCGGCTGCGCCCAGAGCGGCTTCAAGGTGGTCTTCCCCGGCGGCATCACCGTGGCCGACTCCACCTCGCTGCTCATCGACTTCGACGTCAACCAGAGCTTCGGCCACGAGGCGGGCAACTCCGGCAAGTACGTCCTCAAGCCGGTGCTCATCGGCACCCGGCGCACCGGCGGCACCCTGCCGGGGACCATCAGCGGCACGGTGGCGCTGGCGCAGGGGGTGACCCTCCCCGCGTGCGGCGGGCAGGCCACGCTGGACCTCACCCGCTTCGTCCCCACCGCGACCTCGGGGACCACGCTGAAGACGGGCACCACCGCGGCCGGCGGCGCCTACACCATCGGCGCGGTGGCCCCGGGGAGCTACACGCTGGGCGTGGACCGGGTGGGCTTCGCCAACGGCGACAGCCTGAGCTTCGCCGCCACGGCCACGCCGGCCTCGGTCACGGTCGCGTCGGGCGCCGCGTCCACGGCCGCCTACAGCGTCACCTCGGCCACCTGCAAGGTGAAGAGCTGAGCCCGCCCGGCTGAACGAGCGCGAGGGGGTCGCCCGTCCGGGCGGCCCCTTTCGTTTGCCGCCAGGATTGTTCAGAAACGGACGCACCGCTACCTTGACCTGCCCCGGGGGAGCGGCGGCACGGCCCGACCCGTGCATCGCCCGACCCCATCCAACCCCGGCCCCCTTTCCTCCCGCAATGGACCTCCTGGACGTCGCCGTCCAAGTGTACGACAGCGACACCCCGACGGCCGCCTTCCGGTCGGCGGTGGAGCGCCTTGCCTCCTCCCTGCCGCTCCGCTCCGCCTGGTGGGCGGACCGGGTGGGCAGCGGCGTCGTGGAGCGGTGGCCGGACAGCGCGGAGCCGTGCCGCGACCTGCTGCGCGACGCGCGCGCGGCCCGCGAGCCCCGCCTTCAGGCCTCGCCGGACTGCGACGCCCTGCTGCTGCCGCTGGGGGACGGGGCGGGCGTGGTGGTGCTCCAGGGCGAGCACGGGGCCTTCGGGGAGCGGCTGGAGGCGGGGTGGGAGCGGGTGGCGGGCGCGCTGCGGCGCGTGGCGGAGCGGGACGGCCGCCTGCGCCGCGCCGAGGAGGAGCGCGACACCCTGCGCCTGCGCGCCGAGGAAAGCGAGGCGCTGCACGTGCTGGGGCTGGCGGCCAACCGCACGCTGGACCCGGACGAGGTGCTCAACCTGGTGGCGCGCTTCACCCGGACGCTGCTGGGCGCGCACTACGTGACGGTGAACACCACCGGCGCGGACCGGCACATCCGCACGGTGGCCGCGGTGGGGCTCCGCGCCCCCAACCCGGACGACGACCCGTTCGCGGTGCGCGTGGTGGAGGCGGGGAAGCCGCTTTCCGCCGGGGGCGAGGGCGACGCCTTCGGGGTGGACGACTTTTCCTTCCACGCGGCCGAGGGGATGCGGGTGGGGCTGGGCGTCCCCCTGTCGCTGTTCGGCGAGACCTTCGGGGCGCTGGTGGTGGGATACCGCCGCGAGTACCCCCTGGCCCCGCGCGACACCCGGCTGGCGCTGACGCTGGCGGGGCACGCGGCGGTGGCCATCAGCAACGCCCGCCTGCACCGCGAGCTCGCGGACCGCTCGCGCGAGCTGGAGCGCGCGTACGAGGAGCTGCGCTGGTCGTCGCAGGCCAAGGAGCGCTTCTTCGCCTCGCTCAGCCACGAGCTGCGCACCCCCCTCAACGCCATCCTGGGCTACCAGAGCCTCCTCCTGGACGGGGTGGCGGGCGAGGTGCCCGGCCAGCAGCGCTCCTTCATGGAGCGGGCGCAGCGGGCCACGCAGAACCTCCTGCACCTGGTCAACGACGTCCTGGACCTGTCCAAGATCGAGGCGGGGAAGATGGAGCTGGTGCTGCGCCCCGTCTCGCTCCGCGAGGTGGTGGAGGACGCCTACACCTCGGTGCAGCCGCTCGCCGACCAGAAGGGGCTCCGCTTCCGCGTCCCTTCCCCCGCCAGCCTCCCGGCGCTGAACACCGACGGCGACCGGGTCCGCCAGATCCTGGTGAACCTGTTCTCGAACGCGGTGAAGTTCACCGACGACGGCGAGGTCACCGTCACCGTCGTGGCTCCGCAGGCGGACGGGGACGCGCCCTTGTCGGAGGGGGCGCCGCCGCGCTGGCTGGAGATCCGGGTCACGGACACCGGCCCGGGGATCGCCGCGGAGAACCGGGAGCGGATCTTCCACGAGTTCGAGCAGGTGGTGGGGCCCGGCGGGCGCGGGGGGACCGGGCTGGGGCTTCCCATCTCCCGCAAGCTGGCGCGCCTGCTGGGCGGCGACCTGCTGGTGGAAAGCACGCTGGGGGTGGGCTCCACCTTCGTCCTCCGGCTCCCCAACGTCCCCGCCGCGGACCCCGGGAAGTCCCGCCCGTGAACGTGGCGCTCGCACCTCCCGCCCCGTCGCTGGACGCGCTCGTGGAGCACGCGGAGCACGAGGAGCGGCTGGGCCGCTGGAAATCCACCGCGCAGGCGTACGCGCGCCTGTTCCGCGCGGCGCTGGAGCAGGGAGAGATGGTCCGGGCGGTGAACGCCCTCAGGGGCCAGGCCCGGGTGCGCAGGGAGCAGGGGCGCTACGAGGAGGCCGCCGAGCTGGTGGAGCTGAGCCGCGAGATCGCCGAGCGCCACGGGGAGATGCAGGAAGCCGCGCGGGCGGTGAACGCCCTGGGGGTCATCCTGTACGCCGAGGGGCAGTGGCCCGAAGCCGCGGAGCTCTACGAGCGGGCCCTCAACCTGGCGATCGACCTGGGGGACGACGAGCTGGTGGGCTTCGCGTGCCAGAACCTGGGCGTCCTCGCGAACACGCAGGGACGCCTGCGCGACGCGCGCATCCACTACCTGGAAAGCATCGGGAGCAGCGTCCGCTCGGGGAACAAGCGGAACGAGATGATGGCGTACAACAACCTCGGCTTCGTGTGCGGCAACCTCAAGGAGTGGCTGGAGGCCGAGGTCTACTTCGACCGGGCGATCGAGATCGCCGACCGCGACGGGGACTCCGCCCACATGGCGAGCCTGCTCGCCAACCGGGCCCTCCCGCTGCTGCAGGTGGGCGAGCTGGCGCGCGCCCGCGAGACCCTGCGCCAGGCCGAGGACGCCGCGCGCCGCATCGACAGCCGGGTGGCGCTGGCCGACATCGCCCGCTTCCGGGGGATGCTCGCCCGCCTGGAGGGCGACTCGGCGGAGGCGCGGCGCTACTTCGACGAGTCGCTGGCGCTGACCACCGGCTCGGGGCTGGAGTACGAGCGCGCCAAGGCGCTCGCCGAGATCGGGTCGCTCCACCTGGACGAGGGCCGGACGTCCCGCGCGGCCACGGTGCTGCAGACCGCCTGCGAGATCTTCCGCTCCCTCGGCGCGGTGCGGGACGCGCACCAGACGGAAGTGCTCCTGGAGACGCTGTCCGAAGCCGAATCATAGCGGGCAACGGTTTACGCCGGGCATAGTTGTTGCCATCGTTCAGCGGCGGAAAACATGCTACCCTGGAGGCCTTATGATTCGCTGGACTCGCTGCGCCGCCGTCGCTTTCGTGCTGGCACTTGCCGCCTGCGGCGACACGTCGTCCGATTCTCCGCTCGCTCCGTCCAGGCCCAGCCTCAACAGCGGACTGCTCACCGGCTCCAACGCCCAGGCTTCCAGCGACACCACCACCACCGGCACCCCGACCCCCGAGCGGAGCGGGCTGCTCACGGGATCGAACTGATCCCGGCCTCGCGCCGGGCGAGGCCTCGAAGAACAGGCT
>JBEVLE010000563.1:0-2594 GCA_040509335.1 Longimicrobiaceae bacterium | reverse complement strand
AGCCGCCCGGAGGAGCCGCCGCGGCTCCCGGAGTCGGCGCCTTCGCTCGCCACCGCGCCCGGCGCCGCGCCGCAGGTGGTGGCGGACGCGCGGGTCGCTGCGGCCCCCGACCCGGCGGCGCCGCGCGTCCCGGAAGCGCAGGGCCCCCGCACCGCCTCCGCCGTGCCGGAGGTGCAGTAGGGCCCCCACCCGGCGGCCTGAGAGCCGCACGGCTTGCCCCCTATTTCCCCCAATTCTGGGGGAGGGCTTCCTGACCCTCGGGATCCGACCCTCGCGGACGCCAGCGCGAGCCCCGCGTGAGGGATTTCGGCCCGAAGGGGCGAGACCGCGCGCCTGTTTGCGCGGGCTCGACTCCGTTGCAGACGGTTGTTTCGTCTGCTACGGAGCCGAAGCCCGACCCCGGCGCCAGCCGGGGACACGCCCGAACCCGCAGTTGTAAAGTCAGCCCAATCCCAGCACGTCGCGCATGGTGTAAACCCCGGCCGGCCTTCCCGCCATCCACCGCGCCGCACGCAGGGCACCCTCCGCGAACAGCGCCCGGTCCTGCGCCAGGTGGGCCAGCTCCAGGCGCTCCCGGTCGCCCAGGAACATCACGCGGTGCTCCCCCACCACGTCCCCGCCCCGCACCGCGTGGAAGCCGATCTCCCCCGCCGGGCGCGCCCCGGCCTGCCCGCTGCGCCCGTCGCGCCGCACGGAGTCCAGCTCCACCCCGTGCCCGCGGGCCGCGGCGCGCCCCAGCTCCAGCGCCGTGCCGCTGGGCGCGTCCACCTTGCGGCGGTGGTGCGCCTCCACCACCTCCACGTCGTACGCCGGCCCCAGCACGCGCGCCGCCTGCTCCACCAGCGCGGCCAGCAGGTTGACGCCCACGCTGAAGTTGGCCGCCACCAGCACCGCCGCGGAGCGCGACAGCTCGTCCAGCAGCGCCTGCTCCGCGCCGCCCAGCCCGGTGGTGCCCACCACCAGCGCCCGCCCCGCCAGCGCCCCGCCCTGCGCGCGCAGCAGCCGCGCCAGGAACTCCGGCGCCGAAAAGTCCACCACCACGTCCGCCCCCGCCACCAGCCCCCCCGCGTCCTCGGGCGTCACCACCACCGGGCAGCCGATGTCGCAGGCGCGCTCCGCGTCGCCCTCGCGGTCCAGCCCCGCCACCACCTCCACCCCGCTCCCCTCCGCCGCCAGCCCGGCGAGCGTGCGCCCCATGCGCCCGCTGGCGCCGCTCAGCACCACCCGCACCGGCTCCGCCACGGCTACGCCCCCACCGCCGAGGCGACGCCCAGCCCCAGCGCCAGCATCTCGCGCTCCAGCTCCTCGCGCACCTCCGCAGAAGCGGGCAACAGAGGCAGGCGCACCTCGCCCGTGGCGAAGCCCAGCATGGACACCGCCATCTTCACCGGCACCGGGTTGGGCTCGCGGAAGAGCGCCGCCACCAGCGGCAGGTAGCGCAGCTGGATGCGCCGGGCCTCCTCCACCTCCCCCGCCAGGAACGCCCGGGCCATGCGCGAGGTGTCCGCCGGGGCCACGTTGGCGAGCACCGAGATCACGCCCTTGCCGCCCAGCGCCATCAGCGGCACCACCTGGTCGTCGTTGCCGCTGTACAGGTCCACGCGGTCGCCCACGCGCCGGGCGATCTCCGCCACCTGCACGATGTCGCCGCTGGCCTCCTTGATCGCCACGACGCGCTCGTCGGCCGCCATCTCCTCCACCGTCTCGGGGAGGATGTTGCACGCCGTCCGCCCCGGGACGTTGTAGACGATGGTGGGCAGGTCGCCCGCGTCCATGACGGCACGGAAGTGGGCGACGATGCCCCGCTGCGGCGGCTTGTTGTACGGCGGCGGCGAGACGAGGATGGCGTCCGCCCGCACCGCCCGCGCCGCCTCGGCCAGCCGGACGACGGCGGCCGTGTCGCTCCCGCCGCAGCCGACGACCACCGGCACCCTGCCGCCCGCCTCGTCGACCACGACGTCCGCCGCGCGGCGCTGCTCGTCGGGCGACATGGTGGTCGCCTCGCCGGTGCTGCCGTTGACGATCAGCGCGTTCGTGCCCTCGCGCAGGTGGAACCGCACCAGCTCGCGCAGCACGGCCTCGTTCACCCCGCCGTCATCGAACGGGGTGACGAGCGCGACGCCGGAGCCGGTGAAGAGAGGAGCGGGCACCGTCAGAGTCGGTTGAGGTCCATGATGTCGCCGGGCATCACGTCGCCCTCGGCATCGTCGGGGTCCAGGTCGCGCTCGGTGGAGTCGCGGAAGTCGTCGCTCGCCTCGTCGCCCACGGTCTCGTGGAAGCTGCGGAAGACGGTGCCGCCGCACTTCTCGCACTTCATCCCCGGCTCGGGCTGCTCGTCGTCGAAGAAGTAGTCCTTCCCGCACTTCTCGCAGACCAGGGTGAGCACCGTGCCGGTCGGCTCGCTCCCCGCGGGATTGTCACGGGGCTCCTCGGCCGCGCCCTTCGCCTGCGCCGCGCCCGCGTCGCTCCCCGAATCGTATCGCTCGTCCGCCATCGTCTTCTCCTCGCGTCAGTCCCCCATCGTGCATCCTCGAGATCCCGCTCCGAGAACGCACGGACCGTACCGAGGGCACCCCCGGCGGATGTTGCGACGA
>JBEVLE010000562.1:0-7412 GCA_040509335.1 Longimicrobiaceae bacterium | reverse complement strand
CGCGCTCTCGTTTTTTTCCGTGCCCGTGGGGCCCGGGGTCAGCCGCCGGCCAGGCGGCGCCCGTAGTACAATCCCGCCCCGGTACCCACCATGCTGACCATGAACGCGGTCGTGATGCCCACGTGGGCGCCGGCCCACCAGCCGGCCCATCCGCCCACGGTCATCCCCAGGAAGCCCAGCATTCTCGTCACCGGGCCTCCGGCGGGGCGGCGGGGGGGAGGAGCAGGGTGAAGGTGCTGCCGGAGCCGTGGGTGCTCGCCACGCGCAGCTCCCACCCCAGGAGCGCGGCCAGCCGGCGGGCGATTCCCAGCCCCAGCCCCACGCCGTCCCTGCGGCGCGTGAGCGGCGCCTCGGCCTGCCAGAAGGGCTCCCAGATGCTTTCCAGGTGCTCGGGGAGGATGCCGACGCCGGTGTCGCTCACGGTGATCCGGGCGGACCCGTCCGGCAGCGGCGCGGCGGACAGGCGCACCCCGCCCCGCTCGGTGAACTTGACGGCGTTGGACAGCAGGCTGGCGACCACCTGCCGCGCCTTGACGCCGTCCAGCTCCCGCGGCCAGGCGCCCGCCGGCAATTCCGCCGCGAAGTCGAGCCCCCGCTCGCGCGCGGCCATTGCCGCGGCGTCGGCGGCGTCGCGCAGCAGCGCCCCCAGGTCGGTGGGCTCGGCCACCACCTCCTCGCGCCCGGACTCCATGCGCGCGAAGGCGAGCACCTGCTCGATCATCCCGGTGAGCTGGCGCGTGGTGTCGCGCAGGCGCCCCAGGTGGCGGTGCTGCACGGGGGTGACGGGGCCGGCGTCGCCGTCGAACAGGAGGTCGGCGTAGCCGGTGATGACGTTGAGTGGGGTGCGCAGCTCGTGGCCCATCACCGCCAGGAAGTCGCTCTTGGCGCGGCTGGCGGCGCGCTCCTTGGCCAGGAGCACCTCGCGCTCGGCCTCGGCGCGCTTGCGGCCGGTGATGTCCTCGGCGATGGCGTACACGCCCAGGATCTCCTCCTCCACCACGATGGGGAAGACGGTGGCGGCGGTCTGCACGCGGTGCCCCTCGCGGTGGACGATCTCCACCTCCATCTGCCGGGCCTCGCCGGCGAGCGCGCGGCGGAAGCACTCCACGGCGCGCTCGGCGTCCTCCGGCGCGATCATCCCGCGGAAGGAGGCGCGCAGCAGCTCGTCCTCGGCGTGGCCGCACATGGCTTCGGCGGCGGGGTTGGCGCTGGCGAGGCGGCCGTCGCGGTCGAAGGCGCAGACGGCGGCGGGGTTGTACTGGAAGAGCGAGCGCAGGCGCTGGCGGCTCTCCTCGTACTGCTGGGCCACCTGCTTGCGCTCGGTGAGGTCGCGGGTGATCTGCCCGATCCCCACCAGCCTCCCCCGCTCGTCGGTGACGGCGGTGAGCACCACCGACGCCCACAGCCGGGTGCCGTCGCGGCGCGCACGCCAGCCCAGGGCCTCGTGGCGCCCCTGCCGCACGGCGGTGGCGAGGTCCCACTGGGGCTTGCCGGCGAGCGCGTCCTCGGGGAGGTAGAACATGGAGGCGTGCGCCCCCAGCGCCTCTGCCTCGCGGAAGCCCAGGATCCGCTCGGCGCCCTCGTTCCAGCTGGACACCCGGCCCTCCGGGTCCAGCATGACGATGGCGTAGTCGGTGACGTTCTCCACCAGCAGGCGGTACAGCTCCGCCGTGCCCGGGGCGGGGGGCGGCGCCGGCTGCGGAAGGGGCAGAAGGCCTGGCATTCCGGGAGCGCGTGGGGGGACGGGTGGTGCGGGGCCGGCGGCGCCGCGCGGGCGCTTCCGGGGACACTTCCACGGTCCCGGTATGGAAGGAGCGCGCCGCGCCGCCGCCCGCGTCCGCCCCGCGGGCACAACCCACTTCCCCGCCTGGACTTGCGCTTCCCCCGAACCGCTCGCCGCTCCGCCGCCGCGCGGAGCGCGCCCTTGCAGAATACGGCGGAGGCACGCGGGTTGCCTGCCTCGCACGGGGTACGGACCCGTCCAGGAGAATGCCCGATGCCAGCCCGATCCCCGGCCGCCGCCCTGCTCGTCCTCGCCGCAGCCGCGTACGCGGCCGCCTGCTCGCCGCCGGGGGGCGGCGCGGAGCGCGACGCCGCCCGCCCCACTGTGGTCGCGGAGCCGCTCGCGGGTCCGCCGGGAACCGACGTGCAGGTGCGCATCACCGGCTTTCCGCCGGACGTGGCGGTGGACGTGGGCTTCGGCCCCACCCGGACGGAGCACCGCCTGCTGTCGCGCACGGCGACGGGGGGCGACGGGAGCAGCGCCGCGGCCGTGCGGGTGCCGGCGGACGCCGTGCCGGGCCGCCCCTACGTGTTCGTGGCGGAGTACGCGCCCGCGCTGCTGGAGTTGGCCTCCGACACCTTCCGGGTCACCGCGCCGGCCGCCGGCCCGGCCGCCCCGGCCGACACCACCGCGGGAGGCGACATGGACACGGACACGGCGGGCGAGGTGCGCGTCACGGGCCGCCTGACGGACGAGGGCGTGGAGTGCCCCGCCCTGCGCGGCGACGACGGCCGGCTCTACACCCTGGCCGGCGACACCGGCGGCTTCAAGCCGGGCGACCGGGTGACGGTGGTCGGCACGGTGGCGGAGATGTCCACCTGCATGCAGGGGACGACCATCGGGGTGCGGACGATCGGAAAAGCAGGGAACAGGGAATAGGGAACAGGGAACAGCCTGCAACGGCCACGGCGACCCCCTCCCCCGGAACGGGGGAGGGTGGGGGCCCCCGCGGACGCCAGCGCGAGCCCCGCGTGAGGGATTTCGGCCCGGAGGGGCGAGACCCGGCGGCAGTTTGCCGGGGCTCGACTCCGTTGCAGACGGTTGTTTCGTCTGCTACGGAGCCGAAGCCCGACCCCGGCGCCAGCCGGGGGCACGCCCGAACCCGCCGTTCAAACCCGTTCCCGCCGTCAGAACCCCGAAAAGACGAGCCGCACGTCCACCCGCTGCGCCGCGGAGGTGCACTCCAGCTCCCGGCTCGGCTCGGACGCGATGTTCGGGTTCTGCCAGCTCCCCACCGTGGCCTGCAGCCTCAGCTCCTCGCACACGCCCTCCGCCGCGGGATAGGTGAGCGCGTACCGCCCCCGCTCGTCCGCTGTCGTCTCGGCAGCGATCTCGAGGGAGACCCCGCCGTCCCGCTCGGCGAAGGCGACCAGGGCGACCCTGGCGCCCGGGAGCGGCACGCCGGTGTCCGCGCGCCGCACGACGCCCTCCAGCGCGAGCCGGGGCAACGGCTCCACCGCGTCGGAGCGGCACGCCCCGAGGGAAGCCAGGAGGACGACGCACCCGAGAAGGGCCGGCCCCTGCCGGAGCGCGCGGCGAAGTGAAAGAACGGCGGTCGGAACGGGCATTGGATCATCCGAAAGGTGAAGGGGAAGCGGAGCGGCTTCCCGGATGGACGACACGAGCCGCGGCGCTGTCACACCGCGGACGCGGGCCGGCGCCCGCTACCCGGTCCCCTCCGCCCCGCCCGCGAGCTCCGCGAAGTCCACGTGGAAGCCCACCGTCCCCTGCGCCTCCAGCTGCCGCAGCATGTAGCAGAACGTCTCGCTCTGCGTGGGATAGCGGATCCGGTACGCCCGCCGCCAGATGCCGTACACCAGCCGCAGCACCTCGTCCGCGGGGAGCGTGCGGCGCGCGTCGCCGTCCGGCTCGCGGTACAGGACGTAGCGCCCCTCGGAGCGCAGCGGCATCCAGGGGTGGAAGTAGCCGAAGTCGAAGGGGATCACCTGCCCCTCGCGCACCAGCGTGCGCAGCCAGGGGCTGGCGTGCCGCACCTCGCCCACGGTGAAGGCCAGCCGCTCGCCGCGCGTGCGCAGCGCCTCGGCCCGGAACGCCTCGATCAGGTAGTCGCGCAGCTTGCGCCCCAGCCGCCGCCGGCGCTGGTCGGCGCGCACGGCCAGGTAGGTGACGAAGCCGGCGTTGGAGGCCTCGATGTACACCCCGGACGCCGCGGCCACCGGCTCGCCCTCCGGGTTCAGCAGCGCCAGCAGGTGGTAGCACCCGCCGGAGGGGAGCCCGCGCCGGTGCTCCTCCAGCTCGGTGAGCAGGTCGGCCGTGGGCTGCACGTCGCCGATGGCCTCGTGGATCAGCTCCAGCGTCGCGCGCGCGAGCGGGCTGCGCTCGTCGTCCACCTCCACCGCGCGCAGGTCAGGGGGCAGCGGCATCCGCCTCCCTCCCCGCGGCGCCGAAGGCGCCGGTGTCCAGCCGGAAGATGCGCGCGGCGTTGCGCCACATCAGCCCCTCGCGCTCCTCCGGGGTGAGCTCCAGCGTCGCCACGAAGCGCAGGTAGCCGCCCATGGCGGAGATGGGCCAGTCGGTGCCGAACAGGAACTTGGTGGGGTCGTTGACGTAGGCCACGGCCTCGTCCAGGCGGGCGCGCGCCACCTTCTCGAAGCGCGGCTCCCACTCGCCCAGGGTGAGGCCGGACACGTCGGCCAGCACGTTCTCGTTCTTGTACACCACCTCGGCGGCGTCCATGAACCACGGGTTCCCCAGGTGGCAGAGCACGAAGGTGGTGTCGCGGAACTCCACCGCGACCTCGTCCACCTGCAGGGGGTGCGCGTACTTGACCTTTGCCTGCCGGGCGAAGGTGTCGCCGGTGTGGATCATCACCGGCACCCCGTGCTCGGCCGCCAGCTCGTACACCGGCCGCATGCGCGGGTCCGAAAGGGCGAAGGGCGCGTACCCCGGGTACAGCTTGAGCCCCCGCAGGCGCCCCGCCGCCAGCAGCTCGCGCAGTTCCGCGAAGTCGCCCGCCTCCACCTGCGGCCAGGGGACCCCCGCCACCACCCCGAAGCGCGGGTCGCCGTCCAGCAGCTCCAGCACCTCGGCGGTGCCGGGGCGGTCGTCGTTCACCAGGTACGAGGTGAGCACCAGGGCGAAGTCGATGCCGTGGCGGTCCATCTCCCCGCGCAGCAGCGCGCGGCGCTCCGCCGGCGACGCGGGCTCCGACGGCTCGTAGCGGTTCAGGTGGGTGTGGCAGTCGATGATCAAGCGTGCGCCTCCGCCCCGGGTTCGGTAGCTTTCCCCTCGCCCCGCGGCGGGGAGGCACGGATCGTACCGCCCGGGCACGCTTCCTGACACCGGCGGGACGACCGCCTCCCCGGACCCTGGCCGGGGGGTGCGGAGTACAGGTGCGGCGCCGCGGTCCGGACGGGCCGGCGCGGACGACTTCCCGGGACGGGCAGACCCAGATGAATCCTCTCCTCGACTACGACTTCCTCATCCCCTTCGACCGGATCCGGCCGGAGCACGTGGTCCCCGCGGTCCGGCAGGCGCTCGCCGACGCGGAGCGCGAGCTGGAGGACATCGCCGCGGAGCCGGGGCCGCGCGGCTGGGACAACACCCTGCGGCGGCTGGACGAGCTGGAGGAGCGGCTGGACCGGGTCACCAACCCGGTCTCGCACCTGGTGGCGGTGATGAACACCCCGGAGGTGCGCGAGGCGTACGAGACGGTGCTCCCCGAGATCTCCGCCTTCTACGCCCGCCTTCCGCTGAATGACGGGGTGTGGAGCGCCATCCGCGCGCTGGCGGAGTCGCCCGAGGCGCGGACGCTCACCGGGGTGCGCCGCCGCCACCTGGAAAAGAGCGTGCGCGAGTTCGTGCGCGCCGGCGCCGACCTTCCCCCGGAGGCGAAGGCGCGGGTGGAGGAGATCAAGGTGGAGGTGTCGCGCCTGCAGACGCAGTTCTCCAACCACGTGCTGGACTCCACCAACGCCTACGAGCTGCGGGTGACGGACCCCGAAGACCTGCGGGGGCTCCCCCCCTCGGCGGTGGCGCAGGCCCGCGCCGCGGCGGAGGCGCGGGGCGTCGAGGGGTGGCGCTTCACCCTGCACGTGCCCTCGTACCAGCCGTTCATGGAGTACGCGGAGAACCGCGAGCTGCGCCGGCAGATGTACACGGCGTACCAGAACCGCGCCTGCGAGGCGCCACACGACAACCGCCCGCTGGTGGCGCGGCTGCTGGAACTGCGCCGCGAGCTGGCGGGGATCCTGGGCTACCGCGACTACGCCGACTTCCGCCTGGAAGAGAGCATGGCGGGGACGGGGGAGCGCGCCATCGGCTTCGAGGAGGACCTGACGGAGCGCACCCGCCCCCACTGGCGGCAGGAGATGGCGGCGCTAGCGGAGTACGCGCGCGAGGAGCTGGGGATCGACGAGATGCAGCCCTGGGACACCTCCTTCGCGGCGGAGCGCCTGCGCCGCGCCCGCTACGACCTGGACGAGGAGGAGCTGCGCCCCTACTTCCCGCTGGAGGGGGTGCAGCGCGGCCTGTTCGAGGTGGCGCGGCGCCTCTTCGGGGTACGGGTGACGGAGCGCGCCGTGGCCGAGGTGTGGCACCCCGAGGTGCGCTTCTACGACGTGCACGACGAGCAGGGGGATCGGCTGGGCGGCTTCTACGCCGACTGGTTCCCGCGCGAGACCAAGCGCTCCGGCGCCTGGATGAGCGGGCTGGTGACCGGCGGCCCCGCCGACGACGGGGGGTGGATCCCGCACCTGGCGTCGCTCACCGGCAACGTGTCCCCGCCGGAGGGCGAGCGGCCGGCGCTCCTCACCCACCGCGAGGCGCAGACGGTGTTCCACGAGTTCGGGCACCTGCTCCACCACGTGCTTTCGCGGGTGGAGGTGCGCGGCCGGGGGGGGACGCAGGTGTCGCGCGACTGGGTGGAGCTCCCCTCGCAGATCATGGAGAACTGGACCTGGGAGCGCGAGGCGCTGGACCTGTTCGCGCGACACTGGCAGACGGGGGAAGCCATCCCGGACGCGCTGTACCGCAAGATGCTGGCGGCGCGCAACCACATGAGCGCCTCCTTCCAGATGCGGCAGCTGAGCTACGGCACGCTGGACCTGTCGCTGCACGCCCGCTACGAGCCCGGGCGCGACGGCGACGTCATCAGGTTCGCGCAGGAGGTGATGGGGCGCTTCTCCACGCGCCCGGAGTTCGCGCGCAACCACTTCGTCACCGGGTTCACGCACATCTTTTCCGGCGGCTACGCGGCGGCGTACTACAGCTACATGTGGGCGGAGGTGCTGGACGCGGACGCCTTTTCCCGCTTCCAGCGCGAGGGGCTCTTCAACCGCGAGACCGGGCGCGCCTTCGTGGAGGCCATCCTGTCCCGCGGCGACGCGGCGGACCCGGGCGAGCTGTTCCGCGAGTTCATGGGGCGCGACCCGGACCCGGCGGCGCTGCTGCGGCGCAACCTGGGCGTGGGAGAGACGGGGCACCCCGAGGGCGCGGCGGGGGAGGTGGCGGCGGGGGCATGACGGATTTCGAGCGGCGGGTTCGGGCGTGCCCCCGGCTGGCGCCGGGGTCGGGCTTCGGCTCCGTAACGCAGCAAACAACGCTGCGTAACGGAGTCGAGCCCGCGCAAACAGCCGCGCGGTCTCGCCCCTTCGGGCCGAAATCCCTC
>JBEVLE010000561.1:0-10078 GCA_040509335.1 Longimicrobiaceae bacterium | reverse complement strand
CGCGCCGCGCGCCGGCTGGTGCGCACCGACGCGCAGTTCCCCGCGGACGCCGGCGCGATGCCCGCGTGAGGGATGCGAGCGCGAAGCGGCGAGACCCGCCGGCAGTTTGGCGGGGCTCGCCTCCGTTACGCACAGTTTTATCGTGCGTTACGGAGCCGCAGCCCGACCCCGGCGCAGCCGGGGGCACGCCCGAACCCGCAGTCGGATCCGTAAAAAACCAGGAGGAGACAACCCGATGCAGACGCTGCTCCAGGACCTGCGCTTCGCCCTCCGCACGCTGCTGCGGAGCCCCGCCTTCGCGGGCGTGGCGATCCTGACGCTGGCGCTGGGGATCGGCGCCGTCGCCACCCTGTTCAGCGTGGTGGACGGGGTGCTGCTGCGCCCCCTGCCCTTCCGCGAGCCCGACCGGCTGGTGTCCGTGAGCCCCGCGCTCCTGCGCGGCGAGTACGTGCTGGCCCGCGACCGCAGCCGCTCGTTCGCGGAGCTGGGCGGCTACCAGGGGGGAGTCGGCTTCGGGCTGTCGGGCGGGGGCGAGCCGGAGCGGGTCACGGGGGCCTACGCCTCCACCAACCTGTTCGCGGCGCTGGGCGCGGAGCCGCTGCTGGGGAGGGGCTTCGCCGCGGGCGAGGACCAGCCGGGGCGCGGCGCCGTGGTGGTGCTGGGTCACGGGCTCTGGCGGCGGCGGTTCGGGGGCGACCCGGCGGCCGTGGGGCGCACGGTGACGCTGGACGGGGAGCCGCGCACGGTGGTGGGGGTGATGCCGGCGGAGTTCCGCTTCCCCTCGGCCGAGACCGAGCTGTGGGTGCCGGTGCCGCTGGACCCGGCTCCGCACGCGGTGGGCGCGCTGTGGGGGATGGGCGGCTTCCAGGCGGTGGGGCGGCTGGCGCCCGGCGCCACCCCGCGGCAGGCGCTCGCGGAGCTGGGCGCGCTCGCCCGGGCGATGCGCGCGGAGAACCCGCTGTGGACGCCGCCGGAGCCGTACCGCGCGGACGCCGCCGTGGTCCCGCTGCGGGACGCGGTGGTGGGCGAGGTGCGGCCCACGCTGCTGGTGCTGCTGGCGGCGGTGGGGTTCGTGCTGCTGATCGCCTGCGCCAACGTGGCCAACCTGCTGCTGGCGCGCGGGCTGGGACGCGCGCGGGAGATGGCGCTGAGGTCCGCGCTGGGCGCGGGGCGGGGCCGGCTGGTGAGGCAGCTCCTCACCGAAAGCCTGGTGCTCGCGCTGGCCGGGGGCGCCGCGGGGCTGCTGCTCGCCTCCTGGGGGCTGCGCTGGCTGGTGGCGGCGCTGCCGGCGGACACGCCGCGCCTGGCCGAGGTGGCGCTGGACGGGCGGGTCACGGCGCTGGCGCTGGGCGCCACGCTGCTGACCGGGGTGGCGGCCGGCCTGCTCCCCGCCTGGCGGGTGACGCGGAGGGAATTGCAGGGCCCGCTCCGCGAGGGCGCGGGGGCGGGCGGGGGGCGGCGCCGGCTCTCGGGGGTGCTGGTGGCGGCGGAGATCGGGCTGGCGATGGTGCTGGTGGTGGGGGCCGGGCTGCTGATCCGCAGCGTGCGCGCCCTGGTGGCGGTGGACCCCGGCTTCCGGACGGAGCGGGTGGTGTCCGCGCGCATCGACCCGCCGGAGTCGCTGTACGGCGACCCGGCGCGGCAGAGGGCCTTCTACGCGGAGGTCCTGGGACGGGTGCAGGCGCTCCCCGGGGTGGGCGCCGCCGGGCTGACCAGCCAGCTCCCCCTGGGCGGCGAGCCGTCGTCCTGGGCCACGGCCGTGGAGGGGGTCACGCTCGATCCCAACGCCCTCCCCATGTTCGACCGGCGCGCCGTCACCCCGGAGTACCTGCGGACGCTGGGCGTGCGCCTGGTGCGCGGGCGCGCCTTCACCGCCGCCGACCGCGAGGACGCGCCCCCGGTGGCGCTGGTGGACGAGGCAGCGGCGCGCCGCTTCTGGCCGGCGGAGGACCCGGTGGGGAAGCGCATCGGCCACCCCTGGGCCAACGACTGGATGACGGTGGTGGGCGTGGTCGCGGAGGTCCGCAGCGCCGGCCTGGCCGGGGAGCAGAACCCGGCCTACTACGTGCCCTTCGCGCAGAAGCCGGGCGCGGGGATGACGCTGGTGGCGCGCACCACGTCGCCGCCGGAGGCGCTGGCGGGCAGCCTCCGCGCGGTGGTGGCCGGCGTGGACCCGCGGGTCCCGGTGAGCCGCGTCCGCGCCATGGACGAGTGGGTCGCGCAGTCGGTGGCGCGTCCGCGCCTCACGGCGGTCCTGCTGGGCGCCTTCGCGGGGCTGGCGCTGCTGCTGGGCGCGGTGGGCGTCTACGGGGTGGTCGCCTACACGGTGGGCGAGCGCACCCGGGAGATCGGGCTCCGCATCGCGCTGGGCGCCGGGGTGGGCGACGTGGTGGGCATGGTGCTGCGGCAGGGCGCCCTGCTCGCCGCCGCCGGGATCGGCGCGGGGCTGCTCGCCTCGCTCGCGGCCACGCGCGCCCTCGCCGGGCTCCTGTACGGGGTCACCGCCACCGACCCGCTCACCTTCGCGGTGGTCCCCGCCATCCTCGCCGCCGCCGCCCTGCTGGCGACCTGGCTCCCCGCCCGCCGCGCCTCCCGCGTGGACCCGATGAGCGCGCTGCGCGGCGACTGAGGGACACGGAAGTGCGAGAGTGAACGGCAGTACGGAGTACGTGAAAGGCGCCCCCGCCGGGATCTCCCGGTGGGGGCGCTGTCGCGTGAGGGATTTCGGCCCGAAGGGGCGAGACCCGGCGGCAGTTTGCCGGGGCTCGACTCCGTTACGCAGCGTTGTTTGCTGCGTTACGGAGCCGAAGCCCGACCCCGGCGCCAGCCGGGGGCACGCCCGACCAAGCAGTTCAAGGCCGACCCTCAGTCTCCCAGACCGCCGCGCCTGGAAAGCAGCGTCGGCGCCTTTGCCAGAAGCCGCCCCAGCTGACGGCGCTCCGTGCGCCAGGCGGGGGCAAGGCCCAGGTCCACGGAGGGGCCCGCGTCGGCCACGGTGGCCGGGTCCACGGGGCGGCCGCGGCGGCGCACCTCGTAGTGCAGGTGGGGCCCGGTGGCGAGCCCCGTCATCCCCACGTAGCCGATGACGTCGCCCTGCGACACCATCGCCCCCTGGGCCACGCCCGGCGCGATGCGCGACAGGTGCGCGTAGCGGGTGCTGTAGCCGTTGGGGTGCTGCACCTCCACCAGGTTGCCGTAGCCGCCGCGGCGCGCCGCGAACGCCACGCTGCCGTCGCCGGTGGCGCGCACCGGGGTCCCCGCGGCGGCCGCGTAGTCGATGCCGGTGTGCGGCAGGACGCGGCGCAGGATGGGGTGCATGCGGTCCAGCCGGAAGCCGGAGGTGACGTGCGCCACCTCCAGCGGCCGCGCCCAGGCCGCGGGGTCCAGCGAGCGGCCCATCTCGTCGAAGTACCCGGGCTTGTCGCGGCCGTCGAAGAAGAAGGCCTTGTGCAGCGACCCGCCCACCGCCGCCTCGGCGGCGAGCACCTGGATGGAGCGCGTGCTGCCGTCCGGACGCACCACCCGCTCGTAGGCCACGCGCAGGCGCCCGCCGCTCCCCAGCCCGTCCTCGGGGAGGAGGGGGACGAAGATCTTGTCCAGGTGGCGGCCGATCATCCCGCGCTCGGAGGGCGACAGGTCGCTGGCCAGGGTGCGCAGCGCCTGGCTGAAGCTCCCCTCGGCGTACCCGCCCAGGAACAGGGTGTCCACCCGCCCGGGCGTGGCCTGCACGGCGGGGAGGACGACGGGCGCGGGGCCGGAGGGCTCCCCCTCGGGGCGGGACCAGGAGGCGACCGCGGCGCCGCCCAGGCACAGGATGGCGGCGACGGCGGCGAGCGGGACGGCGGCCCGGCTCACCCAGGGACTGCGGCTCATGCGGAGGATGCGACTGCGATGGGTTGTCATGCGACGGGAAGGGAATTCAAGATAGGACCGCGCCCCGCCCGGCGGAAGGATCACGAACCGGGCGCGGCGTGGGCCGGCGCCCGGGGACGGCGGGGCGCGGGCGGCTACGGCTCGCGGAACAGGGTCCCGTTCTTCATCACCAGGCGGACGCGGCGCAGCGCGGAGATGTCGCGCGTGGGGTCGCCGTCCACGGCCACCAGGTCGGCGAGCAGGCCGGGACGGATGGTGCCCAGCCACGCGTCCAGGTGGAAGATGCGGGCGTTGACGGAGGTGGCGGCGAGGAGCACCCGCGCCGGGCTCATCCCGTACTCCACCATCAATTCCATCTCGCGGGCGTTCTCGCCGTGGGGAAAGACGCCGGAGTCGCCGCCCATGCACAGGGTCACGCCCGCGTCCAGGGCGGCGCGGAAGCTCGCCTTCTTTTCCGTGACCTGCGCCGGGTCGGGGTCCACCCCCTTGCGCCACCCGGCGTAGGTGCGCGTGGCCTCCGTGGCCGCCAGCGTGGGGCACAGCGCCACCCCCCGCTCGCGCATCAGCCGGAACACCTCGGGCGTCCCGCCGTTGCCGTGCTCGATGGTCTCCACCCCGGCCAGCACGGCGCGGCGCATTCCTTCCGCGGTGCTCGCGTGGGCCGCCACCGGGCGCCCCGCGCTCGACGCGGCCTCCACCGCCGCCTTCAGCTCCTCCAGCGTGAAGGTGGGGTGGGCGGGAATGCGCGGGCCCCAGGGGTAGTCGGCGTACAGCTTGACCCAGTCCGCCCCCCTGCCGATCTGCGTGCGGACCGCGCGGACCACGCCTTCCACGCCGCTCGCCTCCTCCGCGCCCTGGGGCGCGTCCCACTCGGCGGCCAGCTCCTTGGGGCCGTAGCTCCCGGTGGCGACGATGGCGCGGGTGGCCACCAGCATCCGCGGTCCCGGGACGATCCCCTGCGCGATGGCCTGCTTGAGCCCCACGTCCGCCCACCCGGCGCCCTCGGTGCCCAGGTCGCGCGTGGTGGTGAAGCCGGCGAGCAGGGCGCCGCGCGCATGCACCGTGGCACGGGCCACCCGCAGCGCCTGCGACTCGCGGAGCACCTGGTCGTCCCAGGAGGTCTCGTCGTAGGCGTGGAGCAGGAGGTGCGAATGCCCCTCGATCATCCCCGGGAGGAGGGTGGCGCCGGGAAGGTCGATCACCCGCGCGTCGGCGGGCACCCCCACGCGCTCCGCCGGTCCGGCCGCCTCGATGTGGTCGCCCTTCACCAGCACCGTCCACCCCTCGTGGGCGCGCTCGTCCACGGCGTCGAAGACCCGGGCCGGGCGCAGGAGGACGCGCCCGGCCGGTTGCACCGTCTGTGCCCGGGCGGCGCCGGCGGCCAGCAGCAGGGCGAGGAGGAGGGAGGGGATCCGCATGGGGCCTTGTCTCGGGTGGGTGGCGGGCGAGGAGCGGACAGTCTGCGGGGGGAGGGGCGGACGCGCAAGACGGGGCCCGGGAGCCGGAAAAGTTTGCGCGCCCGGAACGGATTTTCGTCCTCCCGGCGCCCACTTCCGGGGCTCCGCGGGCGGGAGCCCGCGCCCAAGTCGAGCGGCGCCGCCGCGTTAGCCGGCCATGCCCGCGCCGCCGCGGAAACGGAATGCGGGTTGCTGCACTCCCGCCGGACCCCGGCAATCCACCCCCGCGCGGAGGCGAATCCCCGACCAGCCACCCGCAGCACCGCGGCCCCGGCCGCCCCGTCGCAGCACCCCGGCATCGTCCCTCCCGCCACGCCCGGCGGGAAATCCGACAAACGGCAAACCCGTCGAAAGGCGGGGACGCAAAGCTACGAGGCTACCGCGCGGGCTCCCCGCCCCGCCACGCCAGTCGGGCCGCCGAAGAAGAGACGACCCATGCACCACGCTTCCAAGTCACCCGCCGGAGCGCGCCCGCGCGTCCGCCTCGCGCTGCTCGCCGCCGCCCTGGCGCTCGCCGCCGCGCCCGCGTCCGCGCAGCTCGCCCTGGCCGCGCGCTCCCCCGCCCTGCTGATCCCCGTGGCCGGCGTCACGGCGGAGCAGCTGCACGACAGCTACCTCGCCGGCCGCGAGGGCGGGCGCGTCCACCAGGCCATCGACATCCACGCGCCGCGCGGCACGCCGGTGCTGGCCGCCGCGGACGGCACCATCCTCAAGCTCCACTCCGGGAGCCGCGGCGGGATCGCCGTCTACCAGCTGGGCACCGACGGCCGCACCCGCTACTACTACGCCCACCTGGAGCGCTACGCCGAGGGGCTGGAGGAGGGCGCGGCGGTCCGCCGCGGCGACGTGGTGGGCTACGTGGGCGACACCGGCAACGCCGCCCCGGGCGACTTCCACCTGCACTTTTCCATCGCCGTGCTCGACGACGCCCACCGCTGGTGGGAGGGCGCCAACCTGAACCCCTACCCGCTGCTCCGCGCCGACGCGCGCCAGCCCTTCGGCCTCGCCGCCCGCACCAACGCCGCACCCGCCACGCTCCGATGAACACCTGGACCTTCTGGCTCGCCCTCCCCGTCTGCTTCTGGCTCACCCACCGCACCCTGCTGGGCCTCAGCCGCCTGGTGGAGCCACGCTGCCCCCGCTGCGGCGGGCGGCGCTGGACCACGGAGCGGCGCGGCGAGCTGTCGTGCGCCACGTGCCCGGCCGTGCGCGAGCAGATCGAGCTGGAGCTGGGGCTGGCGGCCTGAGCCGCGGGCTCCTTCCCCCTACGTCATCGACATGTACACGCTCCTCCGCTGGCTGGTGGAATGGAAGGCCCGGCGCAGGGGAGCGCAGGTCATCGTCTTCGACGGGGGCGCCGAGGTGGAGCGCACCCGGGCCTTCTTCCACGGGGTGTGCACGGGCGGCGGGGCGGTGATCGCCGTGATCATCCTGGCCGCCCCCACCGGCTCCGACCCCGGCCTGCGCGCCGAGACCGAGCGCCGCGGCGCGCTCCTGGCCGAGGCGAACCGCCGCACCGCGGAAGCGGTCACCATCACCGAGGCGTGCCTGCAGACCGCGCAGACCATGAAGGAGACGCTCGACGGGTATCGCGAGATCGTGGAGAGCTATCCGGGGGTGGTGCGCGGGCATTGAACGGATCTGCAACGGCAACTGCGGGTTCGGGCGTGCCCCCGGCTGGCGCCGGGGTCGGGCTTCGGCTCCGTAACGCAGCAAACAACGCTGCGTAACGGAGTCGAGCCCGCGCAAACAGCGCGCGGTCTCGCCCCTTCGGGCCGTAATCCCTCACGTGACGGCGCCCCCACCTGGAGATCCCGGCGGGGGCGCTTTCACGTACTTCGTACTCCGTACTTCCGTTCTACTTTCGCACTTTCACTCCCGCTACCGGCCGCCCAGCTCGGCGGAGAACGCGGCGGCCGCGACTTCGAAGGCACGCTCGCGCGGCAGCAGCCCGCCGGTCAGCTCGCGCATGGCGCGGCGCAGCGAATGGTCGGTGGAGTAGCCGCAGGCCAGCGCGGCGCCCATCACGGTGCGCTCCGGGTCCTCCAGCAGCGCGGCGGCGAGCAGCAGCCGCACCCACGCCTGGAGGCGCCGGGGCGGGGGGAAGCCTACACGGGCGCACCAGCCCGCGACCGTCCGCGGCCGGGCGCCCAGGCGCTCCGCCAGCTCGGGGGCGCCGCCCCAGTCCACGGCCACCTCGGCGGCGGCGTACAGCAGCGTCATCCCGTCGTGCGTGGCCCTGGGCGGCGCCACCGCCTCCAGCCGCAGCTTCAGCGGACGGGCGTGCGCGTAGCCCAGGCGGTGCGCCACGGCGAGCGGAAGCGCCTCCGCCCGGGAGTTCACCACCTCGCTCACCCTCCAGCGCAGCAGCTCCCGCAGCTCGGGCACCCGGTCGGGTCCCAGCTCCACCACGGCCACCACCGGGTTCATGGGGAAGCGCTCCACCAGCTCGCGCACCCGCCCGTCCAGCCCGCCGCCGGGCGCATCCGCGTCCACCATCGCGAAGGTGGACGGGGGCGCGGTGCGCAGGCGCGCGCGCAGGTCGTCCCACCCATCCACGCGGTGAATGGAATACGGCGCGGGGAGCCCGCGTACGAAGTCGAGGCGCGACGAGTCAGGAACCAGGACGGTACGGACCTCGGTGCGCCTCATGGCCGGGAGATACGCTCGGCAGGCGATCGTTTCATGTTGTGTACCTGTCGGCAATGACTGCTGTCTGTAGTGTTCACGCGAACGGTTCCCTGCTTTGTCCCCGGCGGGGCCGAAATTCGGGATCGAGGCCGCCTCCGCCCGCCCACGGCCTGGCTCCGCGGCGGCAGCCGGGCACGCGAAACGGGAGATCGGCGCTCGCGATCCCATGCCGGCGGACACCAGTCGCCGGCTCCCAGCGGAGGTCAAACACCATGAACTCGTGAAATAGATACCGGGGTCTTTCCGGGACCGGCATGTTACGGCTCGGGCCCGGCGATCGGATTCAGGGGGTGCTTCGGGGCAAGAGTGTCCACGAATCCCCAGCAGGCCCTACAGGCCTATTGTAAGCGGGGGCATGCGGCCAGTCTACAGCACGAAACGATCGTCCCCCGCCGCCGCGGGCGAAAGCTGGCGCGAAGGGGCGCCGCGCGGTTACTTGCTACCCGGCCCGCGCGCCGCGCCGCGCATCCCTCGCCCCAGCCCCGGAGCCTCCCCGAAATGGACCTGGACCCCAGCGAGCCGCCTCGCCCCGCGGACGTGTCCCTCCCCGACCGCCGGGCGCGCCGCGACATGGCCGACCGCCACATGGAGGCGGTCAAGGCCCGCTACAACGCGGGCCGCACCCGCATGGAGCGCATTGCCGACGCCCTGACCGGCGTGGCCGCCTCCACCCCGTTCCTGCTCCTCCACGCCGCCTGGTTCGCGGGGTGGATCGCGTGGAACGTGGGCGCGTTCGGCCTGCGCCCGTTCGACCCGTTCCCCTTCGGCCTGCTCACCATGGTGGTGTCGCTGGAGGCCATCTTCCTTTCCCTGTTCGTGCTCATCACCCAGAACCGGGAATCGGCCATCGCCGAGCTCCGCGAGGAGGTGACGCTGGCCGTGGAATTGAACACCGAGGCGGAGACCACCAAGGTCCTCCAGCTGGTGCTCGGGCTGTACTCGCGGCTGGGCTTCCCCATCGGCAGGGACGAGGAGCTGTGGCGGATGCTGGAGCCGCTGGACCAGGCGCGGATCGAGCGCGAGCTGACCGAGCAGATCCACGGCCCGGCGAAGAAGCACCACGGCGGCACCCGCCCGGGCGGGGAGGTCCCTCCGCCGTCCTGACCGCGCCGTCCGGCGCGCTCCATTCCCCGCCGCGGCAACAGGTTACACAAAGCTTCACCATCCCTGCCGCGGCACGCGTCCTGCCTTTCGCGCCGCTGGCCCGGAGGGTCCGGGACACGCGGACATCCCCCAGCGGACGGGTGACGCATGACGAGCCGATCGACCGGTGTTCCAGGGGACGTGCGGCAGCGGGGCGGGAGCGGCGCCGGGCGGGTCGCGGAGAAGCGGGCGGGCGGGGCCGCGCGGCGGCTCCACGACAACGCCCTGGGCCTGGTGGCGGCGCTCCTCTTCGCGGTGGCGATGGTGGCTCAGGCCGTGGCCGGGCGCGGGGCGTACAACGCCGAGCAGCGCGACCACGGCCAGCCGGAGGCCGGCTTCACGGAGTACCTCGCGACGCCGCACTTCGCCGAGGCGACGTTCGAGAACTGGGAGTCGGAGTTCCTGCAGATGGGGATGTACGTGCTCCTCACCGCCTTCCTGGTGCAGCGGGGCTCCGCGGAGTCCAAGAAGCCGGAGGACGAGCAGGACGCCGGCGGCGAGGAGATCGACGAGGACCCGCGGCTGCACCGCGGCGACCCGGACGCGCCCTGGCCGGTGCGGCGGGGAGGGTGGGTGCTCAAGCTGTACGAGAACTCGCTGGGGATCGCCTTCGTGCTCCTGTTCGCCGCCAGCTTCCTGGGACACGCGGCGAGCGGTGCCGCGGAGTTCAGCGAGGAGCAGGCCCAGCACGGCGGGGCGGCGGTCTCCATGCTCCAGTACATGGGCGAGCCGCGCTTCTGGTTCGAGTCGTTCCAGAACTGGCAGAGCGAGTTCCTGGCGGTGGTCTCCATCGTCGTGCTGTCCATCTTCCTCCGCCAAAAGGGGTCGCCGGAGTCCAAGCCGGTCCACCGGCCCCACCGCGAGACGGGCGCCGCCTAGAAGGCGGGACGCGGTGCCGCGGACGCGCGGGGGGG
>JBEVLE010000560.1:0-4981 GCA_040509335.1 Longimicrobiaceae bacterium | reverse complement strand
TCTACCTTGAGGTCCAGGTGGACACTTGGGTTCACCACAAGCATGGGGCACCTCCCTTTCTCGCGATGGGGTGTGGTGCCTCATGTTTTTTCGTCCCCCCCTCCCATGTCAACGAAAATTTATACTGCCCAATTCTGGGAGAGGGGCACTGCTGTCCGGCTTATAATGTGAAGAGCTGCAATTGGTTAGACTCAGGCGCAGAGGGAGATTTGTAATCGGCAGTTGAAAGCGCAAGCGGTAGCTGGGTTTTTTCGAAGAGGGAGACACTCAAGATCTGTAGCAAAGTGTAGAGATCGCGCTGGATGCCGAGTCGCTTGCGGACAATGGCGACGAGGACGTAGGCACAGATGGCAATCCAGATCTGGGTGTGGACGGCGTTGGAACTCCTGCCGTAGAAGGCCTTGATGCGCAGGTGCTGCTTGATCCACTTGAAGAACAACTCGATGCGCCAGCGCGAGCGGTACAGCTGAGTGACGGTGAGGGCGCAGAGCCCGAAGTCGTTGGTCAGAAAGGTGTAGCGGCGCTTCGTCGGCAGATCGGTGTAGCGGACCCGGCGCAGCTTCAGCGGATAGTGGAGCGCGGTCTGCACGCCGATGGGTATGACCGTCTGGTCGCAGAGCAGGCCCGTGGAACGGTCGACTGGACGGGAGTAGATGCGCCGGAGCCGGAGGTTTTTCCTGGCGCGGACCACGAAGGTGGCTTTTGCCTGCTGGAGGCGGTACAGGTGCTTGAAGCTGCCATAGAGGCGGTCCATTACGTAGATGGAGCCGGGTTCGACCTCGATCTGCTCCAGGACGTGGAGGTCAGAGAAGTGGCCGCCACTAAGGTGGGCGTAGGCAGGGATGCTGCCGCGCAGGTCGAGCAGCGCGTGCAGCTTCACGGCGGCTTGTGCTTGCTCCACTTGGGCCCAGGGGAAGAGGGAAAGGCAGAGCTCGATCGTGCTGGAGTCCAGGGCGTAGACGGTTCGCTCCAGGTCTACGTCGAGCGGATCCCCCGCGTAGAGGCGGCGAGCCTCGGTGATGAGCACCTGGGCATAGTCGGCGTAAATGCGCCAGTTGCGCCTCTCGTTCGCGTCGGCGAGTGTGCTGCGCGAGACGGTGCCGCGGATGCCCATGTGGTCGAGCCGTTCAGGGATGGCGCCGAGGCACGCCTCAATGTCTCGCAGGCTCTCGCGATAGGTGAGCTGGGCGAAGACCATGGTGAGGAATTGGTCGCGGCAGGAGAAGCTGCGGACCCGAGCGTTGCCACTGTAGCGGCGGATGCAGCGATCCAGGGCATCGCGAGATGCGTGGGCGAGCAGTTGCGCGAAGATGGTGCTTCCCTCGTTCATCGGGTGCTCCTGGGCGTGAGGTCCAGGCACCACGATGCGTAGAGGCGGCCAGGCTGTTCAAATCGGCGCGCCTCTGAAATTGCTGTAAGCGATTGAGGTGAAGTCTGTTACGGCCGATCCGCTTCAATCTAAGCCGGACAGTAGTGGGGAGAGGGGGCATCTGCGAGCGCTTCGGCACGCTCCGTGTTTGGGGTCGGCGCAGATCGCAACGGCCCGGACCGACAGGACGCCCTCCCCCGGAACGGGGGAGGGTGGCGGCCCTCAGGCCGCCGGGTGGGGGCCCCAGCGGACGCCAGCGCGAGCCCCGCGTGAGGGATTTCGGCCCGAAGGGGCGAGACCCGGCGGGGCTGTTTCCGCCGGGTCTCGACTCCGTTAGCCCGCGTTGTTTGCGGGCTTACGGAGCCGAAGCCCGACCCCGGCGCCAGCCGGGGGCACGCCCGAATCCCGCCGTTCATCCCCTTCCAAACAAGCCTGAAGCAACGTCGGAACTGGCCGCGGCAGGCGCGGACGACTACACTGTGGCGGGACCGCTCAGCGCCACCGAGAACCGAGGGCACACACCATGGCGAGCATCCGTCTGGAGGGGGTTCGAAAGGTCTACCGGGAGGGCGCGGAGCACGTGGCGGTGGAGGGCGCGAGCTTCGGCGTGGACGACGGCGAGCTGGTGGTGCTGGTGGGACCCTCCGGGTCGGGAAAGAGCACGCTGCTGCGCATGATCGCGGGGCTGGAGTCCATCTCGGCGGGCGACCTGTTCATCGGCGAGCGGCGGGTCAACGACGTGGCCCCGCGCGACCGCGACATCGCCATGGTGTTCCAGAGCTACGCGCTGTACCCGCACATGACGGTGCGCGACAACCTGGGCTTCGCCCTGCAGCTGCGGAAGACGCCGCGGGAGGAGGTGGAGCGCCGGGTGCGCGAGGCCGCGGCCACGCTGGGGATCGAGCCCATCCTGGACCGCAAGCCGCGCCAGCTCTCGGGCGGGCAGCGGCAGCGGGTGGCGCTGGGGCGCGCCATCGTCCGCGACCCGGAGGTGTTCCTGTTCGACGAGCCGCTCTCCAACCTGGACGCCAAGCTGCGCGTGCAGATGCGCGCCGAGATCTCGGCGCTGCACCGCCGCCTGGGCGCCACCATGGTGTACGTCACCCACGACCAGGTGGAGGCCATGACGCTGGGCGACCGCATCGTGGTCCTGCACGACGGCCGCGTCCAGCAGATCGACACGCCGCTGGACCTGTACGACCACCCGGCGAACCGCTTCGTGGCGGGGTTCATCGGCAGCCCGGCGATGAACTTCTTCGAGGGCGCGGTGGCGCACGAGGGCGGAGCGCACTTCCGCGCGGCGGGCGACGCGTTCCGGCTTCCGCTCCCGGACGCGTGGGCGCGCGGCCTGGCGGGGCTCGCGGGCGGCGAGGTGGTGCTGGGCGCGCGCCCGGAGGCGCTGTACGCGCAGCGGGGGCGCCCCGCGGAGGCGGCGCTGGCGGAGGCGCGGTTCACCGTGCAGGGGGTGGAGCCGCTGGGCAACGAGATCTTCGTGCACGCGGCGGCGGGCCCGCACCGGGCGACGGCGCGCGTGCTCCCGCAGCCGGTCCCCGCGCCGGGCGAGCCGGTGGCGCTGGCCTTCGACCTGGGGCGGCTGCACTTCTTCGACCCGCGGACGGAGCGCTCGCTGGCGCCCGCCCTGCGCGAAGCGGCGTAGCCGCGCGCACCCGCTTCCCATGCCCGATCCCACGCGCTTCCCCGACGGCTTCCTGTGGGGCGCCGCCACCTCGGCGTACCAGGTGGAGGGCTCGCCCCTGGCGGACGGTGCCGGGGTCAGCAACTGGCACCGCTTCAGCCACACTCCCGGCAACACGGAGGGCGGCGAGACGGGCGACGTGGCGTGCGACCACTACCGCCGCTGGCCGGACGACGTGCGCCTCATGGCGGAGCTGGGCCTCGAGGCGTACCGCTTCAGCATTTCCTGGAGCCGGGTGCTCCCGGAGGGGACGGGGCGCGTCAACCCGGCGGGGCTGGACTTCTACTCGCGGCTGGCGGACGCGCTCCTGGAGGCGGGCATCACCCCCATGGCGACGCTGTACCACTGGGACCTCCCCGCGGCGCTGGACGACCGCGGCGGGTGGGTGAACCGCGACGCGGCGGAGTGGTTCGCGGAGTACGCGGCCACGGTGTTCCGCGCGCTGGACGACCGGGTGCCGCTGTGGGCGACGCTCAACGAGCCGTGGGTGGTGATGCACGAGGGCTACCTGGCGGGCGCGCACGCCCCCGGGCACCGCAGCCTGTACGAGGCGCCGCGGGTGACGCACAACCTGCTGCGCGCGCACGGCGCGGCGGTGCGGGCGTACCGGGCGGAGGGGCGCGGCCGGATCGGGCTGGTGGTGAACCTGGAGCCCAAGTACCCGGCCTCGGACGCGCCGGAGGACCGGGCGGCCACGGAGCGCGCCGAGGCGTACATGAACCGGCAGTACCTGGACCCGGTGTTCCTGGGGCGCTACCCGGACGAGCTGCGCGAGGTGTTCGGCGAGGCGTGGCCGGAGTTCCCGGAGGAGGACTGGGGGGTGATCCGCGAGCCGGTGGACTGGCTGGGGATCAACTACTACACGCGGAGCGTGGTGCGCGACGATCCCGGCGCGCCGCCGGTGCGCGCGGCGCGGGTGCGGCAGCCGCGCCACGCGCACACGGAGATGGACTGGGAGGTGTACCCGCAGGCGCTGGAGGACGTGCTGGTGTGGGTGCGCGACCGCTGCGGCGCCGTTCCGCTGTACGTGACCGAGAACGGCGCGGCGTTCTACGACCCGCCCGTGGCGGAGGGCGACACGCTGGAGGACCCGCTGCGCGTGGCCTACTTCCGCGAGCACCTGCGCGCGGTGCGGCGGGCGATGGGGCGGGGGGTGGACGTGCGGGGGTACTTCGCCTGGTCGCTGCTGGACAACTTCGAATGGGCGTGGGGTTACACCAAGCGTTTCGGCATGGTGCACGTCGACTACGACACGCAGCGGCGCACGGTGAAGGCCAGCGGGCACCGCTACCGCGAGGTCGTCAAGCACAACGGTCTCGGCGGGTGACGTGCACCGCCCGACGCTCGACGAGGTCGCCGCGCTCGCCGGTGTCGGGCGCGGCACCGCGTCGCGCGTGATCAACGGTGGCGCGAAGGTCTCCGACAAGGCGCGGATGGCCGTCGAGGAGGCGATCGCGCAGCTCGGCTACGTCCCCAACCCCGCGGCCCGGGCGCTGGTCACCCAGCGCACCGAAGCCGTCGCGCTCGTGATCGCGGAGTCCGAGGAGCGGGTCTTCGGGGAGCCGTTCTTCGCCGGGATCGTCCGCGGCATCGGCGCCGCACTGGCCGACGCGGACCGGCAGCTCGTGCTGCTGCTCGCCCAGGCCTCGCAGCGACGCGGGGCGCTCGACGACTACCTCACCCGCCAGCACGTCGACGGCGTGCTGCTGCTCTCGTTGCACGACGACGACCAGCTCCCGGAGCGCATCCGCGCGCACGGCGTACCCGTCGTCGTCGGCGGTCGTCGCGAGGGCGTCACCAGCGACTTCGTCGACGTCGACAACCTCCAGGGCGCCCGGCTCGCGGTCCAGCACCTCGCGGGGCTCGGCCGGCGCCGGATCGCCACGATCGCCGGCCCGGCCGACATGGTCGCGGGG
>JBEVLE010000559.1:0-13046 GCA_040509335.1 Longimicrobiaceae bacterium | reverse complement strand
CCCGCCGATGTGCTTCCGACCCCCTCCTCGCCGACGGTTCCCGTGTCCCGCATCCCCCTGGCAGTCCGCACCTACGCCCGCGACGCGGCGGGCGCCTTCGCGCTCGCCCCCGTCGAGGTCCTGCTCGGGCTGTTCGTCACCGTCGCCTTTTCCGTCGCGCTCCGCGGCACCGACGGCCTGGATGAGTGGAGCCGGATCGCCGCCTCCGCGGCGCTCGCCCTCCTCCTGGTGTTCGGGCTCAGCCTGCTCCGCGCCCGCGGCGTGATCGGCGACGCCGCCCGCTGGGCCGGCACGGCCCTGGTCCTCGCGGCCGCGGCCGCGTACGGGGTGTGGGTGGCGGACACCCGCCTGGAAACGGAGGCGTGGCGCTTCGCGGCGCTGCTGGGCGCTGCCGCCATGGCGCTGTCGCTGGTGCCCGTGGTGGGCATGCACGACCACGAGCGGCGCCGACGCGACTTCTGGCGCTTCAACGCGCTGCTGCTGGCGCGCATCGTGAGCGTGGTGGCGTACGGGGGCGTCCTTTTCGCGGCGCTCGCCGGGGCGGTGAAGGCGGTGTCGTCGCTCTTCGAGCTGAAGACGCCCGACCACCTGTACCAGGACCTGTTCGGCGCCGTGTTCTTCGCGCTGGTGCCCTGGGTGGTCGCCGGCGGCGTCCCGGAGCTGGTGGCCGAGCCGGCCGGCGAAGGGCGGGCCCCGCGGGCCATCCGCCTGCTGGGCCGCTTCCTGTACGCGCCGGTGCTGATGGTGTACCTGGCCATCCTGGCCGCCTACGCCGTCAAGGTGGTGGCCACCGGCGAGATGCCCAAGAACCTCCTGTCGCCCATCATCCTCCTGGCCGGGATCGGCGGGTTCCTGGGCTCGCTCCTGCTGGAGCCGCTGCGCCGCGACCCGGAGCACGCCGGCGTGGCCCGGCTGGTCCGCGTCTTCCCCGCGGTCCTGCTCGCCCTGCTCCCGCTCGCCACCTGGGCCGTGTGGGTGCGCCGCGACCAGTACGGATGGACGGAGTCCCGCTACCTGCGCTTCGCGCTGCTGCTCGCACTCGGCGTTCTGGCGGCGGCGGGGGTGTACCGCCTGGCGCGGCGCAGGGAGCCGGTGCTGCTGCTGGTCCCCGTGGTCCTGGGCGCCACGCTCCTGCTGTCCGCCTTCGGGCCCTGGGGCGCGCCGGCGGTGTCGCGGCGCAGCCAGGAGGCCCGCCTCCGCCAGGGGCTCGCACAGGCCGGGCTGCTGCGGGACGGGCGCTACACCGGCACGCTTCAGCCTCCCGACACGGGGGTCGCCCTTCCGGCGGCCGACACGCGGAGAACGATTCCCAGCGAGCTGCACGCCCAGGTCACCGGCGCCATCTCCTACTTGTACGCCTCGCACGGACCGGAGTCGCTGCGCGGCGTGTTGGGGCCCGGGGTGGAGCGCTACGGCGGCGGTTGGGAGGTGGCGAAGGCGCTCCCCGTCCGCCCCGGGTGCGAGGGCGACGAGGAGCTCCAGGAGGTTCACGCCTCCCTCCCCGCCCAGCTCCCCGTCCCCGGGCTGGCCGGCGGGACGCTGTACCGCGTGCAGCGCGCCGCGAATCCGGAGCCGCCGGGGCCGCAGGCCGGCCCGGTCCAGCTCCAGCTCGCCGGGACCGGGCTGCGCGTGCACGCCGCCGGCCCCGAGCGCTGGGCGGCACAGGTGGATCTTCACGCCCTGGTCGCGCGCCTCACCTCCACGGGCCCGGACGGGTGCGGCCCGGGCGACCGCTTCGCCTCCGCCGAGATCCTCGCCGGCGAGGCGGTACGCCCGCTGGTCGATGAGGCGGGCCGGGCGCGGGGGCAGCTGGTCCTGACGGAGGTGGGGCTGACCCGCCCGGAGGCGAGCGCCGACACGGCCCGCGGCCCGTTCCGGCTGGAGAGCGTTTCGGGGATGGTGCTCGTGCGGGAGTGAAATGGCGTCTCGCTTGCGTGTCTGCTCATCCGGACGTATTTTCCGTCCAGGTGAACCGCCCACGGGGAGATGCGAATGGACGCCGATTCCGAGAAGGTCGCCGAGATCCTGGGGGGCGAGGAGGTGCTGTACGAGCGCGTCCGCAGCTCGGCGGACCTGCAGCGCGTGGTGAGGGAAGGACTCCCCGTGCGCGCCCTGGACGAGGCCGTGCGCTACGTGGCCGGGAGCGGCCGCGAGGCGCGCGTGCTCCGCGACCGCCTGGTCCCCCGCGCCACCCGTGCGCGGCGCACCCGCCTGCGCCTCCCGGAGAGCGAGCGCGTGGAGCGCCTTGCCCGCGTCATGGCTCTTGCCGAGCAGGTGTGGGAGAGCCGGGACGACGCGCGCGAGTTCCTTGCCCTGCCGCACCCCATGCTCGAGGATCGCTCCCCGCTGGAGATGGCCGAGACCGAGCTGGGCGCCCGCCGGGTGGAGCGGCTGCTGATGAGCCTGGAGTACGGCCTGCCGGTCTGATGGCCGCGGTGTACCGCGTCACGAAGGCGAAGTACCCGGTGTTCGACGGCACGGGAGCGTACCTGGAGGGCGGCCGGTGGAACTCCCCCGGCCGCCCCGTCGTGTACGGGTCCAGCTGCCTGGCGGGGTGCCTGCTGGAGGTGCTGGTGCACGCCGGGCGCATGCACAGGATCCCGGGCGCCCACCACTGCGCCCGCGCCGAGGTCCCGGACGACCTCGCCGTGGAGGTCGTGGACGAGAGCCGCATCCCCGGCTGGGACGCCGCGGAATCGTCCGCCGCCCGCGCGTACGGCGATGCCTGGCTGGCGGCGGGGCGCTCCGCCGTGCTGTCCGTCCCCGCCGCCGCGTCGCGCCCCTTCGGCCGCAACCTCCTCCTCAACCCGCTGCACCCCGACTTCGCGCGCGTCCGCCTGGGCGCGCCCGAGCCCATCGCCTGGGACGCCCGCCTGTTCCGGGTGTGAGCGCCGGGCCCGGGGCTAGCCGCAGCTCACGGTTGGGTTGAAGGGGAAGAACGTCCCGCTCGGGTTGTGCTGCCACACCCACGCGTGCAGGTCGTAGTGCGGGAGGGGGATCCCGTGGCGCGCCTCGGGCGCGCGGTGGTCGTCGAACCCCACGCCGGCGAGCATGGGAGGCGCGGAGTGCAGCGCGTCCCACGGCGCCGCCGCGACCATGAACTCCGCCGCCACCAGCCGCAGCCCGCCGCCGGGGGCGGGCGCGTAGACCAGGATCTCGGGCGCGGACGGATCCACCGTCGCGTCCACCAGCCCGAAGTTGGCGTAGTGGAAGCCCATGGCGCCCAGGAAGGGATGGGCGACGCAGGGGCTCGCCGGGGCGTAGCCCGCCGCCATGGCGGCCTCCACCCGGTGGAACTGCGCGGTGCCGCGGCGGATCTCGGCGAGCGCCCGGTTGACCTCCGTGCCGGCGGAGGAGAGCAGGGCGTCCGCGGGCGCGACGGCGGCGGGCTGGCCGTCGCACGCGGCGGCGAGGGCGGCCGCGCAGGCGGCCAGGACGAGGAGTCGGGGGGAGCGCATGGTGGACCTCCGGGAGGGGGGATGGGCCGCGGGCGTGGCCGGCTCCCGCGGGCGGGACGGCCCGGCGGGTTGCCGGACCGGTCCCGCGCGCGTGCAACATCCGTTCGTTTCCGCCGCCGGCCGCCTCCCCGCCGCGGGCCTCCGCGAAAAAGCCCGCCGCGAAGCGGTGCGCGTTCCGTCCAGGCGGCAAGTGTCCCCCGTCGGCGGCGCGCCCGGGTGTAACGGAACGTGCACCCGCATGCCCCGGTCCGTTCCCTCCGCCGGGCCCGCGCCAGCTTGACAATCCTCCTTGCGCGGCGGCAGTTTCCCGGCATGAGCACAGACCTGCAGACCGACCGCGAGCAGGACCTCCTGCAGCGGTTCCGCGCCGGGCAGCGCCTCGCCCTCGCCCGCGCCATATCCATCGTCGAGAACGGCCAGCCCGGCTTCGAGCGCATCCTCCACGAGCTGCACGGCGAGCTGGGCCGCGCCCAGCGCATCGGCATGACGGGGCCGCCCGGGGCGGGGAAGTCCACCCTCACCTCCAAGCTCACCTCCGAGTTCCGCAAGCTGGAGGAGCGGGTGGGGATCGTCGCGGTGGACCCCTCGTCGCCGTTCACGGGGGGCGCGCTCCTGGGCGACCGCATCCGCATGAACAGCCTGGCCACCGACCCGGGCGTCTTCATCCGCTCCATGGCCGCGCGCGGCTCGCTGGGGGGGCTGGCGACCACCACCAGCGAGGTGGCGGACCTGATGGACGCCTACGGGTGCGACCGGGTGCTGCTGGAAACGGTGGGGGTGGGGCAGTCCGAGCTGGAGATCGCCGAGACCGCCGACACCACCGTGGTGGTGCTGGTCCCCGAGTCCGGCGATTCCATCCAGGCGATGAAAGCCGGGCTGATGGAGATCGCAGACGTGTTCGTCATCAACAAGGCCGACCGCCCCGGCGCCGACCGCCTGGCGCAGGAGATCGAGGTGATGCTCCACATGCGCCTGGGCGAGTCGGCCCCCGCGGCGGCGGGGCACCACGGCGTGTCGCTGAAGACGGTGGGCCGGGCGGCGCGCGAGCGGACGCGGGAGGCGGCGGTCGAGGGGGGCGGGTGGGCGATCCCGGTGCTCAAGACCGTGGCGCAGACCGGGGAGGGGATCGAGGAGCTGGTCCGAACCCTGGACCGGCATGCCGTGTATCTACGCGCGAGCGGCGAACTGTCGCGCCGCCGGCGGAACCGCCTGGCCGAGCGCGTCCGGGCGGTGGTGGACCGGGAGATGAAGAAGCGGGCCTGGACCGACGGACGCGGCGAAGAGATCCTGGACGGAGCGCTCCCCGCGCTGGAGTCCGGCGCGGAGTCCCCCTATACCGTCGCGGCGCGGATCGTGCGAGCGATGGGCCTCGAAACCCCACGAAGGACCGAGACATGAGCTCGATCGAATACGGCGTCTCGCCGGATGCCCTGCTGGAGCGCATCGCCGACCGGGAGCGCGAGATCGCGGAACTGAAGGACCGCCTCCGCGCCTGGGAAACGGCGTACGAGCGCACCCCCCGGCGCGAGCCCACCCGCGGCGAGCCGGAGCGCGGCGCGGACCCGTCCCGCGACCCGCTGTACACCAGCATCTCCGGGGCGGAGGTCAGGCCGCTGTACACCCCGCTGGACCGCCCGGAGACCGGCGCGGAGGAGGCGGAGTTCTACAACGAGAAGCTGGGCGCCCCGGGCGAGTTCCCGTTCACGCGGGGGCCGTACGGCACCATGTACCGCACCCGGCTCTGGACCATGCGCCAGTTCGCCGGGTTCGGGACCGCCGAGGAGACCAACCAGCGCTACCACTTCCTCCTGGGGCGCGGCCAGACCGGGCTGTCGGTGGCCTTCGACTTTCCCACGCTGATGGGCTACGACTCCGACCACCCCCGCTCGCTCGGCGAGGTGGGGAAGTGCGGCGTCGCGATCTCGTCGCTGGACGACATGGAAACGCTGTTCGCGGGGATCCCGCTGGACCAGGTCTCCGTTTCCATGACCATCAACGGGCCGGCGATCATCCTCTTCTGCTTCTACATGATCGCGGCGGAAAAGCAGGGGGTGCCGTTCAGCAAGCTCCGCGGCACGGTCCAGAACGACATCCTCAAGGAGTACCAGGCGCAGCACGCCTGGGTGTACCCGCCGGAGCCGGCGCTGCGGCTGGTGATCGACATGTTCGAGTGGGCGTCGAAGAACGCGCCCAAGTACAACCCCATCTCCATCTCCGGCTACCACATCCGCGAGGCGGGCTCCACCGCCGGGCAGGAGCTCGCGTACACGCTGCGCAACGGCTTCGAGTACGTGGAGCGGGGGATCGCGCGCGGGCTGGACGTGGACGACTTCGCGCCGCGCCTTTCCTTCTTCTGGGACGTCCACAACGACTTCTTCGAGGAGATCGCCAAGTTCCGCGCCGCCCGCCGCATCTGGGCGCGCCACCTGCGCGACAAGTACGGCGCCAGGAACCCGGAGTCGTGGCGCCTGCGCACCCACGCGCAGACCGCCGGGGTGACGCTGACGGCGCAGCAGCCCGAGAACAACATCGTCCGCGTGGCCTACCAGGCCATGGCGGCGGTGCTGGGCGGCACGCAGTCGCTGCACACCAACTCCATGGACGAGACGCTGGCGCTCCCCAGCGAGAAGGCGGTGCAGATCGCGCTGCGCACCCAGCAGATCCTGGCATTCGAGACGGGCGCGGCGAACACCATCGACCCGCTGGCGGGCTCCTACTACGTGGAGGCCCTCACCGACCGCCTGGAGGCCGAGGCCGAGGAGATCTTCGCGCAGGTGGACCGGCTGGGCGGCGTGGTGCCGGGGATCGAGGTGGGCTACTTCCAGCGCGAGATCGCCCGCGCGGCCATGCGCCAGCAGGTGGAGATCGAGAACGTGGACCGCGTGATCGTGGGCGTGAACGACTTCACCATCGAGGGCGAGGAGATCGAGATCCCGCTCCTCAAGATCACCGAGGAGGCGGAGATCCGGCAGCGCGAGCGCATGGCCGCCATGCGCGCCCGCCGCGACCAGGGCGAGGTGGACCGCACCCTGGCGTCGCTCCAGGACGCCGCCCGCGCCGGGGAGAACGTGGTCCCCGCCATGCTGGACGCGGTGCGGGCGTACGCCACGCTGTTCGAGATCCGCCACGCGATGGAGGCCGTCTTCGGCGCGTACCAGGAGCCGGTGTTCTTCTAGGAGATGCAGCCATGGGGCACCCTGCCGCGGCTCATTCAGGGCTCGTCACTGCCGACGAACTGCTCCGGGTTCCCGAGGATGGGTTCCGGCGTGAGCTCGTCGAGGGAGCGGTGATCGTGATGGCGCCTGCGGGAGAGGAGCACGGGACCGTGGCGGCGGAGATCCTCGTCCGGCTTGGCCAGTATGTCCGGTCGAAGGGACTCGGCCGGGTGTACACGGCGGAAACCGGATTCAAGATCGCATCCGATCCCGACACGGTGCTGGCCCCCGATGCTGCCTTTGTTCGGCGGGAGCGCATCGAGCAGACGGGCGTCGGGCAGGGATACCGTCTCGGCGCGCCGGACATGGTCGTGGAGGTTGTTTCTCCCAACGATTCATTCGGGGCAGTCGAAGCCAAGGTGTCCCAATGGCTGGCCGCCCGCTGTCGGATGGTGATCGTCGTGAACCCCCGACGCCGTGCCGCGACCGTCTACCGCTCGCGGAGCGACATCGTGATCCTGGCGGAAGACGACGAGCTGGACGGGGGAGAAGTGGTTCCCGGGTGGCGTCTGCCCGTCCGTGAGCTGTTCGCATAGCTCCGCACCTGCTGCGGCTGTCAAAAGGAGGGCGCGGCTGGACCGCGCCCTTCGTCGTTTCGGCCTCCTCCAGATTGCCTCCCCATGAGCCCTGCGTTCCCCGACCTCCCCCTCGTCGTCCGCGCCGCGGAGCACGGCGGCCGCACCGCGGTCGTCGCGCCGGAGGGCGCCTTCACCTACGCCGACCTGCTGGACGCTTCGGCGCGCGTGGCCGCGGCGCTCCTGGACGGCGCCGCCGACCTGGAGAGCGCGCGCGTCGCCTTCCTCGCGCCGCCGGGGTGGGACTACGTGGCCGTGCAGTGGGGGATCTGGCGCGCCGGCGGCATCGCGGTGCCGCTCGCCGTCTCCCACCCGCCCGCGGAGCTGGAGTACGTCGTCCAGGACGCAGACGCCGCGACCGTGGTCGCTCACCCGGATTTCGCGGCAAGCCTGCGGCCCGTCGCGGAGCGGAATGGGCGGCGCTTCGTCACCACCCCGGAGGCGCTGGCGGCCGCGCCGGGGACGCTGCCGCGGGTGGAGGAGGGGCGGCCGGCGATGATGGTCTACACCAGCGGCACCACCGGGAAGCCCAAGGGGGTGGTGACCACCCACGCCGGCGTGCGCGCCCAGGTGGCCTCGCTGGTGGAGGCGTGGGGGTGGCGCGCCGACGACCGCGTCCTCCTCGTCCTCCCCCTGCACCACGTGCACGGCATCGTCAACGTGCTCACCTGCGCGCTGTGGGCCGGGGCGGTCTGCCAGATCCTTCCCCGCTTCGAAGCCGACGCCGCGTGGGAGCGGATCGAGCATGGCGAGCTGACGCTGTTCATGGCCGTCCCCACCATCTACCGCCGGCTGATCGCGGCGTGGGAGGAGGCCGGCCCCGCGCGGCGGCGCCGCATGTCCGAGGGGTGCGCACGGATGCGGCTGATGGTGTCCGGCTCGGCGGCGCTCCCGGTGCAGACGCTGGAGCGCTGGAGGGAGATCAGCGGGCACACGCTGCTGGAGCGCTACGGGATGACGGAGATGGGGATGGCGCTTTCCAACCCGCTGCGCGGCGAGCGGCGCCCGGGGTACGTGGGCGTCCCGCTCCCCGGCGTGGAGGTGCGCCTCGTGGACGACGCCGGCGCGCCGGTGGAGCCCGGGACGCCCGGGGAGATCGAGGTGCGCGGGGCGAACGTGTTCGCGGAGTACTGGCGCCGTCCGGAGGCCACGGCGGAAGCGTTCCGCGACGGCTGGTTCCGCACCGGGGACGTGGCCGTGGTGGAGCGCGGCTACTTCCGCATCCTGGGGCGGAAGAGCGTGGACATCATCAAGACCGGCGGCTACAAGGTGTCCGCGCTGGAGATCGAGGAAACGCTGCGGACGCACCCGGACGTGGCGGAGTGCGCCGTGGTGGGGGTGGAGGACCCCGACTGGGGGGAGCGGATCTGCGTGGCGGTGGAGGCGCGCGCCGGCGCCGCGCCGACGCTGGAGGGGATCCAGGGGTGGGCGCGGGAGCGGCTCGCCCCGTACAAGCTCCCGCGCGACCTGCGCCTTGTCGACGCGCTCCCCCGCAACGCCATGGGCAAGGTCGTCAAGCCGGACGTGACGAGGCTTTTTACGGATTGAACAGCCGGGTTCGGGCTTCGGCTCCGTAGGGCTGCAAACAACGCAGCCCAACGGAGTCGAGCCCGCGCAAACGGCCGCGCGGTCTCGCCCCTCCGGGCCGAAATCCCTCACGCGGGGCTCGCGCCGGGGTTCGGGGAGGCTGCTCCCCTCCGGCGGCGGCGGATCCCGGAGACGATCCGCGCCAGGCCCACGTAGTCGGCCACGCGCCAGGCGGCGACCAGGAGCAGCTGGAGCGCGATGACGCGCCCGTCGAAGTGCCAGGAGGCCAGGCCCGACAGGATCAGGTTGAGGTTCAGCAGGCTGGCGCCCACCGCCGCGGGCACCAGCAGGACCCCGCCGAAGAAGGCGAGCGCCACGGCCAGCTCCGCCAGCGGGAGGCCCACGCTGATCCAGCGGTCGGCGCCGGTCTCCAGCAGCCCCCGGGCGACGTGGCGGTACGCGGGGAAGGGAGCCGGCGTCATGCCGCGGGCAATGGCGTCCAGCATGGAGTGCATGGGGTTGCCGGTCAGCCATCCGCCCGTGACCTTGGCCAGCCCGAACTGGAGCCAGATGGAGCCCAGGTAGATGCGGATGCCCAGCCACAGGGGGGAAGCAAGGCGGCTGGAAAACGGCCACCTGAGCATGTCGAGGATGCGACGTTCGCGTGCAAGCATGGGGTCACCTCCTACAGTGGACGAGAAACAACACCCACTGCAAGTGTAGCCGCCACGCCCACGCGAAACAGCAGGGAAACCCCGGAACATTGGTGAGGGATCCGCCCATTCTTGATGCGGGCTTTTCCCCGCTCACGGGTGGGGGATCACCCGCGCGGCGTCGCCACCCCCACCGGCCGCAGCCCTTGGATCACCCCCGCGAGCGCCAGCGCCCCTTCCTCCCCCCGCGGCCTCCCCACCACCTGCATCCCCACCGGGAGCCCGTCCGCGTCCAGACCGCACGGCACGGACGCCACCGGCAGCCCCGTCATGCTCAGCACGAACGTGGGCGCGAGCCAGTCCACGTACGTCGCCATCTCCCGGCCGCCCACGGTGCGCGGGAAGTTCTCCACCACCGGGAAGGGCGGGACGGCCATGGTGGGCGTGAGCAGGTGGTCGAAGCGGCAAAAGAGCGCGTGGAACTCCTCCCAGATCCGGCGGCGCGCCGCTTCGGCCGCGCCCAGCTCCTGCACGGTCGTCGCCAGCCCCGCGCGCAGGTTGTTGCCCACGTTGGTGCCGAAGCGCTCCAGCTTGTCCAGGTGCGGACCCAGCATGGACACGAACCACAGGCCGCGCAGCGCCAGGAACGCCGGCCGCGCGTACGCCAGGTCCAGCTCGATGGTCTCCACCTCCGCGCCCGCCGCCGCCAGCGCCGCCGCCGCCTCGCGGCACACCCGCTCCACGTCCGCGTCGATCCCGATCCCCGCGATGTCCGGGCAGTACGCCACCCGCAGCCCGCGGGGGTCCGCGCCGCGCACCGCCGCGACGAAGTCCCGCCCCGCGGCCGGCTGCGCGAGCGGCGACAGGTCGCTGGGGCCTGCGATGGCCTGGAGGGCGAGCGCCACGTCCTCCGCGGTGCGCCCCATGGGCCCGGTCACCTGCATGGTGTCCCACAGGTAGTCGCTGGGCACCGTGGGCACCAGCCCCACCGAGGGGCGGATGCCCACGACCCCGCAGAACGACGCCGGGATGCGCAGCGAGCCGCCCAGGTCCGTCCCCTCCGCCAGCGCGATCATCCCCGTCGCCAGGCCGCACGCCCCGCCGCCCGTGGAGCCGCCGGCGCTGCGCTCGGGGTCCCACGGGTTGCGCGTGCGCCCGAACACCTCGTTGAAGGTGTTTCCCCCCGCGGCGAACTCCGGGCAGTTGGTCTTGCCCAGGATCACGGCCCCCGCCTCGCGGAGCCGCCGCACCACCAGCGCGTCCTCCGGCGGGACGTGGTCCGCGAAGAGCGGCGAGCCGAAGGTGCAGCGCACCCCGCCCACCTGCGTCACGTCCTTGATCCCCACCGGGAGCCCCGCCAGGATCCCCACGTCCTCGCCGCGCGCGATCCGCAGGTCCAGCGCGGCGGCCTCCTCCTGTGCGCGCGGGTTCAGCGTGACCACGGCGTTGAGCGTGCCGTTCAGCCGCTCCATGCGCGCCGTGCAGGCGTCCAGCACCTCCACCGCCGACAGCTCGCGGGCGCGGACGCGCCGGGCCAGCTCGTGCGCGGGGAGGAGCGCGAGGGACTCGTCCGGCATCGCGGTCACACCGGGTCGGGGAAGCGGGCCGCGTGCTGGCGGATCCACTCCTCGGCCGCCTCCTGGCTGCTCATCTCCCTCCCCTCCCGCTCGCGCACCTCCTGCCGGTAGCGGTCGATGGAGCACACCTGCTCCACCATGCGCGCCCGGAAGGCGTCGCTCGCATCCAGGAACTGCACCCCGATGCAGAAGTGGTCTCCCTCCGGCTCGCAGTGCACCACCCGCGCGTGGGCCTCGAACGGCGGCTTCACCTGGTCGATGCGGACCTCGATCGTCGTGCCGTGCGGCACCGGGACGTCGGATTCGAACGCCAGGCCGCCGAAGCTCACGTTGACGCCGCGGCGGGATGCGCGGGTGCTTTCCCGCACCGTCCGCACCTTGAGCGGCACGTCGGCGGTGTGCCGGATGAACCTGCGCCGGGTTTCGCCGGGAGTGCTGGTGTCGGGCATGTCGAGCGCCACGGGTGGTCGTGCGGGGTCGCCGGGTCGTGGGCGGGCGGCGGCAAGTTCCGGTCCCGTCGCCGCGTGCGGGGACACGGCGGGGATCAGGCGCCGCCGGGAACGAGGACCTGCGCCAGCCACCTCCCGGCGGGGTAGACGTACGTGTCGGGACGCGCTTCGTCGTCGCTCCCGGCGGCGACGAATCCCCGCACGGCCAGGTCGTCGTCCACCGCGGGCGCGCCGCTGGAGCCCGGCGCCAGGAACGCGCGCACGTGGACCAGGCCCGTCACGCGCCCCAGCGGGCTCACGTCGATGGGCGTCGCCCTGCCGCTCAGGACCGTCCCGGGCGCGAGGCCGGTGCGCTCGCCCGCCGCGACCGCGAACTGGAGGACCTCCCCCTTCTTCAGGGGCTCCGCGCTCGCGCGCAGACCGCGCGCCTTCAGCCCGGCGGGCGCTTCCAGCACCCAGGGGCTGAACGGGTGGCCCGTGCCGAGGTGGGACGCGCGGGTCGTAAGGCGGAGTCCGGAGCCGGTCACCAGGGTGATGCGCTCCGGGTCGAAGCCGCCCGCCCCGGCCAGGTAGCCGTCCGTGACGATCACCCGGGGCTCCGCCAGCAGGAACCCCGTTCCCGTGGGCGGAGCATCGTCCGCGAACGCGATGCCGACCGTCGCCGCCGCCAGGTCGTCGATGGTGGCGGCGGCTTCCGCCGCGGCCCCCGCGCCCGGCGCCGTGGTCACGCGTTCCAGCTCCGGCCGGGCCACCGACCCGACGATCGCTTCGAGCTCCCCCTCCAGCCCGGCGTCGACCCCGAAGATCGCCGTGAGGTCGGGCGCGGTGCTGTCGCGTGAGGCGCTCCGGACCACGCGGCGCTTCGCGCCCGTCGCCCCCAGGCGCTCCGCCAGGGCGGTGAACACCTGCTCGAACCCCATCCCGTCCCCCACCACGGACCGCAGGTCATGGTCCGCCTGGAGCTCGTCCGGGGCCGGGGACAGGTTCACGAACCAGATGGCTCCGCCCGCCCCCGTCACCATCTCGCGGATGCGGTCGTCGCGCAGGCTGTGCCCCACCACCAGGAAGTCGCGGGTGGAAAGCACGGGCGCCAGCGCCGGGCCGATCTCCCCCAGGTAGTCGTCCATCTCCGCCGGCGTCCACGCCATGAAGCGGTGGAACAGGTCGCCGTGCAGCTTGACCACCTTGACCCGCGGGCTGCGCGACGCCAGCAGCCAGCGCAGCCGGTCGGTGCGCAGCACGCCGTTGATGAGCAGCAGGTAGTCCCTGCGGCGCAGGCGGGCGGTGGCGAGCGCGTCGTCCAGCAGCGGGTCGAAGTTGGTGGTGAGCACCACGTCGAAGTACGCGTGCTCGCAGAGCGCCGCCAGCGCCCGGTAGCCGGGCGTCACCTCGTGCGGGTCCTGCGTCTGGAGGAAGTCGGAGAGCAGGCGGTAGCGCTCGTTGGCGCTGCGCGTCTCCAGGTAGGCGACGAACTCGGGGAACCCGGGCACGCCGATGAAGTCGTAGAGCGCCTTCATGGTCGCCAGCCCCGCCGCGGCCGAGGCCCCGGCGCCCAGCAGCACCACCGGCGGCGGCTCGCCCAGCCGCCGCCG
>JBEVLE010000558.1:0-4327 GCA_040509335.1 Longimicrobiaceae bacterium | reverse complement strand
GGCCGCCGCTGGCGTAGCCGCCCGGGCGGGGCCGGGCCGGCCGGTCGCCCTCGGGGCGCTCCATCCCGCCGGCAAGGCGCTGCAGGCGCCGGGCCTGCTGCATCAGCGCGCGCGCCTGGTCCTCCAGCTCGTCGGCCAGCTCCAGCAGCTCGTCCGCGCCCGCGGCCCGGGGCGGCGGGAAGCCGCGCGGCTCGTCGGAGTCGTCGCGCGGGCGCGGAGGCCTGCGGTCGGAGGGACCGCGCCCGGCGGGGCCGCGGCGTGAAGGCTCTTTCATCGTGTTTCCTTGCCGGTCGTCGTGAGCGGATGCGTCGTGCGCATCCGGGGGTGCTGCACGTTGCGCACCGCCGCGGGGCTTCTGCCCCTTGATGGCGGAGCGCGCCTTCAGGCGGTCGCGGACCTCACCCCAGGTGGGTGTGGAGGCCGGTCCCGCCTCGAACTCCTCCAGGCGGCTCTCCAGCTCGCGGAACCGCTTGCCGCCGCGGGGAGGGGATCGTTCGTCCCCGGACCGGTCCGGTGCCATGTCGCCTCCCGGGGTTCCTGGGGTCATCGCTGAAGCGGGTATCCGAATGACTCGCTGAGTCAGCTTCGCCTCAAGCCTTGAATCTAGCACGTGCTGCGGGTGCGCGCGACGAACACTTTCGACCTCGGGCCGGGGATCTACGTCAGCCGGCAAAGTCAAAGACGGCCGTCTCCGCCTGTTCGGCGCGCCCCTCGCCCCAGACGACCTCCTGAAGCCGCTCGACCACGGCGGGCGAGAAGTATCGCTCCCCGGTCTCCTCGTCCACGCGCGCCGGCACTCTTTCCACGGTGACGATTCGGCCATCGACCTCCGCCGTGAACGTCACCCGCTGCTCCACCAGCCGCTCTTCGTGCTCCGGGTTCATCATCTCCCACCTCCTGCGCCGGCGCTGTTTGCCCTGGATTTCCTGGACCGGGCTCACCGCTTCAACCGCTCCTCAGCGACCGCCCTGCGGATCTGCTCGATCAGCATCTCCCTCCGTGGACGTCGTGGAAGCCGTGCACGCCGCGAACACCTCGCGCAGGTCGGCGCGCTCCAGCACCGAGGGCGCGGGCTCGCCGCCGGCGTCCGGCCAGCGCACCAGGCGGATCTCCCCGCCGGCGATCTCGATGCCGGTGATGTGCCCGTCCACGAAGCAGCAGCACCCCGTGTTGAAGTAGTACGGGCCCGCCATTGGCACCACCCGCTCCGCCGAGGCCTGGTTCTCTTCCGCGCGCACCCACTCCAGCTCCGCCCGCAGCCGCCGTACCCGCTCCGCCGCCTCCGCGTCCCCGCCGGCCGCCGCGGCGCGCGCCGCCTCCAGCTCCGCCTGCACCCCGGCGGAGCGGGGGCGCGAGCGAAAGATGGGCGCGTGCGTGTGCCCCGCCACCAGCACCGTGCCGGGATGCTCCTCGGCCCAGGAGTACAGCGCCACGTCCTGGCGCTTGCGCAGGCGGAAGTCGCGGGCCGGCGTGTTCAGCGAGCGCCCCGTCACGCGCTGCACCGTGGTCCACACGTAGCGCACCGGGAGCCGGGCGACCCGCGACCAGCGGTCGCTCCAGCGCATCCCCTGGTGCCCGTGCGCCAGGAAGAGCGTTCCCAGCTCCCGCCCGCCGTCCGTCACCCGCAGCCGGATCGTTTCCTCCACCCGGATCCCCGGGAAGATGGGGTCCAGGAGGGTGCGCACGGCCAGCTCCGTGCCCCACAGGTCGTCGTGGTTCCCCCAGACGCGCCGGTAGCGGCCCGCGCGGTGGAACTCCGCTTCCAGCTCCAGGGTGTGGCGGTACGCCTGGAAGATGGCGTGCGGCGTCGCCTCCCACAGCTCCTCCGCGTCGCCCAGCACCACCAGCGTGTGCCCCGCCTCCAGGTAGTAGCCCAGCGCCGCGTCGTACGCCGCCTCGCAGCGGCGGAAGTCGTCGGCCCCGTCGCGCACGCCCTTGTGCTGGTCGGAAAGGATCACGATGCGCGCCTCCGCCAGGTCGACGGTCTGCTCGTGCTCCCCGGCGCGCTCGTACGCCGCGTCCAGCGCGCGCCCCACCTGGCGCAGGTACGCCTCCGTCTTCCTCCTGCCGTCCGTTCGGGCCATGCTGCTCCGTTCCTTCCCCGGGTTCGCCGGCGGGCCTCCGGAAGAAGCGGACCGCGGCGGGTCCGGGTCGGGCGTCAGCCGCCCGTCCCCAGGTATTCGCGGCAGAAGCGGTCGCTGCGGCGCGCCTCCTCCGGGGTGCCCAGCCAGGTCGTGGTCCCGGAGGCCACCCACAGCAGCCGGTCGGCCAGCGGAAACAGGAGGGGCACCTCGTGGCCGGAAAGCACCACCGCGCAGCCGCGCTCCGCCAGCGCGCGGAAGGCCGCCGCCAGCCCTTCCGCGTCGCGCGGGTCCACGCCGCGGAAGGGCTCGTCCGCCACCAGGCAGGCGGGGCGCCGCGCGAAGGCGAGCGCCACCTCGGCGCGCCGCGTTTCCCCGCCGGACAGGCCGTGGGGGCGCCGGTCCAGCAGCCGGGCGATCCCCAGCAGCTCCGCCGCCTCGCGCGCGTCGCCGCCGGAGCCGCGGGCGAACGCCCGCAGCTGGTCGCCCACCGTGAGGCCGGGGGCGAGGACGTCGCGGTCGGGGAGGTAGAAGAGGCCGCGGCGGGCCAGCAGGTGCAGGCGCGGGCGCTCGTACACCTCGCCCATGAAGTGCACGGTGCCGTGGTCGGGGGGGAGCCACCCGGCCGCGATCTTCATCAGCGTGCTCTTCCCGGAGCCGTTGCGCCCCACCACCGCCGTCACCGCGCCCGCCTCCGCCCACAGCGAGCCGGTCTTGAGCACCACCCGGTCGCCGTAGCGCTTGCCCACCGACTCGGCGGCGAGGACGGCGTTCACGCGCCCACCAGGAGGAGGAGCGCCGCCTCGCCCAGCAGCGGCGGGGCCACCGCGAGCGCCGCCACCCCCGCCGGCCCCGTCCCCAGGTTGGCGAACAGCAGGTGCTCGTGGCGCCGCCGCGTTTCCAGCACCGCCAGCGCCGCCACGACGGGGACCGAGATCAGGGGAATGGGCGCGACCAGGAGCTCCAGGGAAACGCGCTCGCCGGCCGCCGCGGCCAGCAGCAGCAGCGGGACCACCACCAGCAGGCGGACGCCGGGCCAGAAGGCCAGCGAGCGCCGCAGCAGCATCCGCGAAAGGGTACGCTCGGGAAGGGTCCAGCCGGACATCGCGCCTCCGCTGGGTGACGGGGGAGCGCGCCGCGGCGCGGCGCGAGCCGGGAGTGGTGACGGGAAAAGTGGGACAGGACTGTCCCGGTCGAGGCGGCGGCGCCCCTCCCGCGGGCGCCGCAGCATCCGGCCGCCCGCGCGCAACAACCCGCTGTGCAGGCACTTGCGAAAACCCCGGCGCGGAAGTCCGCCGACGCACGGGGATTGCGGCGCAGGAGCCGGATTCACCCGGACCCGGCCGGCGCGAGCGCGGCCGGCCGTGCCGCCACATCTCCGTGCAGGAGTCCCCGCGATGAAGATCTCCAAGCACCTGCTCGTCAAGCCGGACGGAACGCCCTACCCGTTCCGCGCCAGCCCCAACGTGGGTGGAAAGCTGGAAGCAAAGTACCTGGTCATGCACTTCACGGCGGGGGCGAGCGCGCAGGAGTCCATCGACTGGCTGTGCAACGCCCGGGCGAAGGCATCGGCGCACATCGTGATCGGCCGGGACGGAAAGATCACGCAGCTGGTTCCCTTCAACAAGGTCGCCTGGCACGCGGGAGCCAGCCGCTGGGAGGGGATCGACGGCCTCAACGGCCACTCCATCGGCATCGAGCTGGACAACGCCGGCCGGCTGGTGCGCAAGGGGGGCAAGTGGCAGGCGTGGTTCGGGGGGACCATCAAGGACGCGGACGTGATGGAGGCCGTGCACAAGAACGAGAGCTCGTCCTGCGGCTGGCACATCTACACCCCCGAACAGATCGAGGCGGCGGTGGAGCTCGCGGCGCTCCTGGTGGACCAGTACGGCCTCAAGAGCATCATCGGCCACGACGACATCTCCCCCGGGCGCAAGTTCGACCCGGGCCCCGCGTTCGCCATGGGCAACTTCCGCGCGCGGGCCATGGGCGTGTCGGACGACAGCCTCCCGCAGTTCGTGGCCACGGAGGCCCTGAACATCCGCGGGGGCCCCGGCGCCGGCTTCGCCGCGCTCCCCGAGGGGCCGCTCCCGGCCGGGACGCGCGTGGAGGTGCTGGCGGAGGAGGGGAACTGGCGCAAGGTGGACGTGATCGGCACCGTGAACGGCGCCAACGACCTGGAGGGGTGGGTGAACGCGCGCTTCCTGCGGCGGGCGTAGGGGGAGCCGCCCTGCGCGTCGTCGGCC
>JBEVLE010000557.1:0-2747 GCA_040509335.1 Longimicrobiaceae bacterium | reverse complement strand
CGCGTGTACGGATGGGTGCCCGGCGGGCGGCTACTCGCCGCCCTCGCGCAGCCTGCGGCCCAGCCACAGGCCCAGCGGCACCGCCACCGCGGCGGCTCCCAGTCCCACCGCGGCGCTCCGTCCGCCGAGCGAGCCCAGGGCGCTGCGCTTGGGCGCGGGGCGGACTCGCTCCACCGCCCACTTCGTCGCCTTCATCAGCGCGGCCTTGCGCGGGTTCTTCGCGGCGAACATCATCTTCGGGGCCGCGGCCCACGCCGCCGCCTTTACGAGCTGGCTCTTCCTCATGGTGCTCCTCCCGTTCGGTTGCGTCCCGCCGATCCGGCTTCCCACCCTTGCAGGAAGCGTGCGCACGGGCCCGCCTCCTGCCTCGCCGCCGCGGCCGACCCCGGACGATCCTTCTCCCTCCGCACCCACCACGCAGCCCATGCTCGACACGCAGACCCCGCCGTCCCCGGCGCCGGCCGACGGCCTCAACTGGCGGACCATCCACGCCGTGGTGGTGGTGATCGTCCTGGCGCTCTTCCTGTACTCGCTGCAGGCGCTCCTCAACCCGTTCCTGCTGTTCCTGCTCTTCCTGTTCCTGGTGTCTCCCAACGCCGGGTCGCGGCACCACGTGCTGCTGGTGAGCGCCACCGGCGTGCTGACGCTGATCTGGCTGCTGCAGACCACCGGGTTCCTGCTCGCGCCCTTCTTCCTGGCGGTGGTGCTCGCGTACATCCAGCACCCGCTGGTGAGCCGGCTGGAGCGGCGGGGGATGTCGCGGAACACCGCCGTGCTCGCGCTGGCGATCCCGGGGGTGATCCTGCTGGGGCTTCTCGCCGGCTTCGGGCTGCCGGCGCTGGCGGCCCAGGTGGCCGGGTTCATCCAGAACGTCCCGGGATACATCCAGGGGTTCACGCAGCGCGTGGAGCAGTGGCAGCTGGTGCTGCAGCGGCGCGACCTGCCGTACGTGGACGAGGAGGCGCTGATCGCGCGGCTGCGCTCCGTGCGCCCGGAGGCGGTGGCGGCGTACCTCCAGGAGCGGCAGTCGGCGCTGGCGGCGGCGGCGTGGCGGGGTGTGCTGGGGGTGGGGCGGGGGGTCAGCTCGCTGCTGACGCTGCTGAGCTACGTGTTCCTCACCCCCATCCTGGTGTTCTACCTGCTGCGCGACTGGGACCGCGTCACCGGCAGCCTGGCCGGGCTGGTGCCGCCGGGGCAGCAGGATCGCGTGCTCGGCTTCTTCCGCGAGTACGACCGGCTGCTGGCCGGCTACCTGCGCGGCAACTTCCTGGAGTCGGCCATCGTGGGGGTGCTCACCTGGCTGGGCTACTGGGCGCTGGGCGTTCCCTACGCCCTGCTGCTGGGGGTGATCGCCGGGGTGTTCAACGTCATCCCCTACATGGGGCTGATCGTGTCCGTGATCCCGGCCATCGTCATCGCCCTGTTCACCGCCAACATCCTCCTTTCGCTCGGAAAAGTTTTCCTGGTCTTCATCGTCGTGCAGCTCCTGGACGGCTCGTACATCGGGCCCAAGATCGTCGGCGAGGCCGTGGGACTGCATCCCGTCTGGATTATCCTGGCGCTTTCCATGGCCGGGTACTTCTTCGGGTTCGTGGGTCTGCTCCTTGCCGTTCCCCTGGCCGTCCTCGTGAAGCTTCTCCTCGCCTCCGCGCTCACCCGGTACCGGGGCTCCGTGCTCTTCCGGGGGGGAGAGGCGAGCATCGCCACGGGCGAGCCGGTGCGCGAGGACGCCGGGCCGGCCCCCCTGGAGGCGTAAGGGGGGCGGGCGGGCAGGGACCCCGGGCCGTACGCCGGGCGCAGTCGTCGTGGGGTGGGGCGGGGCGGCGGGGCGAGCCGGAAACTCTGTCCGGAGGTGACGATGAGCTACAGGGTCGACCAGGGGGCCGGGGGGCTGCGCCGCGCGCGCGGCCGCCGCGGCTGGATCTCGACGGGGGTGACGGGCGTGGTGGTGGTGGCGCTGGGGGTGCTGTGGGCCTGCGTCCCGCGCGGGCCGGTGGGGCCCGCCCCGGCGCCGCCGGCCGCGCCGCAGGGGTTCGTGGCGTCCGCGGTGGCGCGTCCCTCGCCGCCGCCGCCGGAGCCGCTGCGGGTGGGGGCGGAGCTGGAGCGCGAGCTCCGGGAGAGCGTGCGCGCTCCCGCGGCCCCGGTGTCCGCGGCGGCGCCCGCCGCGCCGCTCTTCCGCATCTCGGCGCGGCACGAGATGTCGTCCACCATGTACTGCCTCAAGGGGCGCACGCGCACCGGGATCCGCACGCGCGACGGGGTTGCCGCGGCCGACCCGGAGTTCCTGCCGCTGGGCTCGGTGGTGCGCCTTTCCAGCCGCGAGGGGCGACCGCTGGGGGTGTTCGTGGTGATGGACACCGGCGGGGCGGTGAAGGGGCGCAAGATCGACATCTACGTGGACGACTGCGACGAGGCCAGGCGGTGGGGTCGCCGGCAGGTGACGGCGGAGGTGCTGGACCTGGGGCGCGACGCCGTGTAATTCCTGGATTTGGTTGAAGCAGGGTGAACGGAAGGATTCGGGCGTGCCCCCGGCTGGCGCCGGGGTCGGGCTTCGGCTCCGTAACGCACGAAACAACCGTGCGTAACGGAGTCGAGCCCCCGCGGAAACTGCCCCGCGGGGTCTCGCCCCTCCGGGCCGAAATCCCTCACGCGGGGTGGGCGCTGGCGTCCGCGGGGGTGGGAGGTGCGCCCCGGCCGGATCGTCCGCCCGGCGGGCGGGGTACAAGGCGGCGCGGGACCGGGGATCC
>JBEVLE010000556.1:0-2806 GCA_040509335.1 Longimicrobiaceae bacterium | reverse complement strand
GTCCGCGGCGGCTCGCCGCCGTTCCGGGAGCCTCCTTCCGAGCCACGCACAGGGCGCAATGAACCCGTTCACCGTCATCGACTCGCACGCGCACCTCACCGACGAGCGCCTCCTCCCGGACGTGGAGGGGGTGCTGGAGCGGGCCCGCGCCGCCGGCGTGGAGGCCGTGGTCACCATCGGCACGCACCGCGAGGACTGGGCGCGCGTCGTGGGGCTGGCGGAGCGCTTCCCCGGCGTGCACGCGGTGGCCGGGGTGCACCCGCACACCGCGGAGGACGCCACGGACGGGGCGCTGGCGGAGCTGCGGGAGCTGGCGCTGGGCCGGCGGATCGTGGGGCTGGGGGAAACGGGGCTGGACTACTTCTACGACAACGCCCCGCGCGGGGCGCAGCGGGCCGCCTTCCTGGCGCACCTGGAGCTGGCGCGGGAAACGGGGCTGCCGGTGGTGGTGCACACCCGCAGCGCGGACGAGGACACGGCGGACATCCTGGCGGACGCGCGCGGCGTGACCGGCGTGCTCCACTGCTTCAGCGGGGGGCGCGCGCTGCTGGAGCGGGCGCTGGAGGCGGGGTGGTACGTGTCCTTCGCGGGGATGATCACCTTCAGGAAGTACGAGGACGCGGAGCTGGTCCGCGCCGTCCCCGCGGACCGCATCCTGGTGGAAACGGACTCGCCCTACCTGGCGCCGGTCCCGCTGCGCGGCAGGACCAACGAGCCGGCGTTCGTGGTGCACACCGCCCGGAAGGCGGCGGAGATCCGCGGCGAGGACCCGGCGGCCTTCGCCGCGGCGACCGTGAGGAACACGCGGGCGTTCTACGGGCTGGGCTGACGCGTCCGGGGCGTCAGAACACCGCGGTGATGACGACGCGGAGGGGGACGGCGCCCCGGTTGGCGTAGACGTAGGGCTGGTCGGAGGTGAAGCCGGCGGATTCGCCCTCGGCGACGGTCTGGCCGCCGGCGTCGGTGTGCAGGGTGAGCGTGCCGGCGGCGACGTACACGAGCGTGCGGGTGCCGGGGCGGTCGGGCGCGGCGTCGTAGCGCTCGCCGGGGGCGAGGCTCCACTCCCACAATTCCACGGTGCCGCCGCCCGGGACGCCGGCCAGGAAGCGGGCGCGGCTCCGCGGGTCTCCGCCGCGCCACACCACCTCGGGCGCGGGGACGGCGGCGTCCGGGGCGCGCACCAGGTCGGCGAAGGGGACGCCGAGCGCGTCGGCGAGCCGGTCCAGCGTCGCCAGGCTGACGTTGCTGTCGCCGGCCTCGATCCCCACCACCATGCGGCGGCTGACGTCCGCCCGCTCGGCGAGGGCCTGCTGGGTCCAGCCGCGCTGCTGGCGCGCGGCCCGGAGGTTGGCGGCGACGTGGCGGAGAAGAGGCGGATCGGAGGAGGGCACGGGGTGTATTGTGCAGTATGTTGCGCAAAAGACTCCTGTGCATTATACTGCTCATCGTTCTTCGGCGCCAGATTCGCTTTCGTCCGGTACGGTCGTGATGTCCAGCAGCACTCCCGTCGTCCAGAATTCCGCCGCCTCCGGTTTCCGCGGGCGGCTCCCCGAGCTGGTCCTGGTGCTCGTCACCCTGGTGTGGGGCGGCACCTTCCTGGTGGCCCAGTTCGCGCTGCGCGAGACCGGCCCCTTCGGCCTCCTCGCCGTGCGCTTCACCGTGGCCGCGGCCGCGATCTTTCTCCTTTTCTTCCGCCGGGTCCGCGGCCTCACCCGGGCCGAGCTGCGCGCCGGCGCGGGGATCGGGGTGGTGACCTTCGCCGCGTACGCGCTGCAGACGGCGGGTCTCCAGCACATCCCCAGCAGCCGCTCCGCCTTCCTGGTGGCGATGTACGTCCCGGTGGTGCCGCTGCTGCAGCTCGCCCTGCTGCGCCGGGCGCCGCGCGCCTCCGCCTGGGCGGGGATCGCGCTGTCGTTCGCGGGCCTGGTGCTGCTCTCGGCGGGGGAGGGGCTCACCCCCGCGCTCGGCCGGGGCGACTGGCTGACGCTGGGCGGCGCGCTCGCCTCCGCGCTGCAGATCGTGCTGGTGAGCCGCTGGGCGCCCGGCGCGGACCCCATCCGCCTGGCGCTGGTACAGCTCGCCGCGGTCGCCGCGCTGTCGCTGCTCGCGCTCCCCCTGTCCGGCGAGGGGATCCCCGCGCCCACGCCGCTGCTGCTGGGGGCCGGCGTCGCGCTGGGGCTCTTCGCCACGGCGTTCGTCATGGCGGCGATGAACTGGGCGCAGCAGACCGTCCCCGCGACCCGCGCCACCGTGATCTACGCCATGGAGCCGGTGTGGGGCGGGATCGTGGGCGCGCTGGCCGGCGAGGTGATGACGCGCGGCACCGTGGGCGGCTCGGCGCTGATCGTGGCGGGCGTGCTGGTGAGCGAGCTCACCTGGCCCCGGCGGCGAAAGAAGTCCGCCGACCGCGCGCCCGCGCCGCCGCGCGCGGACGCCGCCGAGCCATGCGGCCGCCCGGCCCGCGAGCCGGTGGAACGGGGAAGGGAACGCGCCGTCGCCTGAGTGATTTCGGGCCGGTGGGGAGAACGGCACGGCGGGCGCTTCGGCAGGCTCCGGTGTTTGGGGTCGGCCGGGGGCGGCTGCTCCGTCGGTGCGAAACTCGCCCACGCTCCGAGCGAGGGCGGGATCCCGCTGGCTTCGAACAACGCACCTCCTGCGCAGCCTCCCCCGACCTCCCGGCGCAGATCGCAACGGCAACAACCCTGAGCTGCGACCAGCCCTCCCCCGGAATTGGGGGAGGGTGGCGGCTCTCAGGCCGCCGGGTGGGGGCCCGCCGCGGACGCCAGCGCCACCCCCGCGTGAGGGA
>JBEVLE010000555.1:0-5616 GCA_040509335.1 Longimicrobiaceae bacterium | reverse complement strand
AGCCGGGCGCCTTCGCTCGTCTGCCTGCTGGTGATCTCGTGCTGCCCAGGTAAGTTCGCTGTGACCGCACTGCCGACACTCCACGCTTCACGCAGGGAGCACACATGAGCATCACGCGTACCTTCCTCGCCGTCCTCGCGGCTGCCGTCACCGGCGCATGCAGCCGCGCGCCCAGCCCCGTCGCTCCTCCCGATGGCGCGCCGCGCGCGGATGTCGTCCAGACGACGAGGAGCGCCGATTCGGTGAGCACAGAGTTGCGGGGTGTGCACACCTTTGGGAGCGGCAACTGATCCGACGCTAGACTGTTGTATCGGGAAGCAGAGATCCCCCGGCCGCGAGTGGCCGGGGGATCTCGTGTTTGAGGGGACTCCGCACCCGTGGTGTGTGTGCCGGTGGGAACGTGGCAGGAGGGGGGCGTATCGTGCAGCCCGGCGCCGGGCTGGTCAGCGGAGGGCCCATCACCGGCGGGAGTCCGTGTGCGTTCGTCGGGAGGCGGCTGGGCTACCGCTCCTAACGGCTAACGTCGTGTGCCAAACTGAGGCTCCACGTTACCTTCGACGGTGCTTCCAGTAACCCTTTTCCACCACACCAAGGAGCACCTCATGAAGGCCACGCGCACCTTCCTCGTCATCATCGCCGCTGCTGCAGCTGCCGGATGCAGCCGCACGTCCAACCCCGTGGCTCCCGGAGAATCCACGATTGGCTCCGGAAACAAGGCTAACGCGACGAGTAGTGTCAGTTCCGCGATACCGGATTCGACAGGGTTTGGTTCAGAACGGGGCATTCACTTGATCGGTGGGGGCAACTAGACGCCGCACCTGCTAGCACTGCATGCGCAGGTGACGATCCGTGCCTGCGCATGCAGCAAGGGTCTGCACGAAGGCTTCGGCAAGAGCATCGGCCGATTCATCCGTCTCAGCCTCAACCGACTGAGAACGAACAGAAGAAGTCAGCCCTCTTGCCTCGGCAGTTTCCATGAGCGATCTCGCCTCAACCAGGACCCCTTCTTCCCCACGTTTAGTCGCTATGTCAATCGCGAGGCGGGAGGCCAGATCCACCCGTTCAGAGTCGCCGAGAAGTGCGGAGCCATACGCGAGCCTCAGAAGTGAAGAGGTCACGCAGTCGAGCGTTGGCTGGTCGTCGATGATTTGCCAGGTACCTACCCAGGCATGAGCAAAGACATCGAGTCGGCCGGCTCCTCCCGCCGCCCAGGCGAGTTGAGAGAGAGCAAACAAGCGGTGGCTTGGATGGGTCAGTACCCGGACAAGCACTTCGAGTACGGGGAGGGCGCGCGCATACTGTCCTTGCAGCACCCAAAAGCCGGCAACATCATGGGCAAGGGTGATGCGGCCCGAATGGGAGCGGGGATAAGCGCGGAAAGCTTTCTTCGCAAAGTCCAGGGCGTCACTTACCTGATTCGTCTCTGCTGCAACAACGAAGAGGTTGTGGAGAGCTTCAGCCCGTAGGTTCCTGATCCCGGCTCTCCGCGCCGCCCGGAATGTCCGAAGGAATGCCTCTCTGGCTTTCGCGTAGTCGTTACGGACGATGAAGAGGTCACCCAGGCCCATGTAGGCGCGCGCGTACACCTGCGCGTCCCGCCGCCTGCGGGCGAGCCCGATGGCCCTGCGGTACCACGTCTCCGCCCGGATGTAGTCGGCGTTCCTGCGGCAGAGCAGCCCCACGGTGTAGGCGTGCTCGGCGCTCTCGGGCGAGGCGAGCGCCGCGGCCTGGGCATACCAGATGGAGGTCCGCGGCAGCAGGCGCTCCTCCGCCCAGAACGCCAGCTTGCGGCACGCCCGAGCGACCGCCTGCCTGTCCGGCTGCCTCTCGGCGTCCAGCACGCCGGCCAGCAGCACCAGCATCCCGCGGGCGTCCGGGTCCAGCTCCACGGCGTGCAGCGCCGCCACCCGCTCCTCGTGGGCGCGGCGGCCGAAGAGGCGCGGGCGGTTCGCCGGGGCGGTCGTCGCCCACAGGACCACGTCGCGGACGCCCTCCCACAGGACGACGCCCAGCGGCGAGCGGACCTCGTCGAGCACGTGGTGCCCGTCGAAGGGCTCGCCGGAGCGGAGGAGCGCGGGAGGGACCAGGTAGGGGCGGCCGGCCCGGCCCGCCGGAGGGGGCTCCCGTCTGGGCATGCGCAGCTCCGTGCGATGGGGTGCAGGCCGCGGGCGGATGAAAGTGGACGGCACGAGCCCAGGCCGCACCTGGCAAGGTGTCCACGAACCCAGACGCTATTTACACGCCCGCACTTTGCGGGTCAACGCGTCGCGCCCGAAAAGGACACGGCGCGCCACCCGTATGCGACGTGGCGTGAAAGGAGTCGGCACCCGCCCCGAGCAGGCCCGTCCCCACGAGCCGTTCACATCGGCAGGACTAAGCGTGCCCGCACCCCGCGCGCGCCCTCGCGGTTCTCCAGCGTCAGCGTGCCCCCGTGTCCCTCGGCGATCTGGCGGCTGAGCACCAGGCCGATCCCCGTGCCGCTGGGCTTGGTGGTGAAGAAGGGGACGAACAGGTTGGAGGTTTCCGCGAGCCCCGGCCCCTCGTCGTCCACCCACACCTCCAGCCGCGCGCCGTCCTCGCGCCACCCCACCGCCACCCCGCCGCCCGTTTCCAGCGCCGCGTCCGCCGCGTTGCGCACCAGGTTGATGAGGAGCTGGTCCAGCTGGTCGCCGTCGGCGTCGATGGCGAGGTCGGGGCCGGGGATCACGCGCACCGGGAGGCGCGGCTCCAGCGTGGCCGCGCGGCGGATCCAGGCGCCCACGTCCATGGGCGCGGGCTCGGGCGGGGGGAGGCGCGCCAGCCGCGCGTACGACGACATGAAGCGGGAGAGCGCCTCCGAGCGGCCGGCGATCACCGCCAGGCCGCTGCGCAGGTCGTCGTCCAGGTCGTCGGGGGGGGCGGGGGCGCCCAGGAGGTTCTGGAGCGTGCCCGCGATGGAGCGGATGGGGGCCAGCGAGTTGTTGATCTCGTGCGACAGCACGCGGATCAGCCGGCGCCACGCTTCGCGCTCCTCCTCGCGCGCCACGCGGCTCACGTCCGAGAGCACCAGCAGCTGGTGCTCCCGCCCGCCCTGGCGGAAGGGGGCGCGGCGCACTTCCCAGCGCCCCGTCCCCCCGGGAAAGGCGCGGTCCAGCGTGCGCGGCGACTCCCCCTCCAGCGACGCGTCCAGCCCCACCTCGCCCGCGGTGCGCCCCAGGATGCGCTCGGCGGGCTGCCCCAGCAGCCGCTCCCCGGCGCGGTTGGCGAGGCGCACCCGCGCGTCGCCGTCGAAGGCGAACACCGCCACGTCGATCTCGTCCATCACCCGGCGGAGCAGGGCGGTGGCCTCCAGCGCGCGCACGCGCTGCTCGCGCAGCGTGTCCGCCAGCGCGTTGGCCTCCAGGAGCGCCAGCCCCAGCGCGTCGTCCGTGCCCGACCCGCGCGCGCGCATGGAAAAGTCGCCCTCGCGCAGGGCGGCGAGCAGGTTGGAGAGCGTCTGGAGCGGACGGATGACCTTTTCCCGCAGCGCCAGCCCGAACCCCAGCCACCCCGCCGCCACGAACAGCGTCAGCGTCCAGCGGACCTTGCCGTCGTACGGCCCGTTCCACAGCAGCAGCACCGCCACCGCCGCGCCGGGGAGCCCGGTGAGGAACGCCAGGCGGAGGACCTGGAGGTGGTGGCTGAGCGGACGCCTCCGGCGGAGGGTCACGGGAGGGGACAGGGGACAGGGGACAGGGGACAGCCTGCGACGACGGACCCCCGGCCCCGGCGGCCCTCACCCGGCGGCCTCGGAGCCGCCACCCTCTCCCAATCCTGGGAGAGGGGGCAACTGCTGGATCTGGAGTACGGGCAGGCAGTTGCGTGAGGGATTACGGCCCGGAGGGGCGAGACCCGGCGGGGCTGTTTCCGCCGGGGCTCGACTCCGTTACGCAGCGTTGTTTGCTGCGTTACGGAGCCGAAGCCCGACCCCGCGCCAGCGGGGGCACGCCCAGCCAGGCAGTTCAGCCGTAAAACCGTCACAGCCCGTGGCGCTGCAAACGACGGTAGAGCGCGCTCCGGCTCAGCCCCAGCGCCTCCGCCGCGTGGCTGACGTTGCCGTTGTGGCGCTCCAGCGCCTTGCGGATCAGCACCCGCTCCACCTCCTCCAGCGGCATCTCCTCGAGCGTCCCCGCGCCGCCGCCCGCCGCCGTCCGGCGCCCGCGCAGCGTCAGGTCCTCGCTGGCGATGAGGGTGCCCTGGGCCAGCAGCACCGCGCGCTCGATGGTGTGCTCCAGCTCGCGCACGTTGCCGGGCCAGGCGTAAGCCAGCAGCGCCTGCATGGCCTCCGGCTCGAAGCCGGTGAGGTGCTTGCGGTAGGCGTCCGCCTGGCGGTGCAGGAAGAAGGTGGCCAGCAGCGGGATGTCCTCGCGCCGCTCTCGCAGGGCGGGGATGTGGATCTCCACCGTGTTGAGGCGGAAGAGCAGGTCCTCTCGGAAGCGCCCCTCGGCCACCGCCTGGGGGAGGTCGGTATTGGTGGCCGAGAGCACGCGCACGTCCACCTTGCGCGTGCGGGAGGTGCCCACGCGCTGGAACTCGCCCGTCTGGAGCACGCGCAGCAGCTTGGCCTGCTGCTCGGGCGGCATGGTGCCGATCTCGTCCAGGAAGAGCGTGCCGCCGTCCGCCAGCTCGAAGGCGCCCACGCGGTCCGCGCGGGCGTCGGTGAAGGCGCCCTTGACGTGCCCGAACAGCTCGCTCTCGAAGATCCCCTCGGCGATGGCGCCGGCGTTGACGGTCACCAGCGGCCGTGCGGCGCGGCCGGAAACGGCGTGCAGCCAGCGGGCCACCACGTCCTTGCCGGTGCCGTGCTCGCCGGTGATGAGCACGTGCGCGTCCGACGGGCCGATGCGCTCCATCATGCGCAGCACCGGCTGCATGGCGCGCGACTCGGCGATCATGGCGGGGCGGCCGTCGCTGCGCAGCCGCGAGTTCTCCTGCTCCAGCCGCTGCGTGCGCCGCAGGGCGCGCCCCAGCTCCACCTGCGAGCGGAGCGTCGCCAGCAGCCGGGCGTTGTCCCAGGGCTTTTCCACGTAGTCGCGGGCGCCGCGGCGCATGGCCTCCACCGCGCCCTCCACGCTCCCCCACGCCGTCATCACCACCACGGGCAGGGTCGGGTCCAGCCCCAGCACCTCGCCGATCAGGTCCAGCCCCTCGCGGCCGGAGGTGGTGTCGCGGGCGTAGTTGAGGTCCATGAGCACCACGTCCAGCTCGCGGTCGCGCACGGCGGCCAGGATGCCCGCGGGCGACGCGGCCGTCTCGATCCTGAAGCCCTCGCCCTTGAGCAGGAGGCGGAGGGCTTCCAGGACGTCCGGCTGGTCGTCCGCGACGAGGATGCGCGGCGGGTCTGCGGCGAGGGGGTGCATGGCGTCAGGATGGGGCGGTCAGGCGTGGGGCGCAACGGGTAAGATGTACTTCGGGTTCGGGCGTGCCCCCGGCTGGCGCCGGGGCCGGGCTTCGGCTCCGTAACGCAGCAAACAACGCTGCGTAACGGAGTCGAGCCCCGGCGGAAACAGCCCCGCCGGGTCTCGCCCCTCCGGGCCGAAATCCCTCACGCAACATCTTGCCCGTTCTCAAGATCCAGCAGTTGCCCCCTCTCCCGGA
>JBEVLE010000554.1:0-6712 GCA_040509335.1 Longimicrobiaceae bacterium | reverse complement strand
GGGCCGGACCGATGCCGGTCCGGCCCGCTGGTTCCTTTCCCCGCCCGGCCCCCCGCGTTCTACAGGGTGCAGGTGCAGAACCGCCCGTCGGGGCAGGAGCCGTACGAATACCCCGACTCCACGCACAGCTGGTGGCACACGGCGGTGTTGCACGCGCGGCTGGTCTCGGCCGGCGGCGACGCGAGCGCCTGCGTCACACCGAACCCGAGCGACAGCAGGGTGGCGCCGCCGAGGATGAACGTCCCGAGCCTGTTCGCAGCTTTCATGGCCTGCCTCCGATTCGTGATGGAAGATAAGGAGCGGTACGGGATATCTAAAGTCACATAACGTGCTGCGCAATCCCTCCGCCGCCGGCCCCCGGGAGCCCGACCCCGGCGCCAGCCGGGGGCACGCCCCAACAAGCCGTCAAAAACCGTTCAGCTCACACCCGCTCCAGGAACTCCAGCTTCACCGTCCGCGTGCCGTGCCCGGCGAAGTCCACCTCCGCGCGGTCGGTGGACACCTGCAGCACTACGCCCTCCCCGAAGGTGTCGTGGCGCACCTCCTCCCCCGCCCACAGCGCGTGCGGCGCGTCCTCCGTCGTCGCGCCGTTCTGCGGGATCGCCTCGGCGGACGCCACCAGCTCCGCCCTTGCCTCGTCCCGCGCCGCCTCGGAACCCGCCGACCCGCCGGCGTCGTTGTCGCAGTGGCCGCACAGGAAGCCGTCCGGGTGCTCCTCGCCGAAGTACTCCAGGATCATCCGGGTGCGGCAGCGCGCGGTGCGGCAGTAGCGGATCATCACCTCCAGCTTCTCGCGGTCGCGCTTGCGGCGCTCCTCGTAGTCGATCAGCTCGCGGCTCAGGTCGGCGGTGGTGACGTCCTCGGCCAGGCGCTCCCAGGCCCCGCCGCGGTGCTCGCGCATCATGCCGTGCCGCTTGAGCAGGGTGAGGACGATGCGCGCCTTGCGCCGGGGCACGTCCGCGATCTCGGCGATCTCGTCCAGGGCGCGCCGCTCCTCCAGCGGCATGGCGTTGACCACGCGCGCCACCTGCGCGGCCTCGGTGATGTCCGGGTACTTGCCCCCCAGGAAGTAGCCCTGCACCGCCTGGTCCTCCACCCGGTACAGGATGGAGCAGCGCGAGGGCTCGCCGTCGCGCCCGGCGCGCCCGGCCTCCTGGTAGTACGCCTCCAGCGAGCCGGGGAAGTGGAAGTGCACGATGAAGCGGATGTCCGGCTTGTCGATCCCCAGCCCGAAGGCGTTGGTGGCGACCACGGCCTTGACCTCGCCCGCCATGAACTTTTCCTGCGCCTCGTGCCGCTCCCTGGCGGGGAGCTTGCCGTGGTACAGCGCCAGCGCGTGCCGCTCGCCGAACTGCTCGTGGATGCGCTCGGCCTCCTTGATGGTGGCCACGTATACGATTCCGGTCCCCTCGGTCCTGCGGAGGATGCGCTCCAGCGCGGCGTCCTTTTCGGACTCGTTGACGGTGGGGAGCACCTCGAAGAACAGGTTGGGGCGCACCAGGTCGGCCACCAGCACGAACGGGTCGCGCATGCGCAGCTGGTGGGCGATGTCGTCGCGCACCTCGGGCGACGCGGTGGCGGTGAGCGCCAGCACGGGCGGCCTCCCCAGCCGGTCGGCGATGGCGCCCAGCATCATGTAGTCGGGGCGGAAGTCGTGCCCCCACTGCGACACGCAGTGCGCCTCGTCCACCACGAACAGCGACACCCTGCGCTCCAGCAGCACCTCGAAGAAGTCGCGGTCGCGGAAGCGCTCCGGCGTGACGTACAGGATCTTGCCCTCGCCGCGCTCCACGGCCTGCTCGTTGGCGGTCTGCTGGCGCTGGGTCAGGCCGGAGTTGATGGTGAGCGCGTCCACGCCCAGCTCCTCCAGCTTGTCGGTCTGGTCCTTCATCAGCGCGATGAGCGGCGAGACCACCAGCGTGAGGCCGGGGAGGTGCAGGGCGGGGAGCTGGTAGATCAGCGACTTGCCGGCGCCCGTGGGCATCACGGCGATGGCGTCGCGGCCGTCCAGGGCGGCGCGGATCACCTGCTCCTGCCCGGGGCGGAAGTCTTCCAGGCCGAAGCTGGTCCGGAGGGTGATCCGGAGGGCTTCGGGAGTGTTCTGTGTCGCGGTGGTCACGGGGCTGTTCGTGGGTGTGCCTGCGTCGAACGTTTGCTCCGGGAGGGGGAGGCAAGGGGCGGGCCAGGTGGCCCTGGACCCCGCGGGATTGCTGGTTGCGATCCGATGCGGGGGCGCGGCATACTTGCAGGAACGTACAAGGGCCATCTTCGACCCGCTTCCGGAGCTTCCATCCCGTGCCACCCAGAAAGACTGGCCAGACACCCGCGGCTTTCCTCAGCTACGTCCATCTGGACGATAAGCACCTGCATATCTCGGAGTTCCGACAGCGCTTGAGCGACGAGGTGCACGTGCAAACGGGTGAGGAGTTCCCGATCTTCCAAGATCGCAATGACATATTCTGGGGGCAGAACTGGAAGGAGCGCATCGACGACTCAATCGACGGTGCGACGTTCCTGGTCCCCATCATCACTCCTAGCTTCTTCAATAGTCCCTACTGCCGGAGAGAGGTCGAGCGCTTCCTGGAACGTGAGAAGCAGCTGAGGCGCAGCGACCTGATCCTTCCGGTCTACTACGTTGGCACCCCCCTTCTTGATGACGGGAAGCGTCGCGCGAAAGATCCCGTCGCGGAGGTGATCGCCAGCCACCAGTATGCCGACTGGCGCGATCTGCGCTTCGAGCCGTTTACCTCGCCACAGGTTGGGAAGCTGCTAGCTCAACTTGCTTCCCAGATCCGCGACGCCCTTGAGCGTGGAGCTTCACCCCGGAAAAAGCACGGGACACGGTCCAGCGTACATACACAAGAAAAGAATGACCGCGGCGGGTCGGAGGCGGCTCAAGCGAGTACCGTTCCTGAGGATACAAGCAAGGGGACGCGGATAGTGTCCAAGACGGAGCCGCCGACGCATGTGGTTGATCCAATGCACCGCGGCGATTTCACCACGATTTCCGCTGCGATTATTGCGGCTGCTCCCGGTGACAGGATTCTTGTTCGTCCTGGGCTCTATCAAGAAGGAATAATCATCGATAAGCCATTAGAGATCATAGGAGATGGTGAACTCGGTGAAGCAATTGTACAAGCTGAAGGCAATAGTGCTCTTCTATTTAGGACGACAATGGGCCGTGTAACTAATCTGATATTCAGGCAACTGAGTGGTGATTGGACCGCTGTGAACATATCCCAGGGGAGACTGGAGCTTGAAGGGTGCGACGTTAGCAGCCAGGGTTTTGCCTGTATCGCGATCCATGGAGGAGCAGATCCCCGACTTCGCCGCAATCGGATACATGATAGCAAGAAGGTCGGAGTGATAATTTACAACAATGGTCAAGGTACTCTCGAGGACAACGACATCTTTGGCAACGCATATTCCGGCGTGCAGATAAATGAGACAGGTAATCCAGTGCTCCGTCACAACCGAATTTACGATGGCAAGCAGGCTGGAGTTATCGTCCATTCGAATGGCCAGGGGATACTGGAGGACAATGATATCTTCAGCAATGCTCTATCGGGGGTGGAGATCAAGACGGGAGGCGATCCAGTAGTGCGTCGCAACCGAATACACGATGGCAAGCAGGGTGGGGTGTTCGTACAAGAGAATGGGCGAGGCACGCTGGAGGACAATGACATCTTCGGGAATGGTCTTTCCGGAGTGCGGATCAAGACAGGTGGGAATCCAGTGTTACGTCGCAATCGCATTAATGGAAATAAACAGAGTGGGGTCCACGTCTTTCAGGACGGTCAAGGCACATTCGAAGAAAACGACATCTCTGCCAACTCAACCGCGGGAGTGATATCCACGACGGGTGGTAACCCACTCCTGCGCCGCAACCGGATCAACAAAAACGAATTAGAGGCAGTGCGGATCTCTGATGGTGGGGCTGGGACTTTTGAGGACAACGATATGCGAGAGAACAAAAGAGGTGCCTGGGATATCACCGACGATTGTGTTGCGAACGTCACCCGGCGGGGTAATATCGAGTAGATCTGACGTAGGAGGCCTCCCAGGCAGGCCGCCATGTCAAGCAGCAGGCAGGGCCCCGGACGCTCCCGGGGCCCCGCCGCTCACCGGCTCAGGAGTATCCGCTGCACGCCGGCTTGTACCGCCCCGCCGTGCCCGTGTACACGTACGCGTCCGTGATCCAGTACGTCCCGCCGTTGTACGAGATCCTGTCCCACACGTTGGTCCACCCGTACGGCCCCTCCACGCTGGTGCTCAGCGCCGTGCACTGGATGGTCACCGACACGTTGCCGCCGATGGTGCCCACCACCGTGGTGCCGCTGGTCCCCGGCCCGTTGCGCAGGTTGTACGGCGGATCGAAGGGCGGTGCCCCGTTGATGGTGTACGGCACCGTCGGAGTCGGGGTCCCGCCGCCCGTGCCGGGGTACAGCGACTTCCACGAGCTCACGTCGCCCGCGGAGATCGTGGTGCGGCCCCAGTAGCCCTGCACCTCGGCCCCGGCCCAGTCCGTGAAGTGCAGCCGGCCGAACTCGCGCGAGTTGTAGTGCATGATGGAGCTCTTGTCGTACGCGCCCACCTTGACCGAGGCGAGGGTGTTGAACTCGCTGGGGTACGGGTTGGTGTCGATGATCCTGATGTAGCTGTCGCGGTCCGAGCGCTGGTGCTCGTGCTGGAAGCCAAGGACGTGCCCCAGCTCGTGCATCAGGATCGCCTTGCTGTTGCCGAGCGAGTAGTCCAGCCCCAGGCTGCGCACCGACGAGCCGCCGTAGTACTGGTGGTACCCCACGGCCCCGTGGTTGTAGATGCGCAGGTACGTGCCCTGGGTGGTGCGCGCCACGAACTTGACGCCGGGGACCTGGCTGGAGATCTGGCTCATCGCAGGGCCCAGGTTGGCGGGCGCCGTGCCCTCCACCACGTAGGGAACCGTCCCGCCCGACCACGCCGCCGACCCGGTGGAGTGCAGCGACAGCGAGGGCGCGGGGAGCCCGCCGCGGCGGCGCAGCGCCTCCTCCGGCGACCGCGCGATGCGGTCCGCCGGGCCCAGCGGCACGTCGCCGTCCCACACCGCCACGCCGCCCACCACCTGGTAGCGGACGGCCGTCGCGGCACGGCCGTCCCGGTCCGCCACGTACCCGGTGAGGACCGGGCCCTTCCGGGGGTCCGTGAACCCGGCGTCCGCGCGGGCGCCGGCGTCGGGCGCGGCGACCGGGGCGACGGCGCCGTCGTCCCGGCAGGCGGCGAGCGCCGCGAAAGCGGCGAGCAGGGTCAGAGAACGCACGAAGCGCATGGCGAATCCTCCATCACGAGGGGTGAGTGCGCCGCCGGCCGGCAAGGAACCTCCGGGTTCGTCCCGGGCTGGATCCTCGCCGCGACGCACGGGGGTGGGGCGGTGTAGGCACCCGTTTTCAGACGCATGTTTGATGCCATTTCTGTCTGGAAGTAAGTGATCGGGTCCCTGGCTGCCGTTTGTCCGAGGGATCCACCGTCGCCCCGAGGCGGCTCCGCATGTCCCCGCCAGTGGACGGGCACGAGGCGGCCGAGGGCGCCGTGAACACGATGCCTCGCACTGATTTAGCTGGAGGCCCGGTCGATGGGGGGCGCTAGAAAGCCACGTGCCGCGCGGGTTTGCGCGGTCCGCACGGATGAAGGCGAGGTGGGCGAGCCGTCGTCGCGGCCGTCGAGGAAGCCCACCGGGCATCGCCCTTGCACACGGGGGGACCGACCCGCAAGCTTAACGCGTCGGTACGGTTGCGGTGTGGTCCCACATCCAGGGGAGGGAATTGGCCTATGACGAAGTACGCACGCTCACTGACGGCGCTCGTCGCCGTGACCACTCTCGGCACCACCGGCCTGTCCGGGTGCGCGTCGCTGAACACCACCGAGCGCGGGGCCGTGGTCGGCGCCGGGACGGGTGCGGCGGTCGGCGCGGTGATCGGGAAGAACACCGGCTCCACGGCCCGCGGCGCCATCCTGGGCGCGGTGCTCGGCGGGGCGGCGGGCGCCGTGATCGGGCGCCAGATGGACCGGCAGGCCGAGGAGATCGAGGAGAACGTGGACGGCGCCACGGTGGAGCGCATCGGCGAGGGGATCGCGGTGACCTTCGAGTCGGGGATCCTGTTCCCCTTCAACTCCACCGACCTGTACCCGGCCGGCCGCACCAACCTGCAGAAGCTGGCGGACATCCTCCAGCGCAACCCGGGGAGCGAGGTGCTGGTGGTGGGCCACACCGACAACGTCGGCAGCGACACCTACAACCAGGACCTGTCGCAGCGGCGCGCCTCGTCGGCGGCCAGCTACCTGATCCAGCGCGGCGTGTCCTCGGCCCGCATCCGCACCGCCGGCCGCGGCGAGACCGAGCCCATCGCGAGCAACGGCACCGAGACCGGGCGGGCGCAGAACCGGCGCGTGGAGGTGGCGATCTTCGCCAGCGAGCAGTACCGCGAGCAGATCCTGCGCGAGAGCCGCAATCCGTAAGGGGTTCTCGATTTCGCTCTGACGAGCTCGCCCCCGGTGCCGTCCTGGCGCCGGGGGCGAGTTTTTTTGCATTCGTCGGGGCTGTCGGTGGGGCCGCTCCGGAACCAGGCCAAAATGCCGGCCTGTTTCCTACGCGGGCTCCGGGAGCCACGCCAAACAGCGGCGAGTCTCCCTGCGCCCGACGGAGTCAGCCAAAAAGCCGGCTGTCTCCCTCCGAACA
>JBEVLE010000553.1:0-7900 GCA_040509335.1 Longimicrobiaceae bacterium | reverse complement strand
CCTCGGGAAGACGGAAGTACGGAGTACGAAGTACGCAGTACGCAAAAACCGCCCGCACCGGGATCTCCCGGTGCGGGCGGGCCGCCGTTGCGTGAGGGATTACGGCCCGAAGGGGCGAGACCCGGCGGGGCTGTTTCCGCCGGGGCTCGACTCCGTTAGGCAGCGTTGTTTGCTGCCTTACGGAGCCGAAGCCCGACCCCGGCGCCAGCCGGGGGCACGCCCAAACCCGCAGCCGTAAAGATCAGCTGCGCGTGATGCGGACCCCGCCGGACCCGGTGTCGATCTCCACGCGGCCGCGCCCGTCGCCGATGCGCCCGCGGTAGTAGTCGCGCCGCACGGTCTGCGCCTGCGCCGGCACGTCCACCTGGATGCCGCCGGAGCCGGTGTCGATCTCCACCTCCGCCCCGAACGACGACGGCACGGCCAGCCGCACGCTGCCGGAGCCCGTGTCCACCTCCACGGTGCGCGCGTCGGCGGCGAGCGACAGCTGCACCGAGCCGCTCCCGGTGTCCACCTTGAGCGCCCCGGCGCGCACGCCGCTGAGCTCCACGGCGCCGGAGCCCACGTCCACCAGCACGTCGTCCGCGGCGAGGCCGCTCCCCGTCACCGAGCCGCTCCCGGTGTCGACGCTGAGCCGGCGGCCGCGCACATCCGCCAGGCGCACGCTCCCGGAGCCGGTGTCCACGTCCACGTCGCCCTGGGCGCGCTCCACCCGCACGCTCCCGGAGCCCACGTCCACCGCGAGCGACCCCCGCGTCCCCGCGGAGGCCACCGAGGCGGAGGAGGTGTTGAGGACCAGGTCGCCTTCGACGTTGGCCACCTCCACCTTGCCGACGCCCTGGTGCAGCGTCACCGAGCGCCCGGCCGGGACCCGCACCGTGAGGTCGGCGTACGCCCGGGTGCCGCGGCCGCCGCCGGACACCGTCACCCGGCGCCCGCCGCGCCCGAAGGTGCCGTCCTCGCGCACGCTCAGGGTGCTGGTGGACCGGCTCCCCATGCGCGGGTACACCACCCGCGTCCCGGGGGTGACCACCACCAGCCGCTCGGCGCCGTCGTCGCGGCCGCGGTTCACCCGCAGCTCGCGCGCGTCGTCGCCGCCGCGCGCCACCTCCACCACCACCTCCTGGCCCGTGCCGCCCACCAGGCGGACCTCGCCGGCCAGGTTGTGGATGGACACCCGCTCGCCCCGCAGGGCGTAGCGCTCGGGCTGCTGCGCCCCGGCGGGGGCGGCCAGGGCGGCGGCGAGCAGGGCGGCGCCGGCCAGGGCACGGGTCCTCGTGGATGCTGTCGTCATGCGGAACGCTTCCTTGCAGGGGTTCACAGGCTCAGCCAGTAGTTGACCTTCACCAGGAGCACGTTGGTGGTGCGCACGGGGAAGGCGTCGTCCATCCCGAACAGGCGCCGCGTGTCGCGCATCAGCCCGAAGCGGCCGTCGCGGGCGAAGTCCTCGCGCCCCTGGCTCCACACCACGAACAGCGTGGAGCCCGGGCGGTACTCCCAGCGGAGCACGGCGTTGGAGCGGAACTCCTTGACGTTGAAGTCGGGGTTGGTGAAGCGCACGTCGGCGTCGCCGTCGCCGTCCGCGTCGGCGCGGTACTCGTCGTCGGCCGGCGCCGGGGCGGCCAGCGGGCGGAAGCGGTCGCCGAAGCGGTCGGCGTCCACCACCCGCGCGCCGCCGTCCGCCAGCGCCACCTCGCGGAAGCCCGTCGCGTCGCCCGCGCTGAGGAAGGGCTGCGCGTACAGCTGGAGCGACAGGTTGGGGGTGAAGGTGTAGCTCAGCCGCGCCGTCAGCGCGGCGGTGCTCTGCTCCAGCCGGCTGAACACGTAGTGCGGCGCGCCGTCCAGCGAGCTGGAGCCCACGAACTGCCAGCTGTTGACCGAGCGCGAGTACGAGGGCTCCAGCGACAGGTCGGTGCGGCTGGAGGCCCGCCAGGTGACGGAGGGGCTGACCGTCCAGCCGCTCCCGTCCTCCTCGGCGTCCCACCCGGCGCTCACGTCCAGGTACCCATACACGCTCCGGCGGCTGTCGCTGCTGATGCCGGCCCACGTGTTGTACGAGGCGGGGACGCGCAGCGAGGGGCCGCCGCGCAGCGCGCGGGTGGCCACCACCGGGCGCTCCAGGCCGAACCCGCCGTTGGCGCCCCAGAAGTTGAGCAGGCGGAAGCTGCCGTTGACGTTGCCGCCCAGCGAGGTCTTCTCGCCCCCGTAGGTGTACCCCGTCCAGGCGTTGCCGCCCAGGTTCCAGCTGCGGAAGGTGCGTCCCCGCTGCGTCTGCTGGTAGCGCAGGTTCCCCGCCCACAGCGTCTGGTCCGCGTCGCGCTGGTAGCCCAGGTCGTTGGTCTCGAAGCCGGGGGAGCGCGTGTTGAGCACGGTGGCCCAGCGCCAGTTGCCGCCGCCCAGCTTCATCGCTTCCACGCTCGCGGCCCACCCCAGCATGGAGGTGCTGGACGGGTCCAGGCCCAGGTGGCCGGCGTCGGGGCGCTGGAAGTAGCGGGTGGAGGCCCGCTGCGTCCGCTGCAGCGCCAGGGTGTCGCCGTGCACGCTGCTCCCCAGCACCCAGCCGCGCACCTCGTAGTTGCCGCCGCCGAAGCGGGTGCGCCCGTCCACGCCCCCGGCGTACGCCGAGGAGCGCAGGAAGCCCAGCCCGTCCGCCGGGTCCAGGTCGCGGTGCACGGTGGTGACGATGCCGCCCACGGCGCTCCGCCCCTCCTGGAACGAGCGGATCACGCGCGCCACGCCGTAGTTGGTCGTGGGCTCCACCCCGGCCGCCACGCGCTCGCCGCTCAGCGGGTCCAGGTAGCGGGCCTCCTCGCGCCCGGTCACCGCGTCCATGAAGCCAAGCGACCAGCCGCTCCGCGTCCGCCCGGTGAGCTTCGCCGCCCCCAGGATGTTGCTGGCCTCCGGCACGTCGCTGAACTCCGCCTCGCCGGGGACGCGGTCCGACGCGCCCTGCGGCGCGCGGCCGATGCGGCGCGAGTAGAAGAGCGCCTCCGAGCCGAAGTCGCCGTCGCCGGCGCCCAGCCCGAAGCGGAAGATGTCGGACCCTTCCACGAAGAAGGGGCGCTGCTCGGGGAAGAAGGTCTCGTAGGCGGACAGGTTGACCTGCGACGGGTCCGCCTCCACCTGCCCGAAGTCGGGGTTGATGGTGGCGGTGAGCGTCAGGCTGGAGGTGATCCCGTACTTGAGGTCGGCTCCCACGCCCGCGCCGGGGTCGCTGCGCCGGTAGAAGGGGTTCCCCGGGTCCTCCGGGGCGCGGGTGAGCTGCGCCACGGTGTAGGGCTGCACCTCCAGGCTGCGGGGCGAGGGGAGCCCCGCCAGCCCGCGCAATTGGCCGAAGCGCGACACCACGCCCGGGGTGTTGGGGAGCACCGGCGCCCAGAAGCTTTCCTCGCGGGTGCGGGCGACGGTGCGCTTCACCTCGAAGCCCCACACCCGGCCGCCGGCCTCCAGGTCGCGCGCGCTGTAGCGGAGCTGCGACAGGGGGATGCGGAACTCCGCCGTCCACCCGGCCGAGTCCACGCGCGCGGCGGCGTCCCACACGGCGTTCCAGCCGATGTCGTCGCTGGTGTCGTCGTACAGGAAGGCGTCCTTCTTGACACCGCGCGGGTTGACGCCGAAGGCGTAGCCGGTGCGCCGGTCGTGGAACGAGTCGAAGCCCACCTCGATCCAGTCGGAGAACACGTCCGCGTCGCGGCGGGCGAGCTGCCCCACGATGGAGTCCGGGCGCGGGTCGTGGGCGCGCACGGCCACGTACACAGCCTGGTCGTCGTAGGCCACGAAGGCCTCGGTCCGGTGCGTTGCGGGCGCCCCGGCGGCGGGCGCGTACTGCACGAAGCCGCGCGCGGGCTCGGCGCGGCTCCACACCTCCTCGTCCAGGCGGCCGTCCACGGACAGCGGCTGGCCGGCGGGAATGCGCATGGCGGACACCGACTTGAGCGTGTCCGCGGGGGCCGCGGCGAGGGTGGCGCCCACGAGGGCGAAGAGAGCGAGCATGGTCGGGTGGTTCGGAGCGTTTGGGGGGTGCGGGATGAACCCGGCTCAGGGGCGGATTACGCGGGCGGAGCGCCAGAAGTTTCAGTGTCCACGACAAGGCATGGTTGATGCTGAATCACACGGTTGCCGACTGGATCCACACACGCGTCGAGGAGTCCGCGATGGCGAAGCCCCGCAGCGAGGTACCCGGCCCCCCCTCCGCCGCGCCCGAGCCGGTGGACCCCGTCCTCCGCCACCTGGCCCGCGCCGAGGCGGAGTACCTGGACCGGATGGACGAGTGGGGCCGCGACCGCGACGCGCTGGACGGCGCGCTCTCGGAGCTGGGACGGGTGCGGGAGGACAACGTGACGCTCGGCGCGCGCCTGGGCGAAAAGGAGGAGGCGCTCGCGGCGGAGCGCCTGGAGGGGGAGCGGCAGCGCGAGCGGGCCGAGCGGCTGGCCGAGCTGCTCAAGGACATCCACCGCGCCCTTTTCGACGGCAACGTCTACGAGCTGATCCTCCGCGCCTGCCTGACGATCAGCGGCGCCACGCGCGGGGTGTACGTCACCTGGCGCCGCGAGCGCGAGCACCCGCGCGTGCGCGCCGCGGTGGACGTGGACGGCTACCCGGAGGCCCCGCCCTCGGAGCACCTGGTCGCCCTGTGCCGCAGGGTGCTGGACGAGAACCGCACCCTGGTCTGCAACGAGGACGGCGACCTGGACGACCTGCCGGCGCCGCGCGACGAGAGCGAGCGCTTCCGCAACTGCGTGGCCGCGCCGGTGATGCTGCTGCGCGACTTCGACGGCATCGTCATCGCCGCCGACAAGGAGGGCGGATTCGAGGAGGACGACATCCGCGCCCTGCTGAGCGTGGGCGACCAGTCGGCGGTGGCGGTCCGCAACGTCCACCTGGAGCGCGAGCTGCAGCGCGCCTACATCTCCACCGTCACTATGCTCGCCGACGCGGTGGAGGCCAAGGACCCGTACACCCACGGCCACTGCGAGATGGCGTCGCGCCACGCCCGCCTGATCGCCCGGCGCATGGGGCTGGGCGACTACGACCGCAGCGTGGTGTGCTACGCCGCCCTCCTCCACGACGTGGGAAAGATCGGGGTGAGCGACGGGGTGCTCAACAAGCCCGGGCCGCTCCTCCCCGAGGAGCGCGAGCTGATGCGCGCCCACGTGCGGGTGGGCTACGAGCTGCTGCGCAACGTCCCCGCGCTCCAGGTCATCGCCGACGTGGTCCTGCACCACCACGAGTGGTACGACGGAACGGGGTACCCGGACGGGCTGAGCGGCGAGGAGATCCCGGTGGCGGCGCGGATCGTTTCCGCGGTGGACGCCTACTCGGCCATGGTGACCCGGCGCAGCTACAAGGAAGCGTACACCGACGAGCACGCCCGGGAGGAGCTGCGGCGCTGCGCCGGGTCGCAGTTCGACCCGCAGGTGGTGGCGAGCTTCCTGGAGGTGCTGGACTCGCCGGAGGCGGTGGACGCCGACGAGGACTGGGACAGCGAGTGCGGCGTGCTCCCCGGCTTCACGCACGTGAAGGAGCTGCGGGACCTGCTTTCCTGAGCAGGTTCCGGTCCCAAAGCACCCGCCGTGCCCGCCACGCCAGCAGGAGCGCCACCGTGCCCAGCGCGATGCTGAGCCCCGCCCACACCCCGGCGGGCCCCAGCGCCGTGCGGAACCCCAGCAGCCACCCCACCGGGACGCCCACCCCCCAGTACCCCACCACCGCCATCAGCATGGGGACGCGGGTGTCCGCCGCGCCGCGCAGCGCGCAGAGCCCCGCCACCTGCGCCCCGTCGAACACCTGGAAGAAGGCCGCCACCACCAGCAGCGACGAGGCCACCCGCACGATCCCCGGGTCGGAGGTGTACAGTCCCACCAACTCGCGCGGGAACAGGAAGAAGGCGAGCGCGCACAGCGACATGAACCCCACCGTGCACAGGTAGGTGGCCAGGGTGGCGCGCCGCACCCCCCGGGCGCTTCCCGCACCCAGGTGCTGCCCCACCCGGATGGAGCCCGCCAGGCTCACCCCCAGCGCCACCATGAAGGTGACGCTCGCCAGGTTGATGGTGACCTGGTGGGCGGCCAGCTCGGTGGGCCCGAACCACCCCACCATGATGGCGGTGAAGGAGATCAGCCCCACCTCCACCCCCAGCTGGGCCCCGATGGGCGCCCCGATGGCGGCGATGCGCCCCAGGATCGCCGCGTGCGGGCGCCAGCCCACCCCGCGGAAGGGGTGCAGCCGCGGGTGCAGCAGCAGGTACCCCGCCATCGCCAGCGCCATCGCCCAGCGGGTGAGGGTGGTGGACCAGCCGGTCCCCACCACGCCCATCGCGGGCACCCATCCGTCCACGCCGTGGATGAGGGCGACGTTGCCGGCGATGTTCACCCCCAGCCCCACGAAGGTCAGCACCATGGCCGGGGTGGTGATTCCCATCCCCTCCAGGAACTGGCGGAAGGCCAGGAAGAGCAGGGCGGGGAGGACCCCCCACGCGAGCGCGTCCATGTATTCCCCCGCCAGCCGCGCCACCCCCGGCTCCTGCCCGAAGAGGCGCGCGATGTCGCCGCCCAGGAAGGTGAGCCACGCCAGGGGGATGCTGAGCGCCAGCGACAGCCACACGCCCTGCACCAGCACCTCGCTGCACCGCCTGCGGTCGCCCGCGCCGAACGCCTGGCTCACCAGCGGCGTCATCCCCAGCACGGTGCCGGTGAAGAGCATCAGCGTGGCGATGTGGATGGCGCTCCCCAGCCCCGCCGCCGCCAGCGCCCGCGCGCCCAGCGGCCCCACCATGACGGTGTCCGCGGCGGTCATCCCCACCTGGCCCAGCTGGCTGACCACCAGCGGCGCCGCCACCCGCAGCAGCCGGCGCAGCTCCCGCGCGAACAGCGCCCTGCGCCGCGACTTCCGCGAGCGGGGCGCGGGCCCGGGGGCGCGGGACGGGGCGTGCGGGAGCGTCGTGGACATGGGGTGCTTCGGGCCGGGTGGACGGGCGAGGGGGAAAGATAAGCCCGGGTGCCCGTGGGGGGCACCCGGGCGGGCCGGGGGAGGAACGGAAGCGCGGAAGTGCGGGTCGGGTCCGCCGCCCCGGTGTCCTCCGGCAGCGGTCGGGGGACGGGAGCGTCAGTTCTGCCCGGAGGCGCGCGCCGGCGCCGCGGCGATCACCCGGCGCTCGCCGCCGGAAAGCAGCGCCTCGGCGAAGTCCTGGCGCTCCTCCATGAGCGAGAGGCGGCTGTCGATGTTGGAAAGCAGGTCGCGGACCTGCGTCATGTCGGGGGCGGCGGGCGCGGGCGCGGCGCGCAGCTTCCGCTCCTGCGTCATGGCCTGCAGGAGCCCGCCCAGCTCCTTGGAGATGGGGCGGAGGAGCATCACGGTTCCGGTGGTGAGGATGGCCGTGATCGGCACCATCATCACGAAGAAGACTTCTCCCATCGGTCGGTTCCCTGGTTCGTGGGCGAGGCGTGCGGACCCGGTCCTTTACGCGGGCCGGCGGAGCGGGGTTTCAGGCCTGGCCGTGCGTCCCCCGGTGCGCGGCGGGGCCTCCGTCCTGGAGGGCGGCACGGGGGCGCTGCCCGGAGCTGAGGATCGCCTCGGCGAAGTCCTGCCGCTCCTCCATCAGCGCCAGCCGCGAGTCGATGCTCTGCATCAGGTCGCGGAGCTGCGCGACCTCGGCGCCCCGGTCGGGGAGGCGTCGCTCGCGGGTCATCGCCTCCAGGAGCTCGCCCAGCCGCTTGGAGATGGGGCGGAGGATGAGCACCCCCGCGGTGCTCACGATTCCGGTGACCATCACGATCGTGGGGCCGAGGCTGGGATCCATGCGGGCTCGTCGGGCACAGGTGGAGGGGAGAAACGACGGCGGCCCACCCGTAAGGGAGGGCCCCCCGCCAGGTTTCAGCCGGCGGGTGCGGGGGGGGGCGCC
>JBEVLE010000552.1:0-5235 GCA_040509335.1 Longimicrobiaceae bacterium | reverse complement strand
GCGTCGGCGCCCGACGTGCCGCCTCCGGGGCCGGCGGCCTTCCGCTTCGCGCTCTTCGCGGCGGCGGTGGCGGCGGTGGTGTGGTTCTGGATCCGCGGCGGGCTGAGGGCCACCGCGGCCACGGCGCTGCTGTCGCTGCTGACGGTGGCGGACCTGTGGGTGGTGGACCGCAGGTTCTTCGAGACGGTGCCCTCGCCGGACGAGATGTTCGCGCCGGACGACGTGGCGGACTTCCTCCGCGCGCAGCCCGGCCGCGACCGCGTGTGGGTGCTCCCCTTCCCTCCCGGCTCGGTGTACCGGGGGAACGCGGGCAACTACCTGATGCACTTCGACGTGGACCAGGCGGGCGGCGAGCACGGCAACCAGCTCCAGCGCTGGAACCAGTTCGTGGGCGCGGGGACGGAGAGCTACGTGGACTGGCACAACTTCATGCAGAGCCCGGCGTTCCTGGACGCCGGCAACGTGCGCTGGCTGGTTTCCGGGGTGGAGTTCCAGGACCCGCGGCTGCGCGAGGTGCACCGCGGGAGCGCGCTGGTCTACGAGAACCTGGGGGCGCTCCCCCGCGCCTACCTGGTGCCGCAGGTGGTGACGGTCGGCCCGGACGCGAGCGGGCTGGAGGCGATGCAGCGGCCGGGGTTCGACCCGCGCACCACGGCGGTGGTCGCCAGCGCGGCGCCGGTCCGCCTCCCCGCCGGCCCGCTGAGCGGCGCGGCTCAGGTGGCGGAGTACACGCCGGACCGCGTCGTCGTGCAGACCCGCGCCGACCGCGAGGCGCTGCTGGTCCTGGCCGACAACTTCTACGCGGGGTGGGAGGCGCGGGTGGACGGGCGCCCCGCCCCCATCCTGCGCGCCAACCACACCTTCCGCGGCGTGGTGGTCCCCGCCGGCAACCACCGGGTGGCGTTCACCTTCCACCCGGCCGACCTGTACACCGGCTTCTACGTGTACCTGGCGTGCCTGGCCCTGCTGCTCGCGTACGGCATCTACCTGCTGGCGCGGCACCTGGCCGCGGGGCGGCGGCGGGCGGAGCCGGCGCCGGCGGCCGGATGAAGCTGTCCCCCTGGCTGCGGCGATGCCTCACCTTCGCGCTGGTCGCCGCGGCCTTTCTCTTCCTGGGCAGGACCGTGTGGCTGAACGCCGGCCAGCTGCGGGGCTTCCGCTGGGAGGTGCGGCCGGGGCTCCTGGCGCTCTCGGTGCTGCTGCTCTCGGGGGTGCTGCTGTGGGGGGTGGCGGTGTGGCGGGTGCTGCTGCGGCGCTTCGGGGCGGACGCGCCCTTCCGCGCGCTCGCCCGGGCGTGGTTCCTGGCAAACCTGAGCCGCTACATCCCCGGCGTGGTGTGGCAGTTCGTGAGCCTGGCGCAGCTGGGGCCCTCGGCGGGGCTCACCCCCGCGGCGACGGTCACCACGCTGCTGGTGCAGATGGGGTTCCTGCTGCTTTCGGCGGGGGTGGTGGGGGTGTGGTTCCTCCCCGCGGAGTACGCCGGCGACTTCGGGCGGGCGCTGCTGGCGCTCCGCTGGGCGTCGCCGCTGGCGCTGGCGCTGGTGCACCCCGCCGTGATCCGCGCCGGGCTGCGGGGGGTGCGGCGGGTGGCGCGCAAGGGCGTGCTGGAGTGGAGTGGGAGCTGGGTGGAGGGGGTGGGGATCCTGCTGCTCTCGGCCGTGTCGTGGTGGCTGTACGGCGCGGCGTTCTACCTGTTCCTGGCGTCGTTCGTGGAGCTGCCGCTTTCCGCGCTCCCCGCGGTCACGGCGATCAACGCGCTGGCCTTCATCGCGGGCTACGTGGTCTTTTTCGCGCCCGGGGGCATCGGCTTCAAGGAGACTGCCACCGCGCTGCTGCTTGCGGGGATGGTGCCCACGGGCGTCGCCGCGGCGCTGGCCATCGCCTCGCGGCTGTGGAGCATCGCCGGCGAGCTCCTCCCCGCCCTGTTCCTGGCCCGCGGCGGCCCCCCTCCCGCTCCGGAGGCCCCGTCTCCTCCCGTCACCCCCTGACGGGCTTCCGCGCGACCGTGACGGTGTCGTAGGCGGCCTCCACGGGGAACCTGACCGTGGCGTTCAGCATCCCCAGCACGCCGGACAGGCGCTGGAACACCTGCTGCTTGCGCACCAGCCGCGGCGAGCGCGCCTCGATCCCCTTCATCTCCATGCTCCCCCACTCCGCCAGCACCACCTCCAGCCCGGCGTCCTCGCTGAGGGCGCGCATCCCCTCCGGGTAGATCCGCCAGCAGTCCACCGGCGACTCGTGGTAGTGCCAGCTCACGGGGTTGATGGTGACCACCACGCCCCCGGGCCTGCACACGCGCGCCAGCTCCGGCATCCACCGCCAGATCTTGCGCACGTGCTCGATCACCTGCGCCGAAAAGACCACGTCGTACGTGGCGTCCGGCACCGGGAAGGCGTATTCCGACTCCGCCTGGTGGGTGAGCCGCACGTCGGTTCGCGGAAAGGCGTCCAGCGTGTCCCAGGCGGCCGTCGCGTGGCCTACGAGCTTCTGGTAGGTCGATGGCTCGCGGTCCGGGCCGATCTCCAGGACGCGGGCCTCCGGGGTGAAGAAGGGCTTGGCGTAGGCTTCGAAGAGGCGGAGGCTGTTCTTGTGCATGGGTCGGGCTGGTCGGCGCGTGGGTGGTCCGGGAACGACAGAATAGCGGGCGGGGGCGGAATTCACCATGTGGCGGGTGGTTTTACGGCTTGGGACTGCGGGGTCGGGCGTGACCCCCCGTGCCGGGGGGTCGGGCTGCGCGCGGAGTAACGCACGATACGACCGTGCGTAACTCCGCCGAGCCCCGCGCAAACGGCCGCGCGGGTCTCGGCCCTGCCGGGCGCGCATCCCTCACGCGGGTGGGTGGGCATTCCTCCGGGCCCGGCGTGACGCCGGGGCGGGCGGCGTCGTCCTCGGGGCATCCTCGCCCACCTCGTTCCACCCGGCGTTTCCCTGCGATGCACATGTTTCCCCTGCTCCTCGTCGCGCTCCTGGCGGTCCTCGCCGGGTGCGAGCAGCCTTCGGCGGCCGAGCCGCCGGGGGCGCCCGGGCGGCTCGCGGCCGGGGCGCGGCCGGCCGCCGCGGAGGTCGCCACGCAGGTGGCGCAGGCGCTGGTGGTGAGGCTCACCGACGCGCGCGGGCACGGCGTCCCGGGCGTCGCCGTGGACTGGCGGGCCGCGCCGGGGTCCGGGACGGTGGCGCCGCAGCGCGCCGTCACCGACGACGCCGGGCGGGCGAGCACCCGGTGGACGCTGGGGACGCGCGCGGGGGAGCAGGCGGTGTCCGCCGCGGCGCTGACCACCGCCGGCCCGGCGGAGGTGGCCTTCGCCGTCGCCGCGCGGGCGGGCGCCCCCACGGAGGTTCGCCTCGATCCCGCCGAGGCCGCCATGGAGCCGGGGGGCACCCGGCGGCTGGCGTGGACGGCCGTGGACCGCTTCGGCAACGAGGTGGGCGGACGGAAGGCGGCGTGGAGCTCCGGGAGCCCCGCGGTCGCGAGCGTGGACGCGGAGGGTGTCGTCACGGGCCGGGGGCTGGGGACCACGACCGTCACGGCGGTCGGGGACGGGTTCACGCGCACGGCGAGGATCACCGTGGTGGCATCGCTCGCCGTGCTGTCCGTGAGCGCGGGCGACTTCCACAGCTGCGCCGTGACGGGGGAGCAGCGGGCGTACTGCTGGGGACGCAACGACTCCGGGCAGCTCGGCGACGGGAGCACCGCCTCGCGGACGCTCCCCTCCCCCGTGGCCGGCGGGCTCCGCTTCGCCGCCGTGTCCGCGCAGGGCGGCTTCCACAGCTGCGGGCTGACGCCGGAGGGGCGCGCGTACTGCTGGGGCGGCAACGCCGCCGGCCAGCTCGGCGACGGCACCACCGTGGCGCGGAGCGCGCCGGTGGCCGTGGCCGGGGGGCACACCTTCGCCAGCGTCAGCGTGAACGCGAACCACTCCTGCGGGCTCACGCGCGAGGGGCGCGCCCTGTGCTGGGGGAGCAACGAGATGGGGCAGCTGGGGACGGGCTCGCTCGCCCCCAGCCCCGTCCCGGTCCCCGTTTCCGGCGGGCTGCTCTTCACCGCGCTGGACGCGGGGGGCAACTCCACCTGCGGCATCGCCGCGGGCGGCCAGCTCTTCTGCTGGGGGTGGAACTACTACGCGCAGCTCGGCGACGGCTCCTTCACCAACCAGGCGGCGCCGACCCGGGCCGCGGGCGGCCTGCGCTTCGCCTCGGTGGACGCGGGGAGCCACCTGACCTGCGGCGTGGCAACCGACGGCGCGGGCTACTGCTGGGGCTACGGCTACGGCTCCGGCCGCGACCCGGGGACGCCGACCCGGATGGGGTGGAGCACCGCGTTCCGCGCCGTGCTGGCGGGGGGCTACAGCGCCTGCGGGCTGGGCACGGACGGCGCGGCCCAGTGCTGGTACGAGGGCCAGACCGCCGGCGGCGCCGTGCCGGGGATCGTGTTCGAGTCGCTGAGCGCGGGGACGCACCACGTGTGCGGGGTGACCTCGGCGTACCGCGCCGTCTGCTGGGGGCGCAACGAGGACGGGCAGCTGGGCGACGGCACCCGGGTCCCCCGCCCCGCCCCGACGCCGGTGCGCCTGCCGGGCTGAGGCCGCCCCGGCGCGCCCGCGCCCGCGGATGGCTGGCGCGGTCCCCTCGGTCGCTGTTACATTAGGCTCCGGACATGGTGCGCCCTCCTCCCTGGCGGGCGCACGTTCCTTTTTGCCCCATACCCTGCGATGCTGGAAGAACTCAAGAGCAAGCTGGCGGAGGAGATCGAGCGCCTCACGCACGAGCTCCAGGTGACGCTCCCCCGCGCCATCCAGAAGGCCGTGGAGCACGGCGACCTCCGGGAGAACTCGGAGTACAAGTCGGCGCTGGAGCGGCAGCAGTTCGTCCAGGCGCGGCTCAACCACCTCACCAAGCGGGCCGCCGAGCTGTCCAAGATCGACCTGTCGCAGGTCCCGGCCGACCGCGTGGGCTTCGGCTCCACGGTGACGGTGGTGGACACGCGGACCAAGGAGAAGGAGACCTACATGCTGGTCTTCGGCGACTTCATCGACGTCGACAGCAACCAGATCTCCCTGGCCTCCCCGCTCGGGCAGGCGCTGATGGGCAAGCAGGTGGGCGAGACGGTGGTCCTGTCCCTCCCCCGCGGCGAGCGCAAGCTCAAGATCAAGCAGCTCCAGACCCTGGTGCAGGCCGTCGACGAGAAGTAGGCTCGCTCCGCGAGCGGAGAGCGACGAAGCCCGCGGGACCGGTCAC
>JBEVLE010000551.1:0-5216 GCA_040509335.1 Longimicrobiaceae bacterium | reverse complement strand
AGCAATACGTCGAGACTCTTTCCCGCACGAGCGGGCTGCCGTACACCCTGGGGGGGCGGCACAGGAACCGCCGGAGCACCGGGCGGGGGGAGAGGGCGCCACGCCGCCGCGGGGGGGCGCGCGGGCGGGCGGGCGGGGTGGGGGGGGGGGGGTGGAGCCGCGGCGTGGTGACCCCCACCTCCCCCAACGACGACGGGAACGGCAAGGTCCGCGTGGTCCGGGAGCGCGGAGCCACGGCGGTCCGCGCCCGCGGCCCCGGCGCCCTGGTGGTGCGCGTCCCCGCCGGGAGCCGGGTGGTGGTGAGGACGCGCGCCGGCGACATCGTGGTGGAGGGGGTCACCGGCGCGCTGGACCTGGAGTCCACCAGCGGCAGCTTCCGCGTCGTGGGTACGCCGCGCATGGTGTCGGTGGAGGGCCTCAGCGGCGACGTGGACGTGGCCGGCTCCACCGAGACGCTGCGGGTCAGGACGGTGAGCGGCGACGTGCGGGTCCCGCGGGCGCGCGGGTTCGTGGAAGCGTCCAGCGTCAGCGGCGACGTGCAGGTGACCGGCCGGGGGCTGCGCCGCGCCACCCTCCGCAGCACCTCGGGCAAGGCCGTGTTCGTCGGGAGCGTCCCGCGCGACGGCTCGCTGCACCTGGAAAGCACCAGCGGCATCGTGGAGCTGCGCGTGCCGGCCGGGATCGCCGCGGACTTCGACCTCAGCAGCCTGGGCGGCGGCCAGATCGAGAGCGCCCTGGGGCCAAGGCCCACCCGCCAGGAAAGCTCGCCGGGGATGTCCACGCTGCGCTTCTCCAGCGGGTCGGGCGGCGCCGAGATCACCGCGCGCACGGTTTCCGGGATCATCTTGCTGAAGAAGCAGTAACGGCGGGTTCGGGCGTGCCCCCGGCTGGCGCCGGGGTCGGGCTTCGGCTCCGTAAGGCAGCAAACAACGCTGCCTAACGGAGTCGAGCCCCGGCAAACTGCCGCCGGGTCTCGCCCCTTCGGGCCGTAATCCCTCACGCGGGGCTCGCGCTGGCGTCCGCTGAGGCCCCCACCCGGCTCGCTTATGCTCGCCACCCTCCCCCAATTCTGGGGGAGGGCTGACCGAAGGTCAGGCAGTTTGCCGTTGCGATCTGCGCAGGGAGGTCGGGGGAGGCTGCGCAGGAGGTGCGTTGTTCGAAGCCAGCGTGATCTCGCCCTCACACGGAGCGTGGGCGAGTGCTCTGCGAGTCCCTTCGGGTATCGCACCGACGGAGCAGCCGCCCCCGGCCGACCACCAACACCGGAGTCCGCCGGAGCGCTCTGCGGTTCATCCCCTGACCCTCATCCGCTCCCGCGGCCGTTCGCCTCTTTTGCACCGGGCTTCAAACCTTTTCGCGGCCGACAGTGTCCATTGCGGTGCGGCCGGCCGTCGCCGGCCCGCTTCCGTGCAGCACCCGGACCCACCCCGACATCTCCCGCGGAGCCGACTCCAATGACCGTGACCACCCGCACCACCCTGTCCACCGCCGCCGCGCTCCTCGCCGTGCTGGCCGCCTTCCCCGCCCACGCCCAGCGCACCGACGCGGAGTGGCTGGAGAACTGCCGCGAGAGCGGCGGGCGCTGGAACGGCAGCCGCGAGCAGTTCTGCGAGGTGCGCCCCTCCACGCTCCGGGCCGGCGGCGCGCTCGCCGTGGACGGGGGGCAGAACGGAGGCGCCTCCGTGCGCGGCTGGGACGGCACCGACATCCGGGTCTCGGCCCGCATCCAGGCGCACGCCCGCACGGAGCAGGAGGCGCGCGACATCGCGCGCCAGGTGACCATCCGCACCGACGGCGGCAGCATCCGCGCCACGGGCCCGGAGCAGGCCCGCGGGAGGAACTGGTCCGTCGTCTACGACATCCAGGTGCCGCGCCGGCAGGACGTGTCCGTCACCGCCAACAACGGCCCGGTGTCCGTGGAGGGCGTCACCGGCCGCATGACGCTGCGCGCCCAGAACGGCCCCGTGTCGCTGCGGCGCGTGGGCGGCGCGGTCAACGCCCGCGTCCAGAACGGGCCCCTCAGCGTGGTGCTGGACGGTCCGCGCTGGAGCGGCCAGGGGCTGGACGCCGAGGCGCAGAACGGCCCGGTCTCGCTCACCATTCCCGGCGGCTACAACGCCGAGCTGGAGGTGGGGACCATCAACGGCCCCTCCAGCATCGACCTGCCGCTCTCGGACGGGTACCGCTCCGGCCGCCGCGTGAAGACCACGCTGGGCTCCGGCGGCGCCCCCGTGCGGGTGGTCACCACCAACGGCCCCGCCACCGTCCGCCGCGAGCGCCGCTGACGCGGCGGCCGGACGCACACCCCGGACGCGCCCTCCCATGGCTTTCCTCGCCTTCCGCCCCGGCGCCGCGCTCCTCCTGGCGGCCGCCGCGGGCGCCGCACCGGCGGCCGCGCAGAGCGGCGCAGAGCACCCGCGCGACCTGGCCGTGCGGGCCGTGGAGCGCACCTCGCCCATCGCCCTGGACGGCCGCCTGGACGAGGCGGTGTGGGCCTCCGCCCCCGCCGCCGGCGGGTTCACGCAGCAGGACCCGCAGGAGGGCCGCCCGGCCACCCAGCGCACCGAGGTGCGCTTCGCGTACGACGCGGACGCGCTGTACGTGGGAGCGCGCATGTACGACTCGCTGGGCGCGGCGGGGGTGCGCACCCGCCTGGTGCGCCACGACCAGGACCCGGAGAGCGACTATCTCCAGCTGGTGTTCGACACCTTCCACGACCACTCCGGGCGCACCCTGTTCCTGGTGAACCCGTCCGGGGTGAAGAACGACGCCGGGCAGGCCACCCCCACCGCCGACCCGTCGTGGGACCCCGTGTGGGAGGCGGCCACCGCGGTGGACTCGGCCGGGTGGACGGCCGAGCTGCGCATCCCCTTCTCGCAGCTGCGCTTCTCGCGCGAGGCGGACCAGACCTGGGGGATGCAGGTGTGGCGCTACTCGCAGCGCGTCAACGAAATCTCCATGTGGTCGTTCTGGGGCAAGAACGACACGGGCGGCCCGGCACGCTTCGGCCACCTGGAGGGGATCCGCGTGGAGCGGCGGCCGCAGGGGCTGGAGGTGCTCCCCTACACCGTGGCGCGCGCTTCGTACGTGGCGCCCACCCAGCCGGGGAGCCCGTTCCAGGACGCCAGCGCGTACAACGTGCGCGTGGGCGCCGACGTCAAGGCGCTGCTGGGCTCCAGCGTCACCCTGTCCGCCACGCTGAACCCCGACTTCGGGCAGGTGGAGGTGGACCCGGCCACGGTGAACCTCAGCGCCTTCGAGACCTTCTTCGAGGAGCGGCGCCCCTTCTTCGTGGAAGGGAGCGGGCTCTTCAGCTTCGGCGGGCTGAGCTGCTTCACGTGCAGCAACGCCAACGGCATGTCGCTCTTCTACTCGCGGCGGATCGGGCGGCGGCCGCAGGGGGGGCTCCCGGGCCAGCCGCAGTTCTGGGACGTGCCCGAGAGCACCGACATCCTGGGCGCGGCGAAGGTCACCGGCCGCTTCCGGGGAGGGTGGCAGGTGGGGGTGCTGGACGCCGTCACCGGCTCCGAGGAGGCGGGGCTCGTCTACGGCGAGGCGCCGGGGGTCCGCCGCGAGGTGGAGCCGCTCAGCAACTACTTCGTGGGGCGGCTGCGCCGCACCATGCGCGGCGGCGACGCCATCGTGGGCGCCATGGCCACCTCGGTGGCGCGGCGGTTCGGGTACGACTCGCTCGCCCACCAGGTCCCGGAGCACGCCGAGGCGGCGGGGGTGGACTGGACGCTGACGTGGGCGAAGCGGGCATACGAGCTGCGCGGCAACCTGGCCGCGTCGCAGGTGAGCGGCGACCCCGCGGCGATCCTGCGGCTGCAGCGCTCCTCGGCGCGCTACTTCCAGCGCCCGGACCGCGACCACGGGGGGAACGGGGTCTTCTCCGACCGCTACGACCCATTGGCCACCAGCCTCCGCGGCTTCGCCGGGTACGCGCGCGTCGCGAAGCAGGCGGGGAGCTGGCAGTGGGAGGCGCACTCCAAGGTCCGCAGCCCCGGCTTCGAGGCCAACGACCTGGGGTTCGTCACCCGGTCGGACTTCCTCTGGTTCAACGCCAACCTGCTCCGGTCGTGGAACACGCCCACGCGGTGGTACCGGCGCTTCCAGGCCATCGTGGGCGGCCAGCAGCAGTACAACTTCGACGGCGACCGCACCGACGGCGAGCTGCACGCGTGGATGAGCACGCAGCTCCCCAACTACTGGAGCTTCAGCAACTTCGTCATCTGGAGCCCCGACGCGGACGACGACCGGCTCACCCGCGGCGGCCCGGTGGTGCGGCGCGCCGGCTACCTCTTCTACCGCGCCAACTTCAACACCGACTACCGCAAGGCGCTGGTGCTGACCGCCAGCCCCAGCTGGTCGCGCAACACCGACGGGGCGGAGAGCTACAGCATGGACCTGAGCCTGCGGGTGAAGCCGGCGTCCAACGTGGAGATCTCCGCCGGCCCCGGCTACGGCTACGACGAGTCGCGCACCGGCTTCGTCGACCGCTTCGCCGACGAGACCGCCACGGAGATGCTGGGGCAGCGCGCCGTCTTCGCCGACCTGACGCAGCACACGCTGTACATGGACACGCGGCTCAACTGGACGTTCTCGCCCACGCTGACGCTGGAGCTGTTCGCGCAGCCGTACGTGGCCAGCGGCCGGTACACGCGCTTCAAGGAGTTCGTCCGCCCGCGCGAGATGGAGAAGCGCGCGTTCGACGCCGCGCAGATCCGCCTGGACGAGGAGAGCGACAGCTACGTCCTGGACCCCGACCGGAACCCGGCGACGGCGAACTTCACCTTCGACAACCCCGACTTCAACTTCCGCTCCCTGCGCGGAAACGCGGTGGTGCGCTGGGAGTACCGGCCGGGATCGACGCTCTTCCTGGTGTGGCAGCAGCAGCGCAGCGGCGAGGAGCTCTTCGGCGACTTCGACCTCTCGCGCGACGCCCCCGACGTCTTCCGCCAACGCCCGCAGAACATCTTCGTGGTGAAGATGAGCTACTGGTTCGGGCGGTTGGGCGCCGGCGCGGGCCCCCACCCGGGCGCGCACTCCGCGCCTGTCCCTCCCCCGAAACGGACCGGGGGAGGGACAACCCCCTGCGGCGGGAGAGCGTCGTCGGTCGAAGCCGGTGTCGGTGCGGCGGCGGGCGGCCCCCTCCCCCGCGCTTCGCGCTCCCCTCCCCCGCAAGCGGTGGTGGGGAACCCCCTGGGCGGGAGAGC
>JBEVLE010000550.1:0-4853 GCA_040509335.1 Longimicrobiaceae bacterium | reverse complement strand
CCCGTCCTCGGCTCAGCGCGCCGGCGCCGCCGCCCCCGCCGCGGGCTTCGCCGCGGCGCGCACGCCGGGGGCGTGGCGGCGCGAGAGCACCGCCTCCACCCGGGGCGCCGCCAGCGGAAAGGAGACCAGCTCGTGCACCCGCTCGCGGAGCTCGCGGATCGCCGCGCGGGTGACGCTTTCCGTGGCCGGGCGGCCGGTGGCCAGCGTCACCACGGGGACGCGCGGCATGATGCGCAGCATCGCCACCTCCGCGGCGGGGACGCTCTCCTCGCCCGGGAGGAACACGTGGCCGGGGTCGTTGGAGTCGGCGCCGTAGCTTTCCAGCCCCACCGCGCGGACCACCTGGTGGAAGCGCGGCATCTGCGCCGCCGGCACGTCGTAGTCCACCGCCACACCGGCCGGGCGGCCGTCGCGGTCCACCCGCGAGTGCCACGAGGTCAGCGTGCTGGTGGCGAAGGAGCCCGGCCGCGAGCGCCCCTGCTGGAACAGGAAGGCCTGCCGGTCCGGGTGGCGCCACGTTTCGCGCCGGCCGAAGCGGATCCCGGCCTCCCCCAGCGCCCGCTCCAGGCGGATGATTTTTTCCGCGAACAGCGGGTGCAGCACCTCCAGCCCGCGGTGCGCCTTCCTCGCCTCCGGGCCGTAGGAGGTCCGCAGCACACGCCACTCCCACGCCTCGTAGCTTTCGCCCCGCATGGGGTGCGGGAGCCCGGGGTTCCCCACCACGTGCGTCCCCGGGAGCGGGTTCGCGGGCTGGTACACCGGCACGTCCATGTACTCCGCCAGCCCGAAGCGCCCCGGCCCGCTCATCCCGTAGCGGCAGCGCATCTCCGCCGGCGACGGGTTGCGGCGCAGCGCCGCGAAGTCCGTGCGGGCGCACGCCGGCGCGTCCTTCGCCAGGGCGGGGCGCGGTGCCTGCGCTTCGAGAGCGGCCGCGGCGGCGGGGAGCAGGGCGAGCGCGAGCAGCGTGCGGGCGTTGCGGAGGATCATGCGCGTGGGAGCCGGTGACGGACCGATGGCCGGGCGGAGCGGGTCCACCCGGCGGGAGACAGGCGCCGGCGCGGGGCCGGAGAATGCGTGTGCTGCGGCGCAACCATTATAACCGCAGGGAGTTGCGCCTACAAGAGAGCCTCCGTGTACCCGCCGTCCACCCGGATGGTTGCACCGTCCCGGTTCCAAGATAGCGGCCGGGGGTGGATGGAACAGGTCTAACGGACGGCTGCGGGCCCGGGCGTGCCCCCGGCCGGCGCCGGGGCCGGGCTGCGCCGCTTGCTTCCGGCGCGGGGGCGCGCCTATCCTTTCCCGCTCGCGCGCCGGGCGGCGCACGGTCCTTTCCCCCGGCGCGGTGCGGCATGGCGAAGCCCAAGGTCAGGTTCGAGAACACCCCCAACCCCCAGGCGGGCAAGTTCACCGTGGGGCGCACGCTGGTGGAGGGGCGCCACGGGCGCACGTACGACTCGGCGGAGTCCGCGGCGGGGGATCCCGTCGCGGCGGCGGTGATGGCGCTGGAAGGGGTGCGCGGCGTGTTCATGGTCGCCGACTTCGTCACCGTCACCAAGGCGCCGGAGGCGTCGTGGGGCGAGCTCGCGCCGCGCGTGCAGCAGGCGATCCGCGCCGCGATCTGACCGCACGCGGCTCCCCGTCCGCTTCCGCGATCGTTCCCGATTCACTTCCGACCAATCCACCGCATGGCCCACGGCCACGACGTTCCCGGGTTTCCCGCGGAGGCCTTCCGCGCGCGGCGCGAGCGCTACCTCCGCATGGCGGGCGAGGCGGTCACCGTGCTCCCGGCCGCGCACGAGCGCTTCCGCTCGCGCGACACCGAGGTGCGCTTCCGGCAGGACAGCGACTTCCACTACCTCACCGGCTTCCCGGAGGCGGAGGCGGTGGCCGTGCTCACGCCGCACGACCCGGAGCGGCGCTTCACGCTGTTCGTGCGCCCGCGCGACCCGGAGAGCGAAGCGTGGAGCGGGCCGCGGCTGGGCGTGGAGGGCGCCCGGGAGCGCTACGGGGCGGACGCCGCGTACCCGCTGGGCGAGCTGGACGCGCACCTCCGCGACCTGCTCCGCCCGGCCGAGGAGGTGGTGTACGCCCTGGGCGCCCACCCGGAGATGGACCGGCGCATGCTGGGGCTGATGGGCGGCTTCCGGAAGTGGCGGCAGCGCTCCGGCACGGCGCCGCTGGTGGTCCGCGATCCGGACACCCTGCTGGCGGAGATGCGGGTGGTCAAGGAGCCCGCCGAGCTGGAGCTGCACCGGCGCGCGGCCCGCATCACCGCCGGGGGCCACCTGGCCGCCATGCGCGCCGCCCGCCCGGGCATCGGCGAGTGGGAGCTGGAGAGCGTGCTGGACGGCCACTTCCGCGGGGCCGGGGGCGGCGGCCCGGCGTATCCCACCATCGTGGGCTCCGGGGCGGGCGCCACCACGCTGCACTACGTCGCCAACGACCGCCGCGCCCGGGACGGCGAGCTGGTGCTGATCGACGCCGGCGCCGAGGTGGGGATGTACGCCGCCGACATCACCCGCACCTGGCCCGTGTCCGGGCGCTTCTCGCCGGCCCAGCGCGCCGTCTACGAGATCGTGCTGGAGGCCGAGGAGGCCGCGCTCGCGACAGTGCGCCCGGGGGTGCCGGTGCTGGACGCGCACGACGCCGCGGTCCGCGTGCTCACCCGCGGCATGGTGGAGCTGGGGCTGCTGGCCGGCGACGTGGACGAGCTGGTGCAGGGCGGCGGCTACCGGCGCTTCTACATGCACCAGACCTCCCACTGGCTGGGGCTGGACGTGCACGACGTGGGGCCGTACCGCCGCCCCGGCGGCGGGCCCGTCCCGCTGGAGCCGGGGATGGTGCTCACCATCGAGCCGGGGATCTACGTCCCCGAATCGGCGGAGGACGTGCCGGCGGAGCTGCGCGGGATCGGCGTGCGCATCGAGGACAACGCCGTCGTCACGCCGGACGGGCACGAGGTCACCACGCGCGGCGTCCCGGTGTCCGTCGCGGAGGTGGAGGCGCTGGTGGGGAGCGGGGCGTAGGCGCCCGGGCACGGGACGCCGCTCACCTTTTTCGCGGGTGGAGGAGTCATGGTCCGGAGCGCGATGCTGGCGCGGGGCCTCGGGGAGGAGGCCGGGTTCCGCTGGCGGGGAACGGAGGTCGGGCGCCTGGAGGGGCTGAGCGACGCCGTCTTCGGCTTCGCCATCACCCTGCTGGTGGTGTCGCTGGAGGTGCCGCGCACCTTCGGGGAGATGCTGGAGGCCATGCGCGGCTTTCCCGCCTTCGCGGCGTCGTTCGCGGTGCTCTTCTGGATCTGGCACTCGCAGTACCTGTTCTTCCGCCGCTACGGGCTGCACGACCGGGCCACCACGGTGCTCAACGCCCTCCTCCTGTTCGTGGTGCTGTTCTTCATCTACCCGCTCAAGTTCGTGTTCAGCTACGTCATCGCGCTCTACACCTCGGGGATCCCCTTCGTCGCGGGGGCGGACGGCGCCCCCGTGCCCATGGTGACGCTGGAGCAGGGGCCGCTGATGATGGCGGTGTACGGCGGCGGGTACGTGGCGGTGTTCCTGCTCTTCGCGCTGATGTACCTGCACGCCTGGAGGGTGCGGGACGCGCTGGCCCTGAGCGCCGTGGAGCGCTTCGACACCCGCGCCGACGTCCGCACGGCGCTGCTCAACGTCGGCGTGGGCGTGCTTTCCGTCGCCGTCGCGCTGCTGGGCCGCGGCCCGCTCAGCCTGGCGGCGGCCGGCTTCACCTACGCGCTGCTGGGCCCGCTGATGACGCTGGACGGGATCTCGCGCGGCCGCCGCCGCAGGCGTCTCCTGGCCCGGGAAGAGCCCGCCGCGGAGCGGACGGGAGCCGCCGCCCTGGCGGGGTGACCCGTGCGCCCGGCAGGGAAACCCTTGCGCCGGGGCGAGCCGCGACGTAACCTACAACCACATGGTTGTAACCTCTGCTCTCAGCGACGCGGAGATCGACCGCGTCTTCCAGGCCCTGGCCGATGCGACCCGGCGGGACATCGTCGCGCGCGTCATGGCCGGGGAGGCGGCGTCGATCTCGGCGCTCGCGGCGCGGTACGACATGTCCTTCGCGGCGGTGCAGAAGCACGTCGCCGTGCTGGAGGGGGCCGGGCTGGTGACGAAACGGGCGCAGGGGCGCGAAAAGATCGTCACCGCCAACCCGGAGCGGATCGCGCGGGCGCGCGAGCTGCTCGCCCGGCTCGAGGGCCTCTGGAGGGCCCGGTTCAGTCAGCTCGATCGCGTGTTCACCCACCCCAGCCAACCGGAGTGAGCCATGCCCATCAGGTCCGTCACCTCAGACGAGGACGCCCTCACCCTGACCGTGGTCGGCGAGTACCCCGTCCCCGTCGAGCGCCTCTGGGAAGCGTACGCCGACCCGCGCCAGCTGGAACGGTTCTGGGGACCGGAAAGCTGGCCCGCCACCTTCACCCGGCACGACATGGAGGTGGGAGGACGCTCCGACTACCGCATGACCGGGCCGGACGGCAGCACGTCGCGCGGCTGGTGGCGCTTCCTGGCGGTGGAGCCGCACCGCCGGATCGAGGTGGAGGACGGCTTCTCGCACGACGACGGCAGCCCGAACGAGGACATGCCGTCGATGCGCATGGTCTTCACCTTCGAGCCGTCCGACGGCGGCTCGCGGTTCACCAGCGTCACGCACTTCACCAGCCTGGAGTCGATGCAGCAGCTGGTGGACATGGGGATGATCGAGGGCATGAAGTCGGCGCTCGGGCAGCTGGACGGCGTGCTGGCCGGCTCCTCGGCGGCGGCGGCGGGACGCGCCACGGACGCGTAGCCACCGGGCCCCACCGACGAACGACGCCCCCGCCGGGATCTCCCGGCGGG
>JBEVLE010000549.1:0-4610 GCA_040509335.1 Longimicrobiaceae bacterium | reverse complement strand
CTCCCGGCCGCCCCGCCGCACGCCGAACGGCCAGCCGTTACGGCGTCACGACAGGCGGCACGACCGCTTCCGGGGAGGGCGCCGAGCACACCTTGTTGTTGCACGCCCGCACCTGGTACCCGTAGGCCGTGTTCGGCGCGGTGGAGATGTCCACGAACTCCCGCACCCCCGCGCCCACCCTCGCGATCTCCACGGGCGAGCCGACGCTGCCGCCGCGCCGCTCGATCCGGAACTCGGTCTCGTTGGCGCTGTTGTCCGCCCACGTCACCCGCACCCCGCCGGGGACGCGCACCGCCGTGGTCGCCGTGGGGGCCGCCGGGCGGAAGGGCGAGTCCTCGCCCACCACCTCCAGGCTGGAGTTGGGGCGCAGCCACCAGCTCCCGTCGCGCGTCCCCGGGACCAGCACCCCCGTGGCGTGCACCACCAGCCCCGGGATGAAGCGGTTGTTCGCGAAGGCGACCCCGGTGCCGATGGGCACGTCCACCGGTCCCGAGCCGTCGTCCAGGCGCAGGAAGGAGCGCCCGTCCGCGTTCACCGTGTCGGTCAGGGTGGCGTTCCTCACCTGCACCTGCACCGCGTCCAGCGTCCCGCCCCCGCCCGCCGACGCGGCCGTGGTGGAAAGCACCGAGGGCGCGGGGAGGCTGATGATGGAGGTGAGCACGAAGATCGTGGCGTTGTCCAGGATCGGCTGGCCGCGGAAGCGGCCCGTGGTCCCCAGGATGCGCACGCTGTCGCCCGGCAGGCTCCCCAGGTCGATGCTGGTGGGCGACTGAAGCCGCGTGGCGCGGATGCCGCGCCCGCCGCTGGTCACGTGGGCCGTGTCGCCGTAGGCGGCCACCACCAGACCCTCCACGAACACCCGGCGCCCCACCGGGAGGGCGCGCGCCTCCGCCACCGTCATCCGGGGAAAGCTCACCGGCACCACCGCCTGCACGGTGGAATCGGGGACCACGGTGACCTCGCCCAGCGGCGTCGCCTGCAGGCTGTCGCCCAGGCGCGCCGGGTCCAGGGTCACCCGGTAGCGCCCCACCGGCACGTCGCGGATGGTGTAGACCCCCGCGGTGTCGGTGGTGGCCCGCGCCACCACCGCGCCGGAGCCGGGCGACACCAGCCGCACCTCCACGCCGCGGAAGGGCTGGTCCGAGGGCGAGTCGGGGATCCCGTTGCCGTTCACGTCGCGGTACACCCCCCCGGCGACCGACCCCGTCGCGTCCACCTCGAGGACGCCGCCGCTGGAGTCGCACCCGGCCGCGAGCGCCGCGGCGCCCAGGAGGAGCGCGTAGAGCGAGAGATTGCGCATGTCAGTAGCTCACCTGGAAACCGATGCGGAGGGTGCGGCCGGTCGCGAAGCGGGCGATCGGGTCGCCGAAGTTGGGATTGGCCGACAGCGGCACCGTCACCTGCCCGTTCGCCGTCCCCAGCGCCCCCGCCGGGTCCACCAGGTACAGGGCGCGGTCCACCTCCCCCTCGTCCGAGGAAAGCAGGTTCAGCCCGTCCACCACCAGGCTCGCCGAGCGGCGGCCGCCGCGCAGCAGGTCGAAGGAGATGCGCGCGTCCAGCGCGTGCACCCCCGGCTCGCGGCAGGCGTTGCGCTCCGCGAAGCCGCCCACCTGGCTGCCCAGGCACTCCCACCCGTCCTGCGCCTCCGCGAAGCCGGGCACGTCGTCGTCCACGAAGGCCGGGTCGTTGCGCGCCGAGCCGTCGCCGTTGGCGTCCACCCCCGGGCGGAAGCCCGGGGTGAAGGGGTAGCCCGAGCGGAACCGGTACAGCGCCGCCAGGCGCGGCGCGATCCGACCGCCCAGGCTCAGCTCCGCCCCCACCACCGCGCGGTGGGGCACGTCGAAGTCCGAGCGCCCCTCCGTCCAGTCGGCGTCGTCGTCCGCGCCCGGGAAGGGCGGGAGCTGCGCGTCCGCCCAGCCGCTGCGCGCGCCCACCCAGTTGTCCTGCGTGTCCGAGAAGGTGTAGCTCCCGAACGCCGCCAGCCCCGTGGCCGGGCGGTGCTCGAAGGCCACCGTCGCCGCCCGGTACTCCGACCACCCGTCGGTGTTGAGCGCCCACACCCGGTCGAAGCCGCCGAAGCGACGGTTGGAGCCCGGCTGCGCGTACAGCAGCGCCCCCTGCTTGGCCAGCGTCCCGTAGACCGCCCGCCCGTCGGCGTCGGTCGCCGCGGGGGTGGTCGCCAGGTTGAGGTCCGTGCGGCGGGGGAGGAAGTCGGTGCGCCGGTAGGCCGCCGACAGGTGAAGCGTCCCCGCCGTGCCCAGGGCGCGGCTGATCCCTAGGCTGCCGCGCGCGCTGCGCGGCGCCTGGTAGTCCGGGGCCAGCAGCGACAGCGTGGGCCCCGTATCCGTCCCCACGCTCTGCGGGAAGCCGGGCCAGCCGGCCAGCGAGCCGGCGCCGCGGCGCACCCGCAGGGCGCCGTCGTTGGCAAGCACCTCGCCGATCACCGCCGGGTCCGCCGCGTCGAAGTAGATCCCCGCCGCGCCGCGCACCACCCAGCGGTGCTGCTCCCCCTGGTCCCACTGGAAGCCGGCGCGCGGCCCCAGCATCACCTTGCCCTTGCCGACGGCCGAGTTGTCCAGCCCGGTCAGCTCCTCCCAATCCTCGTTGAGGCTCGCCTCGCCGTCCGGGAGCACGTCGATGTCGGCGCGGAGCCCCAGGAGGATCTCCAGCCCCGGCGCCGTGGTCCAGCTGTCCTGCAGGTACGCCGAGAAGCGGGGGAGGGTGAAGCTGGCCGTGGGGAGCGTCCCCGCCGGCTGCACGAACAGCCCCTGCCCGCCGGCGAAGGCGTCCAGCGTGGAAAAGAAGAACTCGCCCGTCCCGTCCGGGACGTAGCTCCCCTCGTAGCGGGCCGCGCTCACCGCCGCGCCGCCCTTGATGCGGTGGACGCCGGCGCGGTACTGGAGCGTCTCGGAGGCGTGGAAGGTGGTGCGCGCGAAGTCGCCCGCGTAGCCGCCGGCGCCCAGCAGCAGCCCGGCCGCGGCGATGGAGGTGGCGGGGAACGCTCCGTCCGCGTCCGCCGAGCGGTCGCGGCGGCTCACGTCCACCCCCACGCGGGCCTCCTGCGCCAGGGTGGGGGAGAGCTGCGAGGCGAGCGTGGCCGCGCCCGACAGGTCCATCCCCTCCGATCCGCCGCCCGCGCGGCCCAGCCACGCCCCCGCGCCGTCGTCCGGCGCGCTCACCGCGGCCAGGTTGCCGCGCACCGTGAGCGCCGTCGCGTCGGAAAACTGCCAGTCCAGCCGCCCGAAGCCGGACAGCACCTCTGTGGTCAGCAGCCGCCCGTCCGCGCCGCCCAGCGACACCCCGTAGGCATCCTCGGCGAGCCCCGCCACGCTGTCCGAGGCCGCCGCGAAGGCGAGGCCGTACTGCAGCGGCGTCTCGAAGCGGCGCGCCTCCACCCCCAGCACGAAGCTGGCGGTGTCGCGGACGATGGGGCCGCTGAGCAGCACCCCGCCCTGCATGGAGCCGTGCGACACCGCATCGCCGGCGAACGGGTCCGAGCCTTCCAGCGAGCCCGCGCCCCAGCTGCCGAAGGCCCCGACGCGGAAGTCGCGCGTGCCGCGCCGCGTGTAGCCGCTCAGCGCCCCGCCTCCGAAGCCGCTCCACTCCACGTCCGGGGAGCCGGTGACCAGCTCCGCCTGCTCCAGCACCTGGAGGGGGAAGGCCACCATCCCCGCCGGGTCCGCCGCCGCTCCGGGGCGGCGCGCCGCGGCGAAGGGGACGCCGTCGATCACCACCGCGGTCATGCGGGCGGGGAGCCCCTCCACCTCCAGCCCCGGTCCGGCCATGCTGGAGAGCCGCGCCAGCTCGTCGATGGCGAAGCGCTCCGAGGGGAGCCCCGCCACCTCCAGCGGCGTGAACCACTGCGCCAGCCCGGCCCGCGAGCCCGCCAGCACCCCGGAGCTCCAGGCGGCGGAGTCCACCCGCTCCGCCGTGGGCGCGGAGGGGGCGAGGACGACGCGCAGCTCCACGTGCTGTCCGGGCCGCAGCGTCACCCCGCGCAGCCGGCGCGGCGCGTAGCCGATGCGCTCCACCAGCAGGTCGTAGCTGCCGGAGGGGAGGAAGCCGGCGGCGAAGCGCCCGCCGGGGGAGATCGCCAGGGCGCGGGTGGAGCCGCCGGTGGCGTCGGTCAGGAGGATGCTTGCGTCGTTCAGCAGGCTACCATCGGCGCTCCGGACGGTCCCCTCAAGCGTGCCGCTGGTCACGCTCTGCCCGGCCAGCGGCGGGGCGGCGAGGGCGAGCAGCACGGCGAGGCAGACGTTCCATGCGGAGCGACGGCGCGGACGGTTCATGGCGATCCGGTGAGTCGGGACAGTGAGGCGAGCCGATGCGGAAGGTGCACGGGGTCGTCCGGGGGTGCGGGAAAGCACGCCGCATGCCGGGCGCGCTCCCCCTCCCGCGGCGCCGCCGGCCGGGAAAAGGCCAGCGGGCGCGCGGCTCGCGCCCGGAAGGCCGGCGGGCGCGTCCCCCGCGCTCCATGCAGGGCCGCAACACCTGTTGGATCCGCCCGACCCGGCGGGCGGCGGCGTGGGCCTCACAAATGTCGGGGCGGAGCCGCACGCCAGCAAGGCGGCTCCGCCCCGGGAGGAGGCGCGGCGGGGGGGCGGGCCCCG